>NZ_DATMFZ010000297.1:0-34938 GCF_035556675.1 Geminicoccus sp. | reverse complement strand
TGATGCTAGCGCTGTTGCTGTTCCAGGTTGCGTCGATTCCATCTGCCTAAGCGGCAGATGAAGCAAGAATGGACGCGTGTTATGCAGATTCCAGGGAAGAGGCTGTGTATAATCTAGGTCTCTCCAGCAACAGGCAAAATTTTTTTTATGGGATTGCTTCGAGGTAAAGTGGAGCCGCTCGACGAGAGTGCCTGGGACAAAATCAAGCAATGTGCCGCTAATGCTAACGAAGAAGCATCGAAAGATTATTTGGAAAACAATCCTATATTTCAATGCTTAATGAAGCTTTGACGTTGCTGCGGCATGAAATCGCAGTTCTTCTTGTGGGATGATGTGGATCGAGAGGCTTGGACACATTCTTGGCTATGGACTCGGCGTGCTTGGGTGTTTCAGTAGGAACTGGCGAAAATCACAGTCATGGCTCAAGTCGTCAGTAACCAATTTCAAGCCGTATGCATCAGATCATTTTAGATTTATTTGGATCCATACCTGGTATTAGTGAGACGGCTGGCGCACTCGGTCGGGGTGAAGGTAGCGAGCAGATGGCCGATGGTGCTCCGGAGGGTCTCGCGGGTCCGGCGGCGGCCTGACGCAGGAGCGTCTTGAGCTTGGCGAAGACCTGCTCGATCGGGTTGAGGTCGGGCGAGTAGGGCGGCAGGTAGAGGAGGCTGGCGCCGGCAGCCGCAAATCAAGATCTGTCGGCGCCCTGTCGAAAGAGGTGGCCGGGCGCCCCACGTGATGAGCCAGAGGGCCAGGTGGGTGGACAAGTTCCTACGGATGGCTTGAACCCGCCGCTCTCGGGATGGCAATCTGCCTTAGCCCCATCCGTCTCGAGGTCTCGCTCTCTGCTGTCCGTTTATCACTATCACCAACCTTCATCGTCGTCTGAAGGTCCGCAAAGCCTCCTGCGGATCGCCGGTATCCGCCGCGCCCGGGATCTGCCATCTTCCGCCGCCGGCCGCCCATGGATCAGAGCCGCATGACCGAGCACGCCCGCCTCCTGATCTACAGCCACGACAGCTTCGGCCTGGGCCACCTGCGGCGCTGCCGGACCATCGCGCACCATCTGGTCGAACGATTCAAGGACCTGTCGGTCCTGATCCTGTCCGGCTCGCCGATCATCGGTAGCTTCGACTTCAAGACCCGCGTCGACTTCATCCGCATCCCCGGCGTCATCAAGCTGCGCAACGGCGACTATACACCGCTGGGGCTGCACATCGACCTGGAGAAGACGCTGGAGATGCGCCGCTCGATCATCGAGCATGCCGCGGCGATCTTCGACCCCGACGTGTTCCTGGTCGACAAGGAGCCGCTGGGCCTGCGCGGTGAGGTCGAGCACACCCTGCGTCTGCTGAAGGAGCGGGGTACCAGGCTGGTGCTGGGCCTGCGCGACGTGATGGACGACCCGGCCAGCCTGGAGGAGGAGTGGCGGCGCAAGAACGTGCTGCCGGCCCTGCGCTCGCTCTATGACGAGATCTGGGTGTACGGGACGCCGGAGATGAGCGACCCGCTGGGCCAGCACCACGACTGGGCCGGGCTGGCCGCCAAGACCCGCTTCACCGGCTACCTGCGCCGCCACGTCTCCGAGACCGCGGGCCTGGAGCCGGCCATCGAGCTGCCGGACCGGCCCTATATTCTGGTCACCACCGGCGGCGGCGGCGACGGCGAGGAACTGATCGACTGGGTGCTCTCCGCCTACGAGGCCGACCCCGGCCTGCCGCATCCGGCCGTCGTGCTGCTCGGGCCCTTCATGCATCGCGAGCGGCGCGCGGCCTTCCTGGAGCGCGCCCAGCACCTGCCCGATGTGACCATGCTGACCTTCGCGGCGCGCACCGAGCCGCTGTTCGACCGGGCGCTCGGCGTGGTCGCGATGGGCGGCTACAACACGTTCTGCGAGATCCTGTCCTTCGGCAAGCCGGCACTGGTGGTGCCGCGCACCCGGCCGCGGCTGGAGCAGGCGATCCGCGCCGAACGCGCTGAGCAGCTGGGCCTGTTGCGTATGCTGCCCGACGATGGGCGGCGGGATCCCGCGACCATGGCTGCCTGCCTCCACGCCCTGCCGGGCTGGCCGGCACCGGGCGGTGCCAGGATCAGCGGGATGCTGGACGGCCTGCCGCAGATCGAGGAGTTCATGCGCCCCTGGTTGGAGCGCGACCCGATCGTCCACAGCCTGACGGCCCGCCGCAGCGCCTGATCGGCGCGGCCCTGCCAGCGCATGCTGGCCGGGCCGCGCCGTGTGGCTCTACGTTCCGCATGGCCTTCCCGGCCGATCCACCCGTTCGCACGACCGAGACCCGTCCTGCCCAAGATCGCCGTCGTCCTGAAGGGCTGGCCCCGCCTGTCCGAAACCTTCGTCGCCCAGGAACTGCTGGGGCTGGAGCGGTGCGGCTTCGATCTGGCGATCGTGTCGCTGCGCCATCCGACCGATCCCGCGGTCCACGATCTTCACGAGGCGGTCCGGGCTCCGGTGCGCTACCTGCCGGAATATCTGGAGGACGAGCCTGCCCGTGTGGCCGCTGCGGTGCGGGCGGCCACGCTTCTGCCGGGCTATCCCCTGGCGCTGCGCCGCTACCTCGCCGACTATCGCCGCGATCCCACCGAGAACCGGGTGCGCCGCTTCGGCCAGGCCTGCGTGCTGGCGACCGAGCAGGAGCCGGACACGGAACTGCTCTACGCCCACTTCCTGCACACGCCTGCCTCGGTCGCGCGCTATGCAGCACTCATGCGCGACCTGCCGTTCGCCGTGTCGGCCCATGCCAAGGACATCTGGACCACGCCCGCCTGGGACAAGGCGGAGAAGCTGGCAGAGGCGCGGTTCTGCGCCACCTGCACCGAGGCCGGCGCTCGCCATCTCCAGGCCCTGGCCCCGCCGGGCCGGGTCCATCTGGTCCATCACGGCGTCGATCCCCGCCGGTTCGCGCCGCCCGCCGAGCGGCCGCCGCGCGACGGCAGCGATCCCGGCGACCCGGTGCGGCTGCTCACGATCGCGCGCGCGGTGCCGAAGAAGGGCCTGTTCCTGCTCCTGGACGCCCTGGCAGGGCTGCCGCCAGGGCTCCACTGGCAGCTGGAGCATGTGGGCGGCGGGCCGCTCCTGCCGGAACTCGTCGCCCGTGTGCGGTCGCTGGGCCTGGGCCGGCGCGTGAGCTTCGCCGGCCCACAGCCGGCGGCCAGGGTGCGGGAAGCCTATGCCCGAGCCGACCTGTTCGTGCTGCCGGTCCGGGTCGCGGAGGACGGTGATCGCGACGGGCTGCCCAATGTGGTGGTGGAAGCGGCCGCCTGCGGCCTGCCGGTCCTGTCCACGCACGCCGCCTCGGTGGCCGAGCTGGTCAAAGATGGCGTGAACGGCCGGCTCGTGCCTCCGGACGACCCGAAAGCGCTGGCCGCAGCACTTGCGGAACTGCTGGTCAGCCCGGAACTGCGCCAAGCCTACGGGCGTACAGCCCGCGGCGACGCAGTCGTCGGGTTTGACTCCCGGCGTGGTATCGAGCGTATTGCGGGGCTACTGGATGCAGCGCTGGGCGAAGGAAACTCCTATGCCGGCGCCGCCGCCAGCGAGCGCGGAAGGGAACCACGTTGAGGATCGCGTTCTACGCGCCGATGAAGCCACCAGACCATCCGGTCCCTTCCGGCGATCGGCGCATGAGCCGCGGCTTCATCCGGGTCCTGGAGCGGCTCGGTCACGAGGTCCGCGTGGTATGCCGGCTGCGCAGCTATGACCGCTCGGGCGACCAGCTCCACCAGCTCCGTCTGGCTCACGCCGCGGCCGGCCTCGCCAACCGCCTGTCCCTGCGCCTGGCGCGGGACTGGCTGCCGGACCTCTGGTTCACCTATCACTGCTACCACAAGGCACCCGACCTGATCGGCCCGACCGTGTCGGAGCGGCTGGGCGTGCCCTATGTGGTGGCCGAGCCCTCCTTTGCCCGGCGGCGCGGCGAAGGTAGCTGGGCCGTCGGCCATGCCGGCTCCATCCGCGCCCTGTCGCGTGCCGACCTGCTCTTGCCGATGACCAAGGTCGACCTGCGCGGCATGCATGCCGCCGGCTCGCGGATCAAGGGCGTGGTGCGCCGCTTGCCGCCGTTCATCGACACGGTGCCGTTCCGCCAGGCGAACGCCCGGCGCTTTGCCCATCGCAGCGAGGTGGCCCAGGCTTTCGGGCTCGATCCGGGCGCGGTGTGGTTGGTCACCGTGGCGATGATGCGCGACGACGATGCCAAGCGCAGTTCCTATCTCCAGCTGGCCGACGCGCTGTCCCGGCTGACCGCCTGGCCGTGGCAGCTCCTGGTGGTGGGCGACGGCCCGGCTGCCCCCCGGATCCGCGCGGCATTCGCGCAGTTCGAACCCGAGCGCGTCCGGTTCGCGGGTGCGCTGCCCGAAGAACGGCTGCCCCCCATCTATGCCGCCTCGGATATGTTCGTCTGGCCGGCGCTGAACGAGGCCTACGGCGTCGTGTTCCTGGAAGCGCAGGCAGCCGGCCTGCCGGTGGTGGCCGGGCGCGGCACCGGGGTCGCCGACGTGGTCCTGCACCGCCGCACCGGCCTGCTCGCCACCGGCGGCGATGCCGTCTCGTTCGCGAACAGCATGATGATCCTCCTGGACGAGCCGGAGCGCCGCGCCAGCATGGGCCAGGCCGGCATCCGCCATGTCGAGCGGATCCACAGCGAGGCGGCTGCCGCCCATGCGCTGGATACCGCGCTCGATCTGGCGGTGGCGCGCCGGGTGCGCCGCGAGGAAACCGGCGAGCGGTGACGCTGCTGCTGATTCGCCACGGGCCGACACGCTGGAACGAGCAGCGCCGCCTGCAGGGTCGCGCGGATATTCCCCTCTCGGAGGCGGGTGCCCGGCAGGTCGCGGGCTGGCGGTTGCCCGGGCGGTTTCATGGCCTGCCGGTCAAGACCAGCCCGCTCCTGCGCGCGACCGCGACCGCGGCCCTGCTGGGCCTGGCCGCCGCCGTGGAGCCGGACCTGGTCGAGCTCGACTGGGGCGGCTGGGAAGGGCGCTCTCTGGCCGAACTGCGGCTGGGCGATCCGCGGGAAGTGGCCAGACGCGAGGCGCTGGGCCTGGATTTTCGCGCTCCGGGCGGTGAATCCTATCGGGAGGCGGCGGTGCGCGTGGCGCCCCATCTGGAGGGGGCCAAGGTCGTGATCGGCCATCGCGGCCTGATGCTGGCGGCGCTGGCGGTCCGCACCGGCTGGACGATGCAGGGCCCGCCGCCGGTCGAGTTCGGCCATGCGGACGCGATCCTGATCGAGAACGGCACGGTCGGCATCGTGCCCCTGGCAGCGCCGGCCGCGGCATGAGCGTCCTGATCTGGACCCAGCATCTGCTCGGCACCGGCCATCTGCGCCGGGCACTGGCAGTGGCCGCCGCCCTGGCGCGTCAGGGTGTCACGACCGTCCTAGCCAGCGGCGGGCCGCCCACCAAGTTCGCCTGCCCGCCAGGGGTTCGCTTCGTCCAGCTCGATCCGGTGAGTGCGGGCGCGGACTTCCGCGACCTGCGCGACGCTGCCGGCCGGCCGTGGGGCGAAGCCGGCCGCACCGCGCGCAAGGAAGCGCTGCTGGCCCTGGTCCGCCAGGTCCGGCCGCGCGTCCTGGTCACCGAGATGTTCCCGTTCGGCCGCCGGGCGTTCCGCGAGGAACTGCTGCCGGCGATCGACCTGGTCCACAGCAGTGGCGGCCGCGTGGCCTGCTCGCTGCGCGACGTGCTGGTCGAGAAGGCCCGGCCGGAAAAGTCCGCCGCGATGCGCGACCTGGCGCTGGCCTGCTACGACCGGATCCTGGTCCATGGCGACCCGGCTTTCCTGCCGTTGGGCGCCTCCTTTCCCCTTGCCGGCGAGCTGGCCCCACTGCTCCGATATACCGGCTTCGTCTTGGACCGGCCGGTCCGGCCTGCTCCCGTGCGCCGCGGCATCCTGGTGTCGGCCGGGGGCGGGCGGGTCGGCGGCCAGTTGCTCAAGGCCGCCGCTGTCTGCCGGATCGACGGGGCGCTGGCCGGGGAGCCCTGGCAGCTCGTGGGCGGTGCGGCGCTGAAGGATGCGGAGCGGGAAAGGCTCGCTGCCCTGCGCGGGCAGTCCGGCCGGGTCGATGCCCATCTGCCCGACCTGCCCGAGCGGCTTGCCCATTGTCGCGTATCCGTCTCCCAGGCCGGCTACAACACGGTCGCCGAGGCGCTGATGGCGGCGGCACCGATGGTGCTGGTCCCCTATGCCGCCGGCGGCGAGACCGAGCAGTGGCGCCGGGCCGCCCGGCTGGCGGAGCTCGGCCGGGCGGTGCTGCTGGACGAGGCCGGCCTCACGCCCGGGCAGCTGGCCCTGGCGATCGCGCATGCCGCCGAGCAGGATGTCGCGATCAGCCGAGCCTGGTCGTTCGATGGTGCCGCGGCGAGTGCCGGGCTGATCCTGGAGCTGCTGCGGTGACCTTCTGGTGGCGTGACGACGATGCGGCGGCGGACGATCCGCGCCTGGAGCGGCTGCTCGCCATCGCTGAAGCGCGCGCCGTACCGATCGCCCTCGCGGTGGTGCCCGAACGGCTGGAGGCGGCGGCGGTCCGCCGGATCCTGGCCTGCCCGTGGGCGCAGGTGCTCCAGCACGGCCTGGCCCATGAGGACCATCGCAGCCAGGACGGGCGCAAATGCGAGCTGGTCGACCGGCTGGACCTGGACCGGCGGCTGGTGGCCGCGAGGATCATGCTGGCCGAACGGTTCGGCGACCGGTTCGTGCCGGTGCTGGTGCCCCCCTGGAACCGGATCGAGCCAGGCCTGCGCGCCCGCCTGCCGGAACTGGGCTTCATCGGCCTGTCGACCTTCGCCGGCCGCCGCCAGCCGCCAGCCGTGCCGGAACTGTGCCAGCGCGACACCCATGTCGACGTGATCCGCTGGCAGGAGGAGCGCCGCCACCTGGACGCGGCCGAGATCGTCGCAGCGCTCGATGCGGCAGCCGGACGGCACACCGGGCCCCTCGGCCTGCTCAGCCATCATCTCGTGACGGAGGATGCCGGCTTCGTGGCTCTCGACCGGGCGATCGGTCTCATCCAAGATCGGGCGGACGCGACGTTTCGCGCCAGTGACACGCTATTTCAGGGGCCAGCGGCGGCGTGACCACCCCACTGCTCGAGGTCGACGACCTGTTCGTGAGCTTCCTGGCCGACGAGGGGCGGGTGGAGGCGGTGCGCGGCGCATCGTTCGTGGTGCCGCGCCACCAGACCGTGGCCCTGGTGGGGGAGAGCGGCTCCGGCAAGACCGTGATCTCCCAGGCGATCCTGGGCATCCTGCCGGAGCGGGCGCGGATCGAGCGGGGTGCGATGCGCTTTCTCCTCGACGGGAAGGTCGTCGACCTGGCCGGCCTCGCCCAGGACAGCGCGCAGCGCCGCGCCCTGCGCGGCCAGCGGATCTCGATGATCTTCCAGGAGCCGATGAGCTCGCTCTCGCCCCTGCACCGGATCGGCAACCAGATCGACGAGGTGCTGACCCTGCACGAGGGGCTGGATGCCGGGGCTGCCCGGGCGCGGACCAAGGAGATGCTGCGCCTGGTGGGCTTTCCCGATCCCGACCGGGCCTATGCCGCCTATCCGTTCGAGCTGTCGGGCGGACTGCGCCAGCGCGCGGTGATCGCCATGGCGCTGGTGTGCCGCCCAGATCTGGTGATCGCGGACGAGCCCACCACCGCGCTCGACGTGACCGTCCAGGCCCAGGTCCTCAAGCTGCTGAAGGACCTGCAGGCCGAGCTCGGCATGTCGATCCTGTTCATCACCCACGACCTGGGCGTGGTCGCCAACATCGCCGACGAGGTGGTGGTGCTCTATCGCGGCAAGGTGGTGGAGCGGGGCTCGACACGCGAACTGCTGACCCATCCGCAGCATCCCTATCTCAGGGGCCTGATCGGCGCGGTGCCGCGGCTGACCACCGACCGTTCGGTGCGGCTCAAAGGGCTGCGGGCGATCGATGTCGGCCAGGCGCAGGCCCTGCACCGGCCGGCCAGTCGCGGCGGCCCCGCCCGGGGTGCGCCGCTCCTGGAGGTGCAGGGGCTCAACAAGCGCTTTCTGGCCCGCAAGGGCGGACCGTTCAGCGGCGCCTGGCTGGAGATCGTCGCCGCGGACGATGTCAGCTTCACCATCAACAAGGGCGAGAGCTTCGCGCTGGTGGGCGAGAGCGGGTCGGGCAAGACCACGGTCAGCAAGATGATCATGCGTGGGCTCACCCCGGACAGCGGCAAGATCATCTTCCATGGTGAGCAGGGTGCCGTCGACGTCGCCACGCTCGACCGGGCCGGGCTGCGTCGGTTTCGCCGCAACGTCCAGTACGTGTTCCAGGACCCCTACAGCTCGCTCGACCCGCGCATGACCGTGCTCGACATCGTGGCCGAGCCGCTGGTGATCCACGGCATCGGCACCGCCAAGGAGCGCGAGGCGCGCGCCCGGCAGCTCCTGGAGGCGGTGGGCCTGGACGGCAATCGCCACCTGCGCCGCTACCCGCACAGCTTTTCCGGCGGGCAGCGCCAGCGCATCGGCATCGCCCGGGCTTTGGCGCTGCAGCCCGACCTGCTCCTGTGCGACGAGCCGGTCTCGGCCCTGGACGTCTCGGTGCAGGCCCAGGTCCTGAACCTCCTGCGCGACCTGCAGCAGGCCCTGGACCTCACCTACCTGTTCGTCGCCCACGACCTGGCGGTGGTCCGCTACGTGGCCGACCGGATCGCGGTGATGAGCGGCGGGCGGATCGTCGAGATCGCCACGACCGACCAGCTGTTCGCCAACCCGCGCCATCCCTATACCCGCGCGCTGCTGGCCGCCGTGCCCGAGCCGGATCCCGACCGCACGCTGGACCTGGGCGCCCTGCTCGCCGGCGGCTCGGGCCGGCCGTCCGGCTGGCCGGCACCATTCACCGTAGGCGAGCGGCCGACCCGTCTGATCGAGGTGGAACCGGGCCATCAGGTCCGGATGCTGCCCGAGCAGCCGAAGGTCGCCGCCTGAGCACGATTTGATCAAGTCATTGCCGTACCGGGGAGCACCCCTGCCATGATTACCCGCCGGACCCTGATCGAGACCGCCGCCCTTGCCGCCGGCTGCAGCTTCCTGCCGCGGCGGAGCGCGGTCGCGGCCGACGGCGGACCACCCGAGGTGCCGCTGGTGGTGGAGGTCGAGCAGCCGGGGCAGCAGGGCGGTACGCTGCGCACGCTGATCGGGCGGGCACGCGACACGCGGCTGCTCACCGTCTACGGCTATGCCCGGCTGGTGGGCTACGACCTGAATTACCAGCTGGTGCCCGACCTCCTGGAGGCATTCGAGGTCGAGGAGGGGCGGATCTTCACCTTCCGCCTGCGCCGGGGCCATCGCTGGTCGGACGGCCAGCCGTTCACCTCGGAGGATTTCCGGTTCTACTGGGAGGACGTCGCCAACAACGAGACGCTGATGCCCACTGGTCCGGACGTCCAGATGGTCATGGACGGCGAGCCGCCCGAGGTGAGCTATCCCGACGAGCTGACCGTCCGCTATGCCTGGAAGCAGCCCAACCCGTTCTTCCTGCCGGCACTCGCGGCGGCGGCGCCGATCTATCTCTATCGGCCGGCCCACTACCTCAAGCCGTTCCACGAGAAATACGCGAAGCCCGACGAGCTCGCCCGGCAGATCGCCAAGACCAAGTCGCGCGACTGGGGCGACCTGTTCGGCCGCAAGGACCGCATCAGCAAGATCGACAATCCGGAGATGCCGGACGTCCAGCCCTGGGTGCTGCAGACCCCGCCGCCATCGGAGCGCTTCGTCGCGGTGCGCAACCGGTACTTCCACCGGGTCGACCAGAACGGTGTGCAGCTCCCCTATGTCGACCAGGTGGTCATGGAGGTGGTCGACAGCAAGCTGATCCCGATCAAGACCGGGGCAGGGGAGACCGACCTGCAGGCGCGCGGCCTGTTCTTCAAGGACTATACCTTCCTGAAGGAGAGCGAGGAGCGCAACGGCCTGGTGACCCGGCTGTGGAAGCAGGCGAGCGGCGCGCATCTGGCACTGTTCCCGAACCTGCATGCCGCCGACCCGGTCTGGCGGGCGATGTTCCGCGAGGTGCGCTTCCGCAAGGCGCTGGCCATCGGGATCGACCGCGAGGCGATCAACCAGTTCCTGTTCTTCGGCCTGGCGGTGCCGTCCAACAACACGGTGATGCCGGAAAGCCCGCTGTGGCGCGATGAGCTCGGCACGGCCAACACCGGCTTCGATATCGGCAAGGCGAACGAACTGCTCGACGAGCTGGGGCTGAAGATGGGGCCGGCCGGCTTCCGCAAGCTCCCCGACGGCCGCGACCTGCGCCTGGTGGTCGAGACTGCGGGCGAGGACAGCGAGCAGAGCGACGTCCTGGAGCTGGTCGCGACCAACTGGCGGGAGATCGGCTTCGGCATCGACGTGAAGCCGTCCCAGCGGGACGTGCTGCGCAACCGGGTCTTCTCGGGCGAAGCGCTCATGACGATCTGGTACGGCGTGGAGAACGGCATCCCGCAGCCGGACTACCCGCCGGTCGAGTTCGTGCCCACCGCCCAGGACCAGGCGCAGTGGCCGAAATGGGGCCAGTACATGGAGACCAAGGGCATGGCCGGCGAGAAGCCGGACCTGCCCGAGGCCCAGGCCCTGATGAAGCTGTTCGAGGACTGGCGCTTTGCCGAGGACGAGCAGGCCCAGGCGGCCATCTGGCTGCAGATCCTGGAGAACCATGCCGCCAATGTCTGGACGATCGGCCTGATCGGCGGGGTGATGCAGCCGGTGGCCGCGCGGCCAGGCCTGATGAACCTTCCGGCGGAAGGCATCTACAATTGGGAGCCCGGCGCCCATTTCGGGATCTACCGGCCGGACAGCTGGTGGCTGAAGCAGGGCTGACCGACCGTCCGCAAACGTCCTGGCCGATCGCGTGTGGCGCCACAGCATGATCCGGCTCATGACGGCGTGGGTCACCGTCGCCCGGGTCTAGGGTGGCCGCTCCTGGCCCCGGGCACGCCGGGCGTGCTCCTTCTCCAGCCGTGTTCCATATCGGGCCGGTGCAGGCTCAAGCCGCGCACATTCCGCGTCGCCTGGAGCCGGAAACGACATAATTGAGCGGGCATGGCACGCTCCTGCCATGACATGCCTGATCGACCTGCAAGCGGGCCACCGGCACTTTGACGACAGTTGGCCACAAATGGGCTTCCGATGAGCCCGGGAAGCTGCCGGACCAGGGCTGGTTCCGGAACTCCGTTAAGTTGCCTTAATGTCACTTCTTGATTGTTAATTTTCCGGAAGTATTGGCAGGAGCCTGTTGATATTGACTGGGCCCCTGATGCGCGTTCATTGTCCTCGTGTACGGGTGTCGGCAAGCCATAAGAAATCAACACCGTCCGTGCGATCGGTGTTGCCGAGGGCAACAAAAATGAATCTGGCGGTCGTTGCACGAAGGGTCGTTCTCTGGGGAGTGGTGCTGCTTTGTCCGGCCGCGCCGGTACTGGCATCCGACAACCCTGGACCACCGTTCGAGCGGACCGAGGCGCGCGAGGCCTGCCGATCCTATGAAAGGCTGCGGCAGCCGTTCTTCGGCGAGACCCACCTGCACACCAGCTTTTCCTTCGACGCCTATGTCTATTCCGTCCGCAGCGATCCGAATGCCGCCTATGCGTTCGCCAAGGGCGCCCCGGTGAAGCTGCCGGCTGCCTCCGCCAAGGGCGGCCGGCCGCAGACCAGGACGGCGCAGCTGGCCCGCCCGCTCGACTTCGCCGCGGTCACCGACCATGCGGAACTGTTCGGGGAGATGCAGCTCTGCACCCGCTCGACGCGCGGCACCCCGATCCGGAGCGCGTTCGAGTGCCGGCAGATGATCACGGGCCAGATCGTCCCCGGGAAGTTCAACCCGGATGCCGTCGTGCTCGAATGGGCCCTCAACCCGCTGCTGCGGCCGAACAAGGCGGGGCCGCTCCAGCCGCTATGCTCCCGGCCCGGCGTCGACTGCGAGCGGTCCGCCGTCTCGATCTGGCAGGCGATCCAGGATGCTGCCGAGGCCCATTACGACCGCAGCTCGGATTGCAGGTTCACGACCTTCGTGGGCTACGAGTACACGGCGCAGCCGGGCTACGCCAACATGCACCGCAACGTGATCTTCCGGAACGACAAGGTCATCGCGAGCCCGATCAGCAACGTCACCACCAACGGCCCCCATCCGACCCTGCTGTGGGAAAAGCTCCGGCAGAACTGCCTGGAAGGGATGGCCGGCTGCGACGTGCTCACCATCCCGCACAACGCCAACGTTTCCGGCGGGCTGATGTTTCCCGATCCCGCCAACGCGGCCGAGGCGCGTGAGCGCGCCTTCTTCGAGCCGCTCACCGAGATCATCCAGCACAAGGGCGCCTCTGAGTGCCGCTGGGACCGTCTGTCCGGCACGGGCGTGCAGACCACCGACGAGCAGTGCACCTTCGAGCAGCTCCTGACCGACAAGCTCAACACCAGCGCTCCGGCCGTGCCGATCGACGAGTTCCCGACCCGCAACTTCGTACGCAACGTGCTGAAGGACGGGCTGGCGCTGGCGCCGGAATACGAGGGCACCAACCCGTTCAAGTACGGCCTGATCGGCAGCACCGACAGCCATAACGCCGATCCCGGCAACACGGTCGAATCGAGCTTCCAGGGCCATGGCGGCACCGAGGATGCCCCGGTGGCGCCGCTGGTCGACCATATCCGGACCTCGCCCGGCGGCCTGGCCGTGGTCTGGGCGGAAGAGAACTCGCGCGATTCGATCTTCGCCGCGATGCGCCGCAAGGAAGCCTATGGCACCAGCGGCACCCGGCCGGTGGTCCGCTTCTTTGGCGGCTGGGACTATCAGGTGGAAGGCCGGCCGCTCTGCCGGCAGCGCGACCAGATCGAGGTCGCCTATGCGCAGGGCGTGCCGATGGGCGCCGACCTGCCGCCGCTGAAGAAGAACGCAAAGCCGCGCTTCCTGGTCTCGGCGATGCGCGACCCGGACAGCGCCTCCCTGCAGCGCATCCAGATGATCAAGGGCTGGGTCGATGCGAAGGGCCAGACCCACGAGCGCGTGATGGACATCGCCGGCAGCCCGACCGCCCGTCCATCGGGGGTGGACACCCGGACCTGCAAGCCGTTGCCCGGCGGATTCAACGGCCTTTGCACGGTGTGGGAGGACAGCAGCTTCGATCCGACGCAGCCGGCCTTCTATTATGCGCGCGTCCTGGAGAATCCGACCTGCCGCTGGAGTACGCTGCAGTGCAAGTCGGCCGGGGTCGATCCGTTCGCCAAGCCCAAGCTATGCCAGCAGCAGGCCCGTGCCGCCAATGCCAAGGCGCAGGCCAGGGGGGAGATCGCCGCTGGTGAGACGCCGTTCGACAATTGCTGCCTGACCGAGAACAACGACCCGTTCATGGAGCGGACCATCCAGGAGCGGGCGTGGACGTCGCCGATCTGGTACACACCGGTCGCCACGCCATGAAAGCTCCACCGCGTGTGCTGGCGCGGCTCGGTCGGGCACCGCTGTTGCATTTTTGCGTGATCGGCGGGCTTTTGTACCTGGCCGATGCAGCATGGCAGCAGCAGGAGGTGGATGCAGCCGCGTCGGCCCCGGTTGAACGGATCGTCTTCTCCGCCCGTCAGGTCGAGCAGCTCCGGCAGGACATGACCATGCAGTATGGCTTTCCGCCGAGCCCGGAGGACTTGCAGGCCGCCGTCGACGCGGCCGTGGACGACGAGGTGCTTTATCGGCAGGCGCTGGCTATCGGGCTCGATCGGGACAATGAGAGCGTGCGCCAGCGCCTGATCCAGATTGGCGGCTTCGTCGCCGAGGATCCGGACATGGACGAGGAGGCCCTGTACCAGGCTGCGTTGGGGCTGGGCCTTCATCATTCAGATCTCGTGGTGCGCCGGCAGCTCGCGACGACCATGCGGCTGGTGGCCGAGAACGTCCCGCTGGCCGACGAGGTCCCGCCCGATCAGGCCGCGCTCCAGGCCTATCTGGAGCAGCACGCGGAGGCATTCACCACGCCTGCCCGGGTGAGCCTGACCCATGTCTATCTGAGCGCGGACGAACGCGGTGCGGCGGCCGAAGCGGACGCGAGGCGGCTGTTGGGCGAGCTTCGCGACCGCCACGTCACGCCCGACCGATCGGACGCGTTCGGCGATCCCTTCCTGCTGGGCTACCGGTTCCAGCGACAAACGCACGACGCCATCGGGCAGATGCTGGGCGGATCCTTCGTTCAGTCGATGGCAGGCATGGCGCCCGGCGAATGGGCGGGCCCGGTCCGCTCCGCCTATGGCTGGCACCTGATCTGGATCGAGGCGGTCGAGCCGGCGGAGTTGCCGCCTCTGGCCCAGATCGAAGGGCCGTTGCGTGCAGCGATCTTGGCCGAGCGCCGGGAGCAACGCATGCAGGATTCGATGGAGCAGATGCGTGCGGAGTACCTGATCGAGATCGAGACTACGCAAAGCGCTGCCGACCACATGCAGGCCGGCGAGGCTGCCGGTGGCTAGAACATGCCTGTTCATCCTGGCTCTGCTCACCTGGGGCATCCTGATCGGCGTCACCGGCGCCCGTGCCCACCCGATGGGCCCCTCCCTGCTCGAGATCGTCGAGCATGAGCCAGGACAGGCGGAGGTGCGCTGGAAGACTCCGGTGGTGAAGGTTCTGGGCGAGGAACTGCGGCCGGTGCTGCCGGAGCACTGCCAGTCGATCGGCGATCCCGGGACGGAGACGGTCGGGATCGCGGTCGTTCAGCGCTGGGAGATTGCGTGTCGTGAGTCCCTGGAGGGCAGCCTCATCGAAGTGAGTGGGGTCGCGGCAAGCAAGGCCAGCGTCGTCGTGCGGGTGGCCCTGGCGGACGGGCGCGTGCTGAGCGGCGTGCTCAACCCCGATCAGCCGGCCTTCGCCGTGCCGGCGCGTCAATCGATGCTCGACGTGGCGAAAAGCTACTCTCTGTTCGGCTTCCACCATATTCTGGGTGGCTTGGACCACCTCGTGTTCGTGCTGGGCCTGATGCTGCTGGCAGCGAACGGGCGTCAGCTCATCGCAACCGTCACGTCATTCACGGCGGGGCACAGCGTAACCCTGTCGCTGGCCGTCCTGGGCTTTGTCGACTTCCCGCCGGCACCGGTCGAGATGCTGATCGCGGTCAGCATCCTGTTCTTGGCGCTGGAGGTCGTCCGTGGCAACGACGGGTCCCCGACCCTGATGCGGCGCTTTCCCTGGATGCTGGCATTCGGGTTCGGCCTTCTGCACGGGCTGGGCTTCGCCGGGGCCCTCTCGGAGATCGGCCTGCCCACCGGGGAGATTCCCCTGGCACTGCTGTCCTTCAACCTCGGCATCGAGGTGGGCCAGCTGGTCTTTTGTGGCCTGCTTGTCGCCGGCTACCTCATGTTCCGGAGGTTGCTGCGTCTCCCCGGCCTCGGATCGGGCCAGGCAATCGCCGCCTATGGCATCGGCTCGCTCAGCGTGTTCTGGGTCCTGGAGCGCGTAGCTGCAGTCCTATAGAGAACCGCCCGATCCGCAGCCTCCCTGCGGATGCCAACTGGTGCGCCGTCAACCATGAACAAGATCGGCGCAAGACCATCGATGACCACCGGGATGACCGCGATCCACTGCTTCACCGGTGTATCTACAGTGACTCCGGAGGAACATGACGGGTGCGAAACGAACCCGGGAATGCCGCACTCCGTCTGCCCTCTGCCGGCCGTCAGCCTGCCAGCATCGTCGCCACCAGCTCGCGCAGCTCCTCCTCGGTGAAGTGCCGGCAGTTCGCCTGGAGCATCGGCAGGTTCTCCGGGGCCAGGGTGGTGGCGAACAGCTCGTCGGCCCGCTCCGGACCCAGTCCCACGTCGGCCAGGTCCCGGCCGACCTCGACCTCGTCCAGCAGCCGGTCGTAGGTTGCGACCAAATCCTTGGGCAGGACACCCATCGCTGCCGCCACCTCGGCATGGGCGCGCGGCGCCGCCTCCTGGTTGGCCTCCAGGGCCGCCGCCAGCGCCAGGGCCACGGCCCGGCCGTGATGGACATGGGCGAGCGAGCCCATGGCGTGGCCCAGCGCATGGGCGATACCGGTGCCGGCATTGTCGATGGCGCTGCCGGCCAGCGCTGCCGCCACCAGCATCCCGCCGCGCGCGTCGAGGTTGCCGGGCTCGTCGAGTGCCGTGCCGAGATGGCGGGCGACCAGGCGGATGGCATGTAGGGCCGAGGCCGACACCAGCGGATTGGCCCGCCGGTTGGTGGCCGCCTCGATGGCATGGACCAGGGCGTCCAGCCCGGTCCAGGCGGTGAGCTGCTGCGGCAGGGTCACCGACAGGACCGGGTCGAGCACGGCCAGTGCCGGGCGCAGCTCCTCGCCCCAGGCCCAGACCTTGTGGCCATGGCTGTTGGTGAACACCGCCGTCCGGGTGACCTCGGCACCGGTGCCGGCCGTGGTCGGCAGGGCGATGATCGGCAGAGGGCGGGCCGGAAGCGGCGTCGCGCACAGCGCATAGGCATCCAGCGGCGCCTCGCCCAGGACCATCACGGCGGCGAGCTTGCCGGCGTCGATCGCCGAGCCGCCGCCGACCGCGATGACCAGCTGCGCGCGGGCAGACCGACCGGCAGCGGCCGCCGCCTCGACTCGCGCGACGTCGGGGTCGCCGGTGATCTCTGCGTACATCACGGCCTGATGGCCGGCCATCGCCAGGCGCTCGCGCATCGCGACCACCCGGTCCAGCGTGGCGATCGCCCGGTCCGCGACCAGCAGGATCCGGGCGGCGGGGCCGACCAGGGCCGTGACGTCGTCGGCCAGGGCCAGGGCCCGGTCCTCGCCATAGGCGATGGGGGTTCCCCGCTCGAGCCCGAAGCTGGTCGCCATGCAATGCTCTCCGCCACCACCTGCCTCCCGTGCTATCCGGGCGACGTGAGGCGCCGCAAGGGACATGGTGGGAGCAACCCTGGATGAAAATCGCCAAGATCGAGCTTTCGCATCACGCGATCGATCTGGACCCGCCCTTCCGGGCCTCCTGGGACCCGGTGCCCCGACGCCGCTTCGTGGTCGATCTGGTCCGCGTCACCACCGAGAGTGGCCTGACCGGGGTGGGGGCCGGCGACCCGATGCCCGGCCTGCGCGGCAACGAGCAGCTGTTCATCGGCAAGGACGCGCGTGCGCTCGGCCGGCATTACAAGATCATCGACAACCTGTCCTTCTTCTATGGCCGGCTCTGGCCGCTCGACATCGCCCTTTGGGACCTGTTCGGCCAGATCACCGGCCAGCCGGTCTGGCGCCTCTTGGGCGGCACGTCCGGCCGGGTGCCCTGCTATGCGTCGTCGGGCACGCTGCGCGAGCCGAAGGCGATGGCGGCGCAGGCGGAAGCGTTCGCGGAGCGCGGCTTTCGCTGGATGAAGATCCGCTTCCACGAACGGGACTGGCACCGCGACGTGGCCAAGATCGAGGCCATCCGTGCCGCGGTGGGCGGCAGCATGGAGCTGATGGTCGACTGCAACCAGGGCTGGCGGATGCCCTGGGACGCCAGCCCGTCCTGGACGCTCAAGGATGCGCTCGCCGTGGCGCGGGCGCTGGAGCCGCTCGGCGTGTTCTGGCTGGAGGAGCCGCTGCACCGCGCCGATATCGCCGGCATGAAGGCGCTGCGCGACGCCACGCCGATCCGGATCGCCGGCGGCGAGCTCGCCCGCGACATGGAGAGCATGCGCAGCTGGATCCGGGAGGGCTGCGTCGACGTCCTGCAGACCGATGCGGTGTGCGGCGGGGGCATCTCCGGCCTGAGCGAGCTGTTCCGTGAGGCGCGCGCCGCCGGGATCGCCTTCACGCCGCACACCTGGGGCAACGGCATCGGCCTGCTCGCCAACGCCCATCTGGTGGCGGGCCTGGGGCCGATGCTGCCGCTGGAATTCCCTTATGACCCGCCGGAATGGACCACCGCCAGGCGCGACCACGGCCTGGTGGCACCCGTGGAGGCGGATGCGGATGGCTGCATCGAGCTGGGTGAGGCGCCGGGCCTGGGCGTGCAGCTCGACGAGGCGGCGCTGGCGGCGACGAGGATCGGCTGATGCACACGGGGCGGATCGCCGAACTGTGGACCTACCCGGTCAAGGGCTGCCGCGGCATCCCGCTGGAGGTGGCTACGGTCGAGCCGATGGGACTGGCCCATGACCGGCGCTGGATGGTGGTGCGGCCGAGCGGCCGGTTTCTCACCCAGCGCGAACTCCCCGCACTGGCACGGGTCGGTACCGCGCTCGAGGACGGCCGGCTCGTGCTCGTCCTGGACGGGCAGCGCCACCCGGTCCTACCGGCCGATCGCGACGACGAGCGGCTGGACGTCACGGTCTGGGGCCAGCAACTGCCGGCGATCCCCCAATCCCCGGTGACGGACCGGCTGCTTTCCGAATTTCTCGGCCGTGCCGTGCGTCTGGTCCGCTTCGCGCCCGAGGCGTTGCGCCCCTGCGATCCCGCCATATCGCCGCCAGGTGCCCGCACCGGCTTTGCCGACGGCTTCCCGCTGCTCCTGGCCAGCACCTCCTCCCTGGCACGGCTCAATGACCATCTCGCCGAAGCAGGGGCGGAGCCCGTGCCGATGGCGCGCTTCCGCCCGAACCTGGTCGTGAACGGCCTGCCGCCCTGGGCGGAGGACGAGGCACCCTGGCTGTGCGCCGGAACGACGGTCTTCCGGCTGGTCAGCCCCTGCGAGCGCTGCATCGTGACCACGACGGATCAGGCCAGCGGCGAGCGACTGGGCGAGGAGCCGCTGCGCACCCTGCGTCGCATGCACTCGGATAACGCCGGGCACCCGCTGTTCGGCTGGAACCTGGTGCCGATCCTGGGCGACGAGCCCGCTCCCCGCCTGCGAATCGGCGATCTGCTCACCCTTGCGCCGGGTCCACACGCTTAAGCTCGGTTGAAAAGGGGGGTAATTATCCCTTGCTTCGCGGGGACCCTGACCCTATCTACCGGCCGACGAAAAGAAGCCCATGCACTGCGGCGCGCGCGGCGGCGGCTTTCTGATCAGCCCTGGACCCTTGGTGGTCTCTCGGAAGGTTGGAAATGACCCCTAGCTACGGCAGCGCCGAGGCGTTGCTTACCCATCACCTCGGCTCCCATCCTATTGTCGGTGTCCGACCCCACGTCGTCGAGCGTACGGCGCGGCAGATGATCTCCCGCTTTCCGGGGGACGTACTGTACGCCGTGAAGTGCAACGACGCGGATCCCGTTCTCGATGCTTTGTGGAAGGGCGGAATCCGTCACTTCGACACTGCCTCGATTGGCGAAGTTCGCCAGATCCGCCGCCGGTTTCCCGGCGCGGTCTGCCACTTCATGCATCCGGTGAAGTCTCCGGAGGCGATCGCCGAGGCTTATTTCGAGCACGGCGTGCGCAGCTTCGTCCTCGACCACGAGGAGGAACTGGCCAAGATCGTCCAGGTGACCAACCGGGCCAAGGACCTCGACCTGTTCGTGCGGCTGGCCGTGCCGGGCGAGGGGGCTGTGCTCACGCTCACCGGCAAGTTCGGCTGCGATGTCCAGGAGGCGCCAGCCCTGGTGCGCGCCTGTCGGGCGTTCGCGCGCAGCGTCGGCATCACCTTCCATGTCGGCTCGCAGTGCCTGGACCCGATGGCGTTCCACCGGGCGATCGCGCTGTGCGGCCAGGTGGTGGCGGAGGTCGGTGCGGTCGACATGATCGACGTGGGCGGCGGGTTTCCCGGCCGCTACCGGGGCGACGAGCCGGGCTTCGACGTGTTCGTGGCGACGATCAAGGCGGCGCTCCGCCAGTACGGGCTGGCGGGCACGCCCTTGCAGTGCGAGCCTGGACGCGCCCTGGTTGCCGACGGTGCCTCGGTGTTCGCGCGCGTCGAGTTGCGCCGCGGCGCCTCGCTCTACCTGAACGATGGCGTGTACGGCAATCTGGCAGAGCTGAAGTGGATCGGCCCGCAGTTCCCGCTGCGCGCCATCCGGGTGAACGGCCGCTACGGCGACGCGCCGCTCATTCCCTATGACCTGTTCGGGCCGACCTGTGACAGCATCGATTCCATGCCGGGCCCGCATCTCCTGCCGGCCGACATGGATGAGGGCGACTGGATCGAGGTCGGCCAGATGGGTGCCTACAGCAACGCGTTGAAGACCCGGTTCAACGGCTTCGAGACCGGCGGCGTCGTGTTCCTGCACGACGACGCCTTCGACCGGGTCCGGCTGGAGGCGAGCCTGGCTCGCCGCGGTGGTGCGTTCCCGTATGCTCAGGCGGCCTGAATCGGCCGCCTGAGCCGCTTCACCCGCGACATCCTGGCCGAGATCGTGTTGTATTGCTGGATGCTTGGCCCGCGTGGACCGACATTCCGCCGACCAGCAGTCGTTGCAACCGAGCCGGGACAAGTTTGATGGATTACGAGCGCATCTTCCGCGAGGCGGTCACGGCCGTGCGCGCTGAGGGTCGCTACCGGGTGTTCTGTGATCTGGAGCGTCAGGTCGGATCCTTTCCCCGGGCACTGCGGCACACGTCGGATGGCCCGCGCCCGGTGGTGATCTGGTGCTCCAACGACTATCTGGGCATGGGCACCGACCCGCGCGTGGTCGAGGCCGGCCAGGCAGCGGTCGCCCGGCACGGCACCGGTGCCGGGGGGACCCGCAACATCAGCGGCTCCAACCACCTGCACGTGGCGCTGGAGCGCGAGCTGGCCGACCTGCACGGCAAGCCGGCAGCCCTGGTGTTCACCTCCGGCTATGTCGCCAACGAGGCGGCACTCTCCACCCTGGCGAAGCTCCTGCCCGACTGCGTGGTGTTCAGCGACGAGAAGAACCACGCCTCCATGATCGCGGGCATCTCCCATGGCCGGGCACCCAAGCGCATCTTCCGGCACAACGACGTGGCCCATCTGGAACAGATGCTGGCCGAGACTGCGCCGGAACGGCCGAAGCTGATCGCCTTCGAGGGCGTCTATTCGATGGACGGCAGCTTCGGGAAGGTCCGCGAGATCCTGGACCTGGCCGAACGCTACGGTGCCATGACCTATCTGGACGAGGTGCATGCGGTCGGCATGTACGGTCCGAGGGGCGGCGGGATCGCCCAGATGCTGGGTGAGCAGCACCGGGTGACGGTGATCCAGGGCACCCTTGCCAAGGCATTCGGCGCGCTGGGCGGCTATATCGCCGGCTCCGCGGCCCTGGTCGACGCGATCCGCTCCTATGCGTCCGGCTTCATCTTCACGACCTCGCTGCCGCCGGCCGTGACTGGGGCAGCTCTCGCCAGTGTCCGGCACCTGAAGTCCAGCGACGCGGAGCGCTTGCGCCATCAGGAGCGCGCGCGGACCGTGGCCAGTCGGCTTGCCGCCGCCGGCATCCCGGTGATGGCCAACCCGTCCCATATCGTGCCGGTGTTCGTCGGCGACCCGGTCCGCTGCAAGCAGGCCAGCGACCTGCTCCTCGAGCGGCATGGCATCTATATCCAGCCGATCAACTACCCGACCGTGCCCAAGGGCACCGAGCGGCTGCGCATCACGCCCTCGCCGCACCATGACGACGAGCTGGTCGACCAGCTGGTGGCGGCAATGGTCGAGGTCTGGGCCACGCTGGATCTCGCCCGGGCCGCCTGAGGGCGGTTCGTCGGGATCGGGGGCGAGCCTCCGAATTGGTCAGCCGAGCAGCAGCCGCTCGACGCCGTTGACGATCGAGCTGGAGCGCAGGGCCGCCTGGATCTGGTCCAGCTGCTCGCGCGACTGGACCTCGACATCCAGGGTGATCTCGAACAGCTGGTCGTCCTTGCGGTTCATCCGCACGTCGGTGATGTTGCCGCCCTGCTTGCCGATCAGCGTGCTGATGGTGCCGAGCGCGCCTGGCCGGTTGGTGGCCATGACCGTGAGCCGTGCCGGTGCGGTGGCCCCGTTCAGCTGTCCGTTCCAGCCGAGCGTCAGCGCGCTGCCCATCTCCTCCGGGGTCACGGTGCGGCACTCGACCCGGTGGATGGCGATGCCCTTGCCCGTGCGCACCAGGCCGATGATGGCGTCGCCCGGCACCGGATGGCAGCAGCCGGCGAAGTGGAAGGCCACGCCCGGCGGCAGGCCGCGGATCGGACCGGCATGCTCGGTCTGCTCTACGGCCAGGCCCTTGGCGCGGTTGGGCACCAGGGTCTCTTCCTGCGGCCCGACCGGTTGTAGCTCGTGGCGGACCGTGTCGATCACGCTGCGCGCCGACAGGGTACCGTCACCCACCGCGACCAGCAGGTCCTCGACGCTCTTCAATCCGAGCACAGAGCGGGCCTTGTCCAGGTGCTTCTCGCCGAACGGCAGGTGCTCGCGCTCGGCGAGCTTGGTCACTTGGTCCTTGCCCTGGTCGATGAACTCGGAACGGCGCTGCTGGCGCAGGAAGCGGCGGACCCGCGAGCGGGCCCGGCCGGTGACCACGAACCGCTCCCAGGCAGGGGAGGGCGTGGCCCCCTTGGCGGTGATGATTTGGACCTGGTCGCCGTTCTTCAGCTGGGTACGCAGCTGCACGATGCGCCCGTCCACCTTGGCGCCGACGCAGGTGTCGCCGATCTGCGAGTGGACCGCATAGGCGAAGTCGACCGGGGTAGCACCGCGCGGCAGGTTGATCAGCTGGCCCTTGGGCGTGAAGCAGAACACCTGGTCCTGGAACATCTCGAGCTTGGTATGCTCGAGGAACTCCTCGGGGTCGCTGGCATGCTCCAGGATCTCGAGCAGCGAGCGCAGCCAGCGGAACTGCCGGCCGTCGCGCGACCGCTCGTCCTCCTTGTAGGCCCAGTGCGCGGCCACGCCGAGTTCGGCCACCTCGTGCATCTCGGCGGTTCGGATCTGGATCTCGACCTTGCGGCCCTCGGGCCCCAGGATCGTGGTGTGCAGCGAGCGGTAGCCGTTGGGCTTGGGCAGGCTGATATAGTCCTTGAACCGCCCGGGCAGGGTCTGCCACTTGCCGTGGATCACGCCCAGCGCCGCGTAGCATTCGCCAACCGTGTCCACGATCACCCGGAAGGCCATCAGGTCCGAGAGCTGCTCGAAGCTGACGTTCTTGTTCTGCATCTTGCGCCAGATCGAGTAAGGCGTCTTGACCCGCCCGGTGATCTCGGCCTCGATACCTTCCTTGTGCAGGGTGTCGCGCAGCGCGCTGCATACCCGCTCGATCAGCCCGTCATCACCCTGGCGCAGCGTGTTCAGCCGGTGCAGCACGCCTTCCCGGTAGTCCGGCCAGAGCTCCGCGAACGCCAGGTCCTCCAGCTCGCCCTTCATCGCCTCCATGCCGATCCGCTCGGCGAGCGGGGCATAGATCTCCAGCGTCTCCCGGGCGATCCGCTTGCGCCGCTCCTCGTTCTTGATGAAGTGGAGGGTGCGCATGTTGTGCAGCCGGTCGGCGAGCTTGACCAGCAGCACGCGGATGTCCTCGCTCATGGCGAGGAGCAGCTTGCGGAAATTCTCGGCCTGGGCGGTCTCGGCCGACTGCAGCTCGATCTTGTTGAGCTTGGTCACGCCCTCGACCAGGCGCGCCACCTCCTTGCCGAACAGCCGTGCCAGCTCGGCATTGGTGGTGCCGGTATCCTCGACCGTGTCGTGCAGGAGCCCGGTCGCGATCGAGGCGGTATCGAGCTTCAGCCCGGCCAGGATGCCGGCCACCTCGACCGGGTGGTGGTAATAGGGGTCGCCCGAGGCGCGCAGCTGGGAGCCGTGCGCGCGCATGGTGAAGACGTAGGCGCGGTTCAGCAGCTCCTCGTCCACGTCCGGATCATAGGCACGCACCAAGTCGACCAGCTCGTACTGGCGCAGGACCTTGCGACGCGGCACAGGTCTGGCCGGCTCCGCCTGGGCCTCGGCGGCCGGTCTGACCAGAACTTCGCCGCCGCCTTCCATGCTCAAAGCCGCCTCGACGGGGGTGTTGGCGGCCGCTCCCGCCCGGTTGGCGGCCGCCTAGTTCGTGCGCTCAGCGATCGAAGCCCTCGTCCTCGACGATGTCCTGGTCCTGGTAGGACACGTCCTCGGGCATCTGGCCGATCTGACCGAGATCCGGGGCGGGCATGAGAGCGTCCAGCTCGTCCTGCAGGCTTTCCGGCTCCTCGCTGCCGACCTCGGCATGGCGGCGCAGGCCGTGGATCATCTCGTAGCGCAGGTGATCCAGGTCGATCTTGTCCTCGGCGATCTCGCGGAGCGCGACCACCGGATTCTTGTCGTTGTCACGATCCACGTTGAGCGACGCGCCGGCCGACACGTCGCGTGCCCGCTGGGCGGCGAGCATCACGAGTTCGAACCGGCTCGGGACGCGCTCGACGCAGTCCTCGACGGTGATGCGGGCCATGAAGAAACTCCGGAGCAAGTCACAAGACGTCTGCCCGTCATGTAGTGCATCACGCGCCCGTCTGCAAACCAGCCGCGCGATGGCGCGACCACATGCCAGCCCCGCGTTGGCGTCACTCGGCCGCCGTCCGGTGAGCGGCTGCAGCGCGCAACCGCGGGGTGATCAGAAGGTGCGTCCTGGTCGCAGGGCGATTGCCCCACCGAAGGAGTCGCTCTACACCGGTTTCTTCCGTCGCCCGGCGGAGAATATCGACAACGAACTGAATTCGGAGCGGCCCGATGGGGCTCCTGCCCTCTGACATCCTTCACCCCGACGATCGAACCTCGCTGTTCATCGACGGGGCCAATCTGTACCAAGCTGCCCGCGCTCTTGCTTTCGACATCGATTACAAGAGGTTGCTCAGAACCTTCAACCTGTCCTGCCGGTTCATCCGAGCCTACTACTATACCGCTCTCCTGGACGAGCAAGAATACTCGCCGATCCGACCGCTGGTCGACTGGCTCGACTACAACGGCTACACCATGGTGACCAAGCCGTTGAAGGAGTACACCCAGAGCACCGGCCGGCGGAAGTTCAAGGGCAACATGGATGTCGACATCGCGGTCGACATCATGGAGCAGTCACACTTCCTGGATCACATCGTCCTGATCTCCGGCGACGGCGATTTCCGGCGGCTGGTGGACGCGGTGCAGCGCCGCGGCAAGCGGGTCACGGTGATCTCGACCATCAAGATCCAGCCGCCGCTGATCGCGGACGAGCTGCGCCGCCAGGCCGATTTCTTCGTCGACCTTGCCGATCTGATGCCGCTGATCGCCCGCGAGACGCCGCGTCCGATGGTGTCGAGCGACCTGGAAGGCGACATCAACGAGGACGAGGAAGACGACGAGCAGGTCAGCACCTGACCAGCTTGCCGACGCGACGGGCAGAGCCTTCGCCGGACTGCCCGCTCTGTCCCCGTCTGGCGGCGTTCCGGGCCGCCAACCGGACGAAGTTCCCGGGCTGGCACCATGCCCCGGTGCCCTCGTTCGGCCAGGCGGATGCGCGCGTCCTAATCGTCGGGCTGGCTCCAGGGTTGCGCGGCGCCAACCGGACCGGGCGGCCGTTCACCGGCGACTTCGCCGGCGACGTCCTCTATGCGGCGCTGGCGGCACATGGCCTTGCCAGCGGCACCTACCGGGCCGACCCGGCAGACGGCTTCACCCTCGTCGACACGAGGGTGACCAATGCCGCGCGCTGCGTGCCGCCGGAGAACAAGCCGACGCCCGCGGAGGTCACCACCTGCCGGCGCTTCCTCCAGGACGAGCTCCTGGCACCACCCCGGCCGCGGGTGGTGCTGACGCTCGGGCGGATCGCACATGAATCGGTGGTGCGGGCGTTCGGGCGCAGGCTCAAGGAACTGCCCTTCGGCCACGGCCTGGTCCAGCCGGTCGATGAGGTGACCAGCCTCGTCTCCAGCTACCATACCTCGCGCTACAACGTGCAGACCGGGCTGCTCACGCCGGCGATGGTGGACGAGGTCATCCGTGCCGTGGCCAGGCTCAGGATGGCTGCAGCCGGCTGAACCACATGTCGAACCTGGTCCAGAAGGCCTGGCGCAGTGCGGGCCGCTCGATCAGGATCTCGTGGCGTGCCCCGGCGATCTGCAGGAGTTCGGCCCGTGGCAGCAGGGCCGCCGCACGCATGATGGCACGCGGGTCGACCACCCGTTCCTCGTCGCCCAGCGCCAGGAGGACCGGACAGCCGATCTGCTCCAGGAAGGCCGGCTGCCGGGAGATCGTGATCGAGCGCAGGGCGGCCCGAACCCAGGCGAAGGTCGGCCCGCCCAGACCCAGCTCCGGATCGGCGTCGACCAGCGCCCGGTAGGCCAGGTAGCTCTCCTCGCAGCTCGTGAGCACGTTCTCGGGAAATGCGTGATAGACATAGGGCTTCGCGCCCTGGCCGAAGGCATAGTCACGGCTCCGCCCGCCCGCGCACATGGCCCGGACCAGCCCCACCGCGACGGCTGTCGGGATGCCGGCAAAGCGCATGCCCAGCATCGGTGCGGACATGGCGGCACCCGCGAACGCGCCGGGATGGTCGTGGAGAAAGCGCAGGCCCACCTGCCCGCCGGTGGAATGGGCGAGCATCACCCGTGGGCTTGGCAGGGCAAGGCGGTCGACCAGCGCCATGATCGCCCGAAGGTCGTCCAGATAATCGTCGAAGCTCTCGACATGGCCCTTGCTGCGGTCCGGCAGCAGCCGGTCAGACAGGCCTTGGCCGCGCCAGTCGAAAGCCACGATGTCGAAGCGCCGCGCCTGCAACTCCGCCACCACGCCCAGATATTTTTCGACGAACTCGGTACGGCCGTTGCAGATCACCACCGTCCCGCGTCGCTCGCCGTCACTGCGCCAGGTGACGCAGCGCAGGCGCAGCCCCGCAACGGTCGGCCAGTCGACCCGGGTCTCGCGCTGCAGGCTCAAGCGTCGGCGCTCTCGTTCAGCACGTCGGCAAACAAGCTTGCGTCGACATTGCCGCCGGAAAGGACCACCACCACGGTCCGGTCGCGCACGGGCACGGCCCCCGCCAGCACGGCCGCAAGGCCCACCGCACCACCCGGTTCGACCACGAGCTTCAGGTAGCGGAACGCCGTCAGCATCGCGGCACGCACCGCCCGGTCGTCCGCGACCGTACCGCCGGCAAGGCGGCGGCGGTTGACCTGGAAGGTCAGCTCGCCTGGGATCTTGGCCATCAGCGCGTCGCAGATCGTCGTTCCACCCTCGGGCCGGACGGTTCGCTCGCCTGCTGCCAGCGAGCGGGCATGGTCGTCGAAACCCGCTGGCTCGGCGGTCATGATCGCCGTTGCCGGCAGGCTCGCCTGGATGGCGGTCGCCACGCCCGCCGCCAGACCGCCGCCGCTGGCCGGGACCAGCACGCAGTCCGGCCGGATGTCCCGGGCCAGGCAGTCTCCTGCGATCTCCAGCCCGACCGTGCCCTGGCCCGCCATGACCCGCGGGTCGTCATAGGGGCGGACCAGCACCGCCCCCTGGTCCCTGGCAATGCCCGCCCCGATCGCCTCGCGGTCCTCGTTCCACCGGTCGTAGGTGACTACCGTGGCCCCATAGGCGCGGGTGTTGTCGAGCTTGGTGCGTGGTGCGTCCGCCGGCATGATGATGGTCGCCGGCACGCCCAGGATCTGTGCGGCATGGGCCACTCCCTGGGCATGGTTGCCGGACGAGAACGCCACCACCGGCTTCCCGCCGGCCGCGGTGACGGCGTTGTAGGCGCCACGGAACTTGAAGCTGCCGGTGCGCTGCAGGCATTCGGCCTTGACTAGCAGGCGCCCGCCCAGACGGGCGTTCAGCAGCGGGCTTTCCAGAAGCGGAGTCCGGACGGCCAGCCCGTCCAGGCTGGCAGCGGCTGCCTGGATCTGGTCGATCGAGAGCGGCAGGTCGTCTATGGGCGGCACGAACATCTCCGGGCACTGGCAGTCCGGCCGCCGCGACCGGAGCGAGAGCGCAGCCGGTCAGGACGAGCCGATCAGGAGGGGTTGTCGTGGCCGGGCGTGAACGGATGACCCGCCACCTCCGCATTCCAGCCGAAGCGGAGCCGGTACACATTGCGCCCCTCCAGGACGCGCTGAACATAGTTCCGGGTCTCGGTGAACGGAATGAGTTCCATCCAGTCGACCAGCCGGTGCAGCCCCTTGCCGCGCGGGTCGCCATAACGGGCGATCCAGCTGTCCACCCGCCTGGGTCCGGCATTGTAGGCGGCGATCGCCAGGGCCGGCTCGCCCCAGCGGCCGAGCTGCTCCTCCAGATAGGTCCGGCCGAGGGTGACGTTGTAGCCGGGATCGGTCAGGAGCCGCACATCGGCATAAGGCATGCCCTGCTTGCGGGCCATCGCCCTGGCCGTGCCGGGCATGAGCTGGAGCAGGCCCAGGGCACCTGCCGGGCTCTGCGCCCGTGGGTAGAACTGGCTTTCCTGGCGAGCGATCGCGGTGAGCAGCGCCGGATCGACCGCCGAGCGCTCGGCCAGGGCCACAAAGGGCGGCGCCGGGAAGGCGGCGGCGGCGTTCAAGCTGCCACTGCGCTGGGCTAGGCGCGCGGTCTGCACCACCGTGTCGAGCCGGTGGCAGTCCGTGGCGAGCATGGCCACCTGGCCCAGCGTCACGGGCTCGTCCAGTGCCTCGCTGGCCAGGTGGCTCAGGATGGCACCGGCCTGCAGGTCACCGCCCTTGTCGCACAGGAGCCGTGCCAGGCGGACCAGCCGCCGTTTCTCGAACGCTTCGCGTTGCGGTTCGTCCGGCTCGGGGAAGCCCATCTCTGGCAGCTGGGGCGGCCGGCCGCTTTCCAGCCAGGCGAGCTGGCCATAGAAGGTCGTCCCGAAGGCGGCCGCGGAGCGCCAGCTGGCTTCCGCCGCCTTGTTGGCGCCGCTGGCGGCCTGCGCCCGGCCCGTCCAGTAGTTGCCGCGGGCAAGGCTGATCGGCGAGGACACCCCGGCGGTCATCGCACTGAAATGGGCTGCCGCGTCCTTGGGCCGGTCCAGGAAGCTCAGGGCCAGCCAGCCCGCCAGCCATTCGGCATCAGCATAGCTGGGATGGTCCTTGGGCTGCCGATGTGCCGCCGCCAAGCGGTAGGCCTCCTTGAACGCGCCTGCATCGATCCGGTCACGGATCTGGATGTGCCGCTCGCGCCACCAGGCCGCCGGCTGCCTTTCCGCACTGCGGTTCAGCAACAGCAGCAGCTCCCGGGCCCGCGCATCCCGCCCGTCCTTACGTGCCCGCTCGATCCGGTCGAGGCTGAGGCCGGGATCGGCCTTGAGGGCATCCGGCACCCGTGCCACGGCCCGGTCGATGCCGCTGGCACCAGATTGGAGCAGGATCCGCGCCTCGGCCAGGCGCTGCCGTCCCTGATCCAGGCGCTTGGCTTGGCGGCGTGCCTCCTCCCATGCCCGGGCGGCCAGCAGATTATCCAGCCGCAGACGGTCCTGGTCCCTGGTGAGCAGGCGGCCGAGCTTGGCGAGGAAGTAGCGTTCCTCCGTGGCACTGAAGCGCCCCTCCACCCAGGCCTTGCCTGCCACGGAAGCGGCCGCCTGCTCGTCCGTCCCGAGCAGGGCGATCGCCAGCCGCGTGCGTCCCTGGCGGGTCACCGGCTCGTGATCCGCAAAGAACGCCAGGACGGTCGCGTCATCCACGCTGCTGTCCAGCGCATCCTCCGCTCGTATCCGGATGCGGGGGAGGGAGGGCCAGTCGACCTCCCTCGCCAGGAAGCTCCTGAAGCGCTTGAAGCCCGGTACGGGCGTGGCGTCGCGCAGCTCGCGCCAGTCCACATACTCCTTCAGCAGCGTGCCGCCGGCCTCCTCGGCCTTAGCCCGCGCCCAGGCGTAGTGACCGGCTTCCACCGCGCGCAGCACGTCCGCAACCGAGACGGCGGCCTGCGCCGGCACGACTGCCGCCGCCAGGGCCAGCCCCGCCAGCAGCAGCCCGGCAATGTGACGCGCTAGCATTGGATGATCGGCCGCTGCCGGCCGAGAGGCGGTCGAGGCAGTCGCTGGGGCAGGCACATCGTCGATCGTTCCAGTGCAGGTCTCGCCCCGGCTTGCCGGGGGTAGCAGGGAAAGACTATCGTGCGACAAGGACACTGCTCCAAGCCAAACTACTAAAAGGTTGAGAATGATGTTTCGTGGCTCCATCGTCGCGCTAGTGACGCCGTTCCGTGACGGCGCCGTCGACGAGAAGGCGCTGCGCGACCTCATCGAATGGCACATCGATTCGGGCACGCACGGCTTCGTCCCGGTCGGAACCACCGGTGAGAGCCCGACGCTCAGCCATGACGAGCATGAACGGGTCGTGGAACTGTGCATCGAGGTGGTGGCCGGGCGGCGACCCGTCATTGCCGGCGCCGGCTCGAATTCCACCGCGGAGGCGATCAGCCTCACCCGGCATGCCCAGCGGGCGGGCGCCGATGCGGCCCTGGTGGTGACCCCCTACTACAACAAGCCGACCCAGGCCGGCCTGTTCGCCCACTATCAGGCGATCCACGACGCGACCGACATCCCGATCATCATCTACAACATCCCCGGCCGCAGCGTGGTCGACATGACCCCGGAAACCATGGGCCGTCTGGCGGAGCTGCCGCGGATCATCGGGGTGAAGGACGCGTCCAACGACATCGCCCGCCCGCTGCTCACCGCGGCCACCTGCGGCCAGGACTTCCTGCAGCTGTCCGGCGAGGACGCCAACATCGTGGCCTTCCTGGCCCATGGCGGCCATGGCTGCATCTCGGTGACGGCGAACGTGGCGCCCAAGCTTTGCGCTGAATTGCATGATGCGTTCGCTGCCGGCCGGGCCGACGAAGCGCTGCGGATCCACCGGCGGCTCCTGCCGCTGCACGAGGCGCTGTTCTGCGAGAGCAGCCCGGCGCCGACCAAGCATGCCCTGGCCAAGCTCGGCCGCTGCTCGGGCGAGCTGCGTCTGCCGCTGGTCGAGCCGCAGCTCGGCTCGAAGGAGCGGATCGACGCGGCCCTGCGCGCGGTCGGCCTCATCAACTAGAGAAGATTGCGTTGGCCAAGAAGCAGGAAGGCCGCAAGGTCGTCGCGCAGAACCGCAAGGCCCTGCACGAGTACTTCATCGACGAGCGCTACGAGGCGGGCCTGGTCCTGAGCGGGACCGAAGTGAAGTCGCTGCGCGAAGGCCGCTCCACGATCGGCGATGCCCATGCCGGCGAGATGCAGGGCGATCTGTGGCTGTTCAATGCCTATATCCCCGAGTTCCACGGCGGCAACCAGTTCAACCATGAGACGCGCCGGCCGCGGAAGCTCCTGATGCGCCGCCGGCAGATCGAGAGCCTGAAGGGTGCAGTCCAGCGCAAGGGCCTGACCGTGGTGCCGCTCTCGATCTACTTCAACGAGCGCGGCTGGGCGAAGGTCGAGCTGGGCCTGGCGCGCGGCAAGAAGCTGGTCGACAAGCGTGCCAGCGAGAAGGAGCGCGACTGGCAGCGCGACCGCCAGCGCCTCCTGCGCGAGACGCACAAGACCGGGGACTAGAAGTGGTGTATGGTCCCGAGATGAGGTGGTGCGGTCGGTCTTGAAGATCGAGGCATTGGTCTTTTCCTGCGTCGCAGATTGGCTGGAAGGGTGTCCGCCATCGCAGCGCCTTCAGATGCTGGGCGAAATCGTAAGCGGTGACGAAGGCCAGGACGTGAGTCTGGAGTGCTTCGAGGCCGAGATAGTGGCATGTCTTGATGGTGGTCTCCTGCACGGTCCGGTTCATCCGCGCTGCTTGGCCATTCGTCCATCGCTGGCCGCGATCGGCCAGCAGGCTGATCATCCATCAGCAGCGCTGTCCGGTTCAGAAGAACCGGACGGGCAGGCCATCGCTCCGTCTCCTGCAAGGACCGCAGGCAGGAACCTGCGGCGGGGGTGGCAGGGCTTGGTGAGACGACGCACGATGACGACAGGTCGTTGGGCATCCAGCGCTAGGACGCGCCGGATTGCACGATGTAGCGCAAACCGTTGAACAGTTCGCGCAACGCATGCACCCGCTGGCCGGCATCCTCCCGCACCAAGACCAGATAGGACACTACCAGCGCCCATTCTTCATCGGATACATCAGAAGGGTAAGGTTTACGGACATGGCTCATGTCCGCACACGTGGCCATCACTCGCCATCAGGCCCATAACGGCATCTAGAACGGCCCGAAGAGCACAGCCGTTAACCTTTGGGAAAGATACCAGGACGTATGGTGCCTCCGGCAGTCCCAGCGGAGGCGTAGTTCGCGCATGTTCGCCATCATCGGCCTCGTCCTGGTCTTTGTGATGATCTTCGGCGGCTATGCGCTGGCCGGCGGCAAATTTGGCCTGATCATCAAGGCGGCGCCGTTCGAGCTGATGATGATCGGCGGGGGCGGGGCCGGCACCTTCCTGCTCGCGAATGGCTCGCAGGTCGTCAAGGGAACGCTGCGTGACCTGAAACGGGTGTTCGCCGGGCCGAAATGGAAGAGGGACGATTATCGCGATCTGCTCTGTCTGATGTTCACCATCGTCAAGCTGCTCAAGACCAAGGGTGTGCTGGCGCTGGAGCCGCATGTCGACAACCCGCACGAGAGCGCCCTGTTCGCCCGCTATCCCAGGATCCAGCACGATCATTTTGCTTGTGACTTCATCGCCGACACCATCCGGATGATGACCATGAGCCTGGACGACCCGATCCAGGTCGAAGACAGCATGAACCGGCAGTTGAAGAAGCATCACGCCGAGCAGCTGACGAATTCCGGCGCGCTGCAGACCATGGCCGACGCCTTCCCGGCGCTGGGCATCGTCGCCGCGGTGCTGGGCATCGTGAAGACGATGGGGGCGATCGACCAGCCGGTCGATATCCTGGGCAAGATGATCGGCGGTGCCCTGGTCGGTACCTTCCTCGGCATCTTCCTGTCCTACGGAATGTTCGCGCCGATGGCGTCGCGCATGGCGCAGACCTTCGAGGAGGATAACCAGTTCTACGCGATCATCCGCGACTGCCTGATAGCCTACCTGCAAGGTCATTCGGCGCCGATCGCGATCGAGCTGGCCCGTGGCAGCGTGCCGACCCATCTCCAGCCGAACTTCCACGCTGTGGACGAGCTGTTGCAGCAGCTTCCCGCCGATCCACTGGCGGCCTGAGTGGCCATGGCCGGCAGGCGTGAGGGGCGGATCGTCGTCCGCAAGGTGATCGAGGGTGGCCATGGCGGCCATCATGGTGGTGCATGGAAGGTCGCCTATGCGGACTTCGTCACCGCGATGATGGCCTTCTTCCTGCTCATGTGGCTGCTGGGCACGACCAGCAAGGCCAGGCTCGAGGGTCTGGCCGAATACTTCACCGATCCCAGCTCGCTCAGCCGGCTGCCGCCCGGCGGCGACGCCGGGATCCTTCGTGGCACCAGCGTCATGGAGCCGAGCTTCATCGAGGCACCACCGGCCTCGCCATTCGACACGGCACCGCCGGCACGGCGTGACGACACGGTCGAGAGTGAGCTGGCGCAGGAGCTGGTGGCGGCCTTCGCGCCGGTAGGTGAGTCCGTGCTGGACAATATGCAGGCGGAACGGACCGCGGAGGAGGATGCGGCGCCGTCGGCTGCGCAGGTCGCGGCCCGTCTGCGCCAGGCGCTGGCGGAGCGCCCGGATCTCGGCGGGTTGCGCGAGCAGCTGGAAGTGACACGCACGCCGGAAGGATTGCGCATCGAGCTGCTCGACCGGGAAGGCAGCGCGATGTTCGCTTCAGGCAGCGATCAACTGTCGCCGGAGGCACGACGGCTCCTGGAGTTGGTGGCCACTGCCGTCGCAAGTGGCGGCGAACGGCTGTCGATCCGCGGCCATACCGACTCCCGCCCGTTCGCCAGCGGGTCCGACAGCGACAACTGGCGGCTGTCGTCCGACCGGGCCAATGCCACCCGTCAGGCACTGGTGGCGCTGGGCCTCCCGTCCGACAGGATCGCCGAGGTCATCGGCAAGGCGGATATCGAGCCGCGCCTGCCGGATCGCCCCGACGATCCTGGCAACCGACGGATCTCGATCTTGCTGCTGCCGACGCCGACGCCGACGCCGACACCGGCCCAGGCGCCGTCCGATGGAAACGGAACGCGGCGGCGAGCACCGGACGCCCGAGCTGCGGAGGGTGGACACGCCTCGGAGCATGCTGCGCCAGCCCTGTCCGGTCCGGCGCCTCCTCGCTAAAGCATCCTCCGACCTGATTGAATCGTTGGGGATTCCCAGGCGGCGCTGACCAAGCGCGGCCACGACTTTGGTTACGGCACCCTGCAGCGGTTCTTCCGCCGTCACAGGCTGACGCGCAAAAAAGGAGCGGGCACGCTACGGAGCAGGATCGTCCCGACGTCCTGAAGCGCCAGCAGGCGTGGTTCGACGGCCAGACCGACCTCGATCCCGAGCGGTTGGTGTTCATCGATGAGACTGGGCCAAGACGAACATGGCCCACACGCACGGGCGTTGCCCTCGCGGCGAGCGCCTGCGCATGGGCGTCCCCCACGGGCACTGGAAGACGACCACCTTCGTGGGCGCCCTGACCACGCGCGGGATAATCGCGCCCTTCGTCCTGAACGGCGCGATCAATCGCAATGCCTTCGAGACTTATGTCGGAAAGGTCCTCGTTTCTAAGTTGCAACGCGGCGACATCGTCATCATGGACAACCTGTCCAGCCACAAGGTGGAGTGCACCCTGTTTGACCGAACAGGGTCTGGGTTGGGTTAAGCACTGAGTTTGCGGAACTCGGCGGGCGAAAGGAAGCGCAGCGCCGAGAGCGGGTGGACATTGTTGTAGTCGTCCATCCAGGCCTGCAGCAGCCCGAGGGCGGTAGCGGCATCCGGCAGGATCGAGAGCTGCAGGTAGTCACGCCGAAAGGTCTTCACGAAGGCCTCGGCGATGCCATCGGCCTTGGCCGATCCCACAGAGTGAAGTCAGCAAAGCTGACAGGGCTCTGGGGCGAGCGGACCGGCGTGAAGCACAGGCGCAGGCCGAGGGCAGTGGCGATGTTGCGGGTGTCCTTGGCGATGTAGGCGCTGCCATTGTCCGACAGCCATTCTACTGAATGAGATGCCTTCAGGCTGCCAAAGCGCTGCTCGACGCAGGCGACCATGAGATCCTGAACCATCTCTCCCGAAATGCCGGCCGTGGTGGCCGACCATCGATCGCAGGAGGCGATCGATCCAATCCCACCGGGACGGCCGTC
>NZ_DATMFZ010000296.1:0-3466 GCF_035556675.1 Geminicoccus sp. | reverse complement strand
CCCGGCAGCATCCTGGCCGCCGTGGTCTGGGTGATCGGCTCGATGCTGTTCTCCTGGTATGTGAGCCGGTTCGGCAATTACGACGCCACCTATGGCTCGCTGGGCGCCGTGATCGGCTTCCTCACCTGGATCTGGCTCTCGGCGACGGTGGTGCTGGTGGGCGGCCAGCTCAATGCCGAGCTGGAGCACCAGACCGAGCGGGATTCGACCAGCGGCGCCGAGCGGCCGATGGGCAGTCGTGGCGCGGTCATGGCGGATACGGTCGCTCAGGGCTGACCCGCCGTCGTCCGGCGGCCGCGCTTGACGCGGCTGGCAAGGCCAGCCCACCTTCCGCACCGCCGGACCAAAGGTCCCGGCGGCGTCGACAGGGAGGGTTGAGCATGGGCGATTTCGTGAACCGTTTTTCGGTGGCAGGACGAAAGGCATTTGTGACGGGCGCATCCAAGGGCATCGGTGCCGAGGCCTGTCGGGTACTGGCCGATGCCGGCGCCGACATCGTCGCGGTCGCCCGTGATCCGGGGGGCCTCGCGGAGATCAAGGCCGATGTCGAGGCCAAGGGACGGCGCTGCCTCGTGATCCAGGCAGACCTGACCTCGGTCGAGGAGGGTCGCCGTGCTGCGCAGGAGGCCCTGGACGCCTGGGGCACCATGGACATTCTGGTCAACAATGCCGGGATCGGCTGCGGCGAGCCAATCCTGGAAGCGAGCATGGACAGCTTCGACCGGGTGATCGCCATCAACCTGCGGGCGCCACTGCTGCTCACCCAGTTGCTCGCCCCTGGCATGATCGCGCAGCGTCGCGGCAAGATCATCAACATCAGCTCGCAAGCCGCCATGATCGGCCTATTGGGCCACGCCACCTATTCCGCCTCCAAGGGCGGGCTCAACGCGATGACCAAGGTGATGGTGGCCGAGCTCTCGCCGCACAACATCCAGGTCAACACGATCTGCCCGACCGTGATCATGACCCCGCTGGGCCAGGCCTACTGGGGTGATCCGGCACGCTACGACCCGTTCGTCGCCAAGGTGCCGCTCGGCCGGGTGGGCCAGCCGATCGAGGTCGCCGACCTGATCCTGTTCCTGGCATCGCCGGCCTCGGACCTGATCACTGGCGACGACATCATGATCGACGGTGGCTACACCGCGGTCTGAGTGGGCGCCCCGGCCTCTACCGGGGTGAACAGCTCGAGCGGCCGCTCGATGCCCCGGACCAGATGGGCACCCAGCGGCCGCAGCCGGTCCGGCCCCAGGGCCGCCGCCGCGGCCGGACCGATCAGGATCGAGGTGGCGAGCAACTTGTTCTGCCCTTCCAGCCGGACCGCCAAGTTCATGGCCTCGCCATAGGCGGTGTAGTCCAGCCGCGTGCCGAGCCCGACATCACCCACCACCACGACCCCGCTTTCCAGGCCGATCCGGGTCCGGCCGAAGCCCACCGCCTGAGCGGCCGGCTCTGCGCGGAAGCGCTCGGTCCAGGCCAGGATGGCGGTTGCCGCTGTTAGCGCCCGCTGGTGATGGTCCGGCAGGTCCAGGGGCGCGTTGAAGATCGCGTGGACCGCATCGCCCACCAGCTTGTCGATCATGCCGCCATGGTCGACCACGATCCGGACGATACCCTCCAGGTAGCGGTCGAGCAGCGCGATCAGGTCGGCCGGCGCCAGCCGGCGGGTCAGCGCGGTGAAGTCCTCGAGATCGGTCGCCAGCACCGTCACCTCGCGCCGCTCTCCCTCGAGCTTCAGGCGCTCGGGGCTGCGCGCCAGGCGTTCGACCATCGCCGGATGCAGGCGGCGGCCGAAGCTGTCGCGCAAGTGCAGCTCGCGCCTGCGGATCAGGGACAGTGCCCCCACCGATGTGACGGCGAAGGCCGCGGTCGCCACCAGCACCGGCCCCGCCGGATCGAGCAACCGGCCCGCCCAGTGCAGCAACGTGCCAGCCGTACCGAGCCATGCCAGACCGAGAACAGCCAGCACCACCAGACCCGGCATCGGCCCCAGCCGGAGGGCTGCCAGGATCACGAGCCCGGCAAGCGCCAGCCCGGCCGTTGGCTCCAGCCAGTGGGCGAAGGGCGTGTCCAGCAGCACGCGGCCACGCAGGAGTTGCTGGATCGCCTGCGCATGAATGCCGACCGAGGGGCTCAGCGGCTCGAACGCCGTGGCCCGCAGGCCGCCCGATTCAGGAGCCGAGCTGCCGATCAGCACAATGCTCCCCAGGAGCCCATCCACCTCGCCGGCCAGCACGGCCCGAGCGGACAGCCAGTGCGGCTCAGGCTCCGTCTCTGGCCCAAGCGGGAGGAAGCCGTCGGCCGGCAGCGGCAGTTCCTGCCCGCCGACCTCCAGGCTCATGGTGCCGTGCGGCAGGGCCAGGAGCCGGTAGGCGGCCGAGCCATAGGCCAGACGCAGCGTCTCCAGGGCGAGCCCCGGCAGCACCGCCGGCCCGGCCGCCACCAGCAGCGGCACGCGGCGCACCCTGCCGTCCGGATCGCCCGGCAGCGACAAGGCGCCCAGTCCCGACGCGGCCGCCGCCAGGGCCGGCGCCGGCCCGGTCCCGCCATCACTCTGCCAGAGCCCGGCCAGATCCGGCCGGCCGGCCACCAGGAAGGGCGGACCCGGCAGGTCGCGTGTGCCGTCCGGATCGAGCACGAAACCCAGTACGGTCGCCGCAGATTCCACGGCATCCGCCAGCAGGAGGTCACCATCCGGCAGCCGCAGGGCGAGTTCGGCCAGTGCCGGGTCCTGCGCTGCCGCCGCGAGCTGGCGGGCCAGGGCCGCGGGCGAGCGCTGGTCCGGCTCGGCGAACAGGATGTCGATCCCGATCGATGCCGGCCCTGCTTCAGCCACCGCCGCCACCAGCCGCGCCATTGTCGCGCGCGGCCAGGGCCAGGGGCCGATCGCCTCCAGGGAGGCGCGGTCGATGTCGACCACGGTGACCGCGAAGGCCGGCTCCGGACGGCCTGCGCCGGTTTCCAGCGGGCTCATGACGAGCTGGAGCAGGTCCAGCGCCCGGACCCGCCAGACCGGCGGGGCCAGCGCCTGCACGAGAGCGAGGATCAGGGCACAGAGCAGGCCCGCCAGCGCCGGCATCCGGTCGGTCATGAGCCATGCATTGGGGCAGCAGCGGCCCCGGTCATCCGACGCTGGCGAGCGCAGCCTGGATGCGGGCGGCACCCCAGGGGGCGGCCGGGCTCGGCGGAGCGCCGGGCCTGGGGATGTTGGTGCCCTCGCCCGGGTCGAGCAGCACGCTCTGTCCCGCCGCCTGCACGGAGACCCGGCCAGTCGCGACGAACACGCCGAACACGTTGTTGCTGGGCCCGGCGAAGAACCGGGTGCCGCGCACCGCGATCAGGGCATAGGGGCTCTGCACGGTGGACCCGATGCCGGGCCCGTTCTCGTCATGCTCGAGCAGCAACGGGCCGGCCTGCAACTCATAGTTGCCGGCCTCGCTCGCCAGGGCGAACCGGTCGAGCCGCAGCC
>NZ_DATMFZ010000295.1:0-2713 GCF_035556675.1 Geminicoccus sp. | reverse complement strand
AGAGTGGTTGCGCGCCGCTGCAGGCCTTGTCCGACGCGCTGGCGCGCCTGGTTGCCGGCGGATCGCTGCGTGGTCAGTTCATCGGGCAGTTCCCGACCACCGAGGCCTATGCGCCCGCGACCTTGTACCTGGTCGACCTGGCCGGCGACCTGCAATGGTACCAGCTGAGCGAGGCCAGCCGGCCGGGCGGGTCCGACCAGTGGCGCGGGCCGATCAAGGTCGGCAACGGCTGGAACGGGTTTGCGCGCGTCTTCAACGGCGGCGGGGCGGCGATCTACGCGATCAAGCCCGATGGCGACCTCATGTGGTACGGGCATGACGGCTTCTTCGAGGGGAACCGGACCTGGCGCGGCCCGGTGCAGGTGGGCAATGGCTGGAACGGCTTCCAGCATGTCTTTCCAGGCGGGGAATACGTCGTGTACGGGGTCCGGCCCGATGGCCGCCTGCTGTGGTACCGGCATGACGGCGCCCCTCACGGCGGCGACGTGACGACCTGGTCCGGCCCGCGCGAGGTCGCCACCGGCTTCGACGGCTACCAGACGGTGATGTCGGGCGGCGACGGCCTGATCTATGGCATCCGGCCGGACGGCGCGCTGATCCTGCACGAGCATCGCGGCCATGCGAACGGCGCCGCCGACTGGGCGCCGGCCGCGCAGATCGGCACGGGCTGGCAGCCCTTCCGGGCAGTGGTCGCCTGCCCGGACGGGGTGTTCCTCGCCTTCACCACGAGCGGGACCATCCTTTGGTACCGCTATGGCGACCGACCGATCCAGTTCGCCGTCGTCGGCGGCCGCCGCGTGCCCATCTCGCTGCCCGGCAAGCGCTGGGAAGGCCCGGTGGAGATCCGGAGGCGCGTACCGGGCCTGTTGCAGGCCTTCGCCAGCCTCGCGGCCCCGTTCCGGGGCCCGAACTAGGAACGGTCACGAGGGTCTCCCGGGGGAAACGGCAGCCCCCGGGCGCCCCGCCTCAGAATGCGACCCGCGCCGCCACCGCGATGATGTTGATCTGGCTCTCGTAGTTGGCCGAGAGATTGCCGCGCGTGGTGTTGCCGGCACCGCTGGTGGACAGGTCGACCTCGGAGTCTTCGAGGAAGATGTGGGAGTAGCCGAGGTCGAAGGTCCAGTCCTGCCAGGGCGCCCACGAGACGCCCGCCGAGAGCCAGTAGCGGTCACTGTCCGGGATGCGCGGCGTGCGGTCGTTGTTGGGCACGGGCGACTGGTCGAACGCGGCGCCGGCGCGCAGCGTCCATTGCTCGTTCAGCCGGTAGGCTGCACCCACCGAGGCGAACCAGGTGTCGCTCCAGTTCTGGGTGGTGACGCTCGCCGCCTGGGCGGGATTGTCGAAGTCGATGCGCAGCTCGTCGAACTGCGACCAGTCGGTCCACTGGACGTCGGCCAGCAGGGTCAGGTCGCTGCCGATCGCCTGGGACAAGCCGAGCGAGACGGTGGTGGGCGTGGTGAGCGATGCCCTCGCACCCGTGTCCACGAACTGGCCGGTCGCGGCGGAAACGATCGCCCCCATGCCGGACGTGCCCAGGTCGAAATCCGCATCGCCCTTGATCGACTGGCTGATCTGCGAGCGGTAGGAGACGCCCAGCCTGGTGCCCGGCAGCGGCTCGGCGATGGCGCCCAGCACCAGGCCGAAGCCGATGTCGTCGCCCTCCACCTTGGCCTTGCCGTCCTGGGCGCCCGGCTCCGGCGCGATCGGCAGGCTGGCCCCGGTGCGCTGCTCGAGCAGCGTGCCGATCGTGCCGAAATCCACGGCATTGGTCAGCTCGGCATGGATGTACTGCGCGCTGAACCCGCCGCCCAGGGTCAGCCAGGACACCGGCCGGTAGGCGACGGTCGGTGTCGCGTTGACCGAGAACAGCTTCGACTTGACCGCATGATAACGGCCGACCCAGTCCTCGTCGTACTTGGAACCGAGGCCGAAGGGGACGTTGACCGAGAGGCCCAGCGTCCAGCGCTCGTCCAGCGGATAGGCGGCATAGAGCGCCGGCACACCCACATCGGGATACGCGTCGCTTTGGCGGCTGCGCCCGCCGATCGGGGTGCCCAGCACCGTCGAGGCCGAGGACGACACCAGCTCCGCATCCGGCACCACCAGGGTGAGATGCTGCTCGATCGTGGGCGCGGTGGCGAAGCCCAAGGCTGCCGGGTTGAAGAACATCGCCGACAGGCCGCCCTCGCCCGCAGTCATGCCGGCGAACGAGCTGCCCTGGCCGACTGCGCTCTGCTCGCGGATCGCATAGCCGGCAGCCCGGGCCTGCCCGGCGGCGAGCGGAACGAGGTGGAGGGCACAAGTGCCGAGCAACATCCAACGAAGCAAACGCGACATCTGTCCTGGCCCCGGCTCTATCCTTAGAAGTGAAATGCTTTTGTTGATGATCTACTGTCAATAAATGTTCCGGCCCGGCCGGGTACTGCTCACGGCACCGTGGCGCAGATGCGACGTTTCATGCGGCGTGGGCGAAGCGTAGCGCCTGGTGCCGGATCAGCTCCGCCACCGTGCCCGGATCGCGGATCGCCAAGAAGGCCGGCTGGCGCTGACGGGCCACACCCTCGACCGCGGCCGGGAAGAAGTCGCGCCGGCGCAGCAGGAGATCACCGGTCCCGGCACCGGAAACCTGGCGCAGCTGGAGCTTCAGCGCGGTGAAGGGATAAGGCTGCACCGGCTGGAGCCGTGCCGGATCGATGATCAGCACCCGCTTGTC
>NZ_DATMFZ010000294.1:0-34525 GCF_035556675.1 Geminicoccus sp. | reverse complement strand
ATCGCGAAAGCCTCACCTTGTTGTCGGCACAAGATGCCGGAACGACGCCACCCGGGCCAGCCGGCGCCACTTCGTCCTGAAGCCGCGGCTTGACCTTCCGCGGCGGTTTCGCTGTGCAGCAGCCATGATCAGCCGCCTCGCCGTTTCCGGATACCGCTCCCTGCGCGACCTGCGCCTGGAGCTCGGGCCGCTCAACCTGGTCACCGGGGCCAACGGCAGCGGCAAGTCCAGCCTGTACCGGGCCCTGCGCCTCCTGGCCGATCTGGCGCAGGGCCGGGTGGTGGCCTCGCTCGCTGCCGAGGGTGGCCTGTCCTCCACCCTCTGGGCCGGTCCGGAATCCTTCTCGCGCGGGATGAAGGCCGGCACGGTCCAGGTGCAGGGCACGGTGCGTCGCCAGCCGGTCGGCCTGAAGCTGGGCTTCGCCGGTCCCGACTATGGCTATGCGATCAATCTGGGCCTGCCCAAGCCGTCCAGCTCCGCCTTTGCTCGTGACCCGGAGATCAAGGCCGAGAGTGTCTGGACCGGGGAACTGCTCCGCCGCGCCAGCTGCTTCGCCGAGCGGCGCGGCCCGTCGGTGCGGCTGCGCGACGATCGGGGCGTATGGCGGCAGGCCATGACCGGCCTCGCCTCCGCCGACAGCATGATGACCCACTGCGCCGATCCCCGGCAGGCGCCGGAACTATTGATGCTGCGCGAGCGGATGGCGGCCTGGCGGTTCTACGACCACCTGCCGACCGACCGGAACGCGCCGTCGCGCCGGCCGCAGGTCGGCACCTTCACGCCGGTCCTGGCGGATGACGGCGCGGACTTGGCGGCAGCGCTGCAGACGATCGTGGAGGTCGGCGACCGTGCCGGCCTGCGCGCGAGCCTGGAGGACGCCTTCCCGGGTGCCGCGCTCGCGATCGGCGGCACGGACGGCTATCTGGAGGTGGAACTGCGCCAGCCGGGCCTGCTCCGCCCGCTCAAGGCGGCCGAGCTGTCCGACGGCACGCTGCGCTACCTGCTGCTCACCGCAGCCCTGCTCTCGCCCCGCCCGCCGGCCCTGATGATCCTGAACGAACCCGAGACCAGCCTCCACCCGCAGCTGCTGGCACCGCTGGCCCGGCTGATCGGCCGGGCGGCGGAGCAGAGCCAGCTCGTGGTGGTCTCGCACGCGCCCGCTCTGGTCGACGTGCTGGCGGCCCAGCCCGCCTGCCGGCATCTTTCGCTGGGCAAGGAACTCGGCGAGACCGTGCTGCCCGGCGCCGAGCCGCCGGCCTGGGCTTGGCCGGAGCGCTGATCAGCGCTTCACGATGATATACACCGCATGGATGATGCCGGGGATGTAGCCCAGCAGGGTCAGCAGGATGTTGATCCAGAACTGGAGCCCGAGGCCGACCTGCAGGAACACGCCGAGCGGCGGAAGAAGAATCGCGATCAGGATGCGCAGGACGTCCATGCAGGGCTCCAAAGGGTGGCGGCGGACCAGGAGTCGCCGTGATGGTCCTTAAGACGCAGGACCGGCCCCCGGGGTTCCATGCGCCGTGGTCACCCGCCACACCACGTTGCCGACGTCGTCGGCCACCAGCAGGGCACCCGCCCGGTCCACCGCGACACCCACCGGCCGGCCCTGCGCCTCGCCCGCCTCGTTCAGGAACCCGGTGAGGAACCGCTTCGGCGGCCCGTCCGGCCGGCCCGCTTTGTTGAACGGCACGAACACCACCTGATAGCCGCTCGGCACCGAGCGGTTCCAGGAACCGTGCTGGCCGATGAAGGCGCCGCCCCGGTAGCGTTCCGGGAACATGTCGCCTTCGTAGAAGACCAGCCCCAGCGACGCGGTGTGTGCGCCCAGCGCATAGTCGGGTACGATCGCCCGGGCCACCAGGTCCGGCCGCGGCGGCTGCGGCCGCACGTCGACATGCTGCCCGTACCAGCTATAGGGCCAGCCATAGAAGCCGCCTTCCTGGACCGCGGTCATGTAGTCCGGCACCAGGTCGTCGCCGATCTCGTCCCGTTCGTTGACCACGGTCCAGAGCCGGCCTGACGCCGGCTGCCAGGCCAAGCCGTTCGGGTTGCGCAGGCCGCTGGCGAACACTCGGGTCGCACGGGTGGCCAGATCGATCTCGACGATCGCCGCGCGCCCTTTCTCGTTCTCCATGCCGTTCTCGCCGACATTGCTGTTCGAGCCGACCGTCGCGAACAGCCTGGTCCCGTCCGGGCTGGCCAGGATGTTCTTGGTCCAGTGATGGTTGATCGGCCCGCCCGGCAGGTCGACGATCTTCTCTCCCGCCGCAGTGATCCTGGTCTCGCCCGGCTGGTAGGGGAAGCGCAGCACCGCGTCGGCATTGGCGACATAGAAATCGTTGCCGATCAGCGCCATGCCGAACGGCGAGAACAGGTTCTCCAAAAAGGTCGTGCGGGTTTCCGCCACGCCGTCGCCATCCGCGTCGCGCAGCAGGATGATCCGGTTGGGGCTCTGGACCCCGGCACCCGCCGCGTCCTTGACCAGCCCAGCCACCCAGTCCGTGACCCCAGTGCTCTCCGAGGGCGGCGCATTGCTCTCCGCGACCAGCACATCGCCGTTGGGCAGCACGTACAGCCAGCGCGGATGGTCCAGTTCACGGGCGAACGCCGCCACCGTGAAGCCCGGTTCCGGCACCGGCGTCGCTTGCTTCGTCCAGCCGACCACGGAGGCGATCTTGACCGTCGGCACCAGCGAGGAGTGCGGCTCTGGCAGGGTCGGGGTCGGCCCGTAGCCGGCCTCGACCGGCAAGGGCTTGGGCCCGGTACAGGCAGTCAGCGCCAGCGCTGCCAGTCCCAGCAGGGCAACCGAGCCGACGCCGCCTGTCCTGGCCATCCGATCACCCTTCCGTCGCCGACCACCACGTCTGCTGCCTGCGCCCGCCTCGCCGCAGCCTTCCTAGAGCATCGGCCGCCCGCCCGTGACCGGGATCACCGCACCAGTTATATAGCTGGATTCTACAGAAGCCAGCATCACATAGGCGGGCGCCAGTTCCACCGGCTGGCCGGCGCGGCCGAGCGGCGTGTTCTGGCCGAAGCTCTCCACCTTCTCCGGCGGCATGGTCGAGGGGATCAGCGGCGTCCAGATCGGCCCCGGCGCCACCGCGTTGACCCGGATGCCCCGCTCCGCCACCAGGCCCGCCAGACCCGCCGTGAAATTGGCGATCGCCCCCTTGGTGGTGGCGTAGGCCAGCAGCGTCGGCGACGGGTTCTTGGCGTTGATCGAGCTGGTGTTGATGATCGAGCTGCCCGGCTTCATCACCGGGACCGCCGCCTTGCACAGATAGAACTGGCTGTAGAGGTTGGTGCGGAAGGTGACGTCCCATTCCTCCGCACTGATGTCCTCGATCTTCTCGAAGGTCGCCTGGTGCGCCGCGTTGTTGACCAGGATGTCGAGCTTGCCGAATTCCTGCTGCGCCCGCGCCACCAGCTCCTTGCAGTGGCTCTCCTCCTTGATGTCGCCCGCGACCACCACGGCCTTGCGGCCGGCCTGCTCCACCCAGCGGGCGGTCTCCTTGGCGTCCTCGTGCTCGCTGTAATAGGAGATCAGCACGTCCGCCCCCTCGCGGGCGAACGCGATCGCGACAGCGCGGCCGATGCCGGAATCGGCGCCGGTGATGATCGCCGCCCGTCCCGCCAGCCGGCCGCTGCCCTTGTAGCTTTCCTCGCCATGGTCCGGCTTGGGCGTCATCTTGCCGGTCTCGCCGGGCATGTCCTGCTGCTGCTTGGGCTGGGGCGGCTGCGGCGCGCCGTTCTTCGGGTCGGTGATCATCAAGTCTGCTCCTGGCCTTCGGCCCCTCTGGGGGCGGCATTGCGCTGCGTGGAGAACGGCCCGCCCACGGCGAGGTTGCGCGCGCGCCGTCATTGCCATCCGTTGGCCCAGCCGCCGCAGTTGTCGCCTAAAGGTAGAAGTTTGTTGACGCCGACGCACGTTATTGGCGCAAATGCGGCTTGCACATCAGGCACTCCGGATTTTCGGCATGCTCCATCTCATTCTGGATCGGGAAGCCGCGGACAGATTCGCCGCCTTGACCATGACCAGCCTGGACGAGCTGGACCTGGCACCTCTGCCGGCCAGCTACAGCATCGTGTTCGCCTACCATGCCGGGCAGTTTCCGGAGCTGGCCACGGAGGTGCAGGCGATGCTGGCCGATCCCGCCACCGCCACTTCCCAGCATTGCGAGGCGATCTACCGACGTCATTTCGGCAGCGAGCCGATGCTGGCGGACTATGACGAGACGATCCGGAGCCTCGGGCGCGGCGTCACCGAGATTGCGGACCTGCTCCGCACGACCTCGGGCCATGACCGCCGGTTCGGCGTGATCGGCACGGAGCTGGCCGCCCTGGCCGGCACGGCCGACGGTGCCGCCAGGAACACGCTGGAGCGGATCTGCCAGGAACTGGCGGCACTGGCTCAGGAGAACCGGCGGCTGCGCGCGGGCGTGACCGAGCGCATCGAGGCTTCGACCCGGAGCATCGCCCGGGTCAGCGCGCGCTTCGAGGTCGAGCGGGCCCGGTCACGGACCGATCCGCTCACCCGGATCGGCAACCGGCGCTGCCTGGACGAGGAGATGCACCGGCATCCCCTGGCGAGCCTGATCCTCGCCGACATCGACCATTTCAAGCGCTTCAACGACAGCTACGGGCACAAGGCTGGCGACCTGATCCTGGTCGCGTTTGCCCGGATCCTGCGCCAGACCGCCGGCAGCCATGGCTTGGCCGCCCGCTTCGGCGGCGAGGAGTTCGCGATCCTCCTGCCCGATACCACGCTGGCCGAGGCCACCGACGTCGCCGAGCGGGCCCGGACCATGCTGGAGGGCATGGCCAAGATCACCACCAAGACCGGCCGGTCGCTGAGCAAGGTCACCGCCTCGTTCGGCGTGGCCGAGGGGCGGGCGGGCGAGCCGCCCGAGGCCCTGATCGAGCGCGCCGACCGGGCGCTCTATCTCGCCAAGAATGGCGGCAGGAACCGGGTGGTCGCCGCGGTCGAGGCACCGGCCTGAACGGGCACGGGCTTCACCCCGCACGGTCGTCCGTGTCGAGCTGGAAGATCTCGAGCGGCTCGCGGCGGCCGCGCAGTTCCTGCCGGCCCAGCGAGCGGACCGGGAAGCGGTCGCCGGTCAGTGCCACCGTGCTTTCGGCCAGCAGGATGGTGACCGCGTCGTCCGGCGTGCCCACGCCCCGCGCGCGCTCCTCCAGCCGCTCGGCCACGTTCACGACATCGCCCACCACCGTGTAGTTGACCCGGCTGGGCGCGCCGATGTCGCCCACCACCGCGCGGCCGCTGCAGATCCCGATCCGCATCCGCACCGGCGCCAAGCCCTGCGCCACGCGTGCCTCGTTGTCCAGGCGCAGGACCCGCGCCACCTCCAGTGCTGTGGTGCAGGCCCGCTCGGCATGGTCGGGCTGGGAGCCCGGAGCGCCCCAGAACGCCATCATCGCGTCGCCGATATACTTGTCGATGGTGCCCTCGGTCGCCTCCACGCAGCGGTCGATCAGGGTGAAGTGGTGGTTCAGGAAGGTCGCCACCTCGGTGGCCGGCAGATGCTCGGAGAGCGTGGTGAAGCCCGCGATGTCGGTGAACATGACGGTCACCTCGCGCTCCACCGAGATGATCGCCCTGGGCGAGCCCTGGCGCATCATCCGGCGCACGAGGGTGCGTGGCACGTAGGTCGCGAACAGGCGCAGCCCGCCAACCATGGCGTCATAGGCGGCCGCGGCCTCGTTCAGCTCGCGGAACATGCCGCGCAGCCGGGGCGGCGGGGCGTCGAAATTGAGCTCGCGCAGCCGGTTCGCCTCTTCCGCCAGCTCGCGGATCGGCTGGCTGAGGCTGCGGCCGATCAGCAGCGCCAGGCCCAGCCCGACCAGCAGCACGAGCCCGCCGATCCAGAGCAGGTGGGTCAGGCGGTCGAGCTGGGGTGCCGCCACTGCCAGTGGCAGGTAAGTGCCGATGATCCAGGGCTGCTGCCCGTAGCCCGACAATTCCTGGAGCAGGAACACGAAGCTCTCGCCGTCCACCTGGACGATCCGCGCGCTCACCGCATCGTTGGTGAAGGTGCGGCCCTGCTCGGATTCGAACTCCGGGTCCGGGCTCCACAGCCTCGCCAGCACCGGATCGCCCAGTTCGTCCAGGTCCGGCAGCGGATGCTCGTTGCTGAGACCGGGGAAGCCTTGGGTCAGGTCCGGATGGGCCAGCACCGAGTGCGGCCCGTAGAGGATGAAGGGTCGCATCTGGCTACCGGCCAGCATGCCCAGGAATTCGGACAATTCGGCCGTGGTGACGCCGGCGATCAGGGCACCGACGAACTCTCCATTCCGTCGGACCGGGACGAACAGGTTGATGAAGGGCATCTCGCGCCCCTCGGTGACGTAGAGTTCGCCCCAGAACGGGCCGGTCGCCAGCGCCGCCTGGCGCATGGCCGCCTCAAAGCCCGGATCCTCCCGCCAGTCGTTGATGGAAAGCGGCGTCTCCGGCCGGTTGCGGAACGCACGCAGCACCTGCAGTTCCGGACTGGCGAACGCCACCACGCTTTCCTGCGGCACCGCCGCGAGCGAGGCGAGCAGCCGGTCGCCCAGCTTCTCCGGCTGCCGGAGGTCGAGATCCTCGCGCGCCATCTGCTCGGCCAGGAATTCCAGCTGCGCTCGCACCGGGTCGAGATGGACCCGGGTCCGTTCGGCCACCGAGCTGATCAGGAATTCCGAGCGGGCGCGCACCAGCTCGGTCGTGTTGAGCTGGGCGACCCGGTAGCCCGCGAACAGGACGAAGCCCACCGCCACCGAGAGCAGGAGCGTGGTGGTGACCAGGAGTGCCACCGCGATCGACATGCTGGGCGGCCGCACCCGCCGCCATGCCCGCCGCCGGACCTGCCGCGCCGCCGGCGCATCCATTCCGATCATGCAGGCCGCCGCGGCGCCGCGGGTGCGGAGCGCCGGCTGCGCGACGACGACCACTGCCAGACTGCCACGATATCCATACCGGTCCATGTGCCGTCGCCGGGAACGGGCATCATTCCCGGTCGGGCGACCATGCACCACAAACATGGAACCGTCATCGGTCCTGCGACCGCGGCATGGCGGCGCCCGCACATGACCTCACTCGACCTGATCGAGCTTCTGGCGGACCGCCAGCCATCGGCCGGCGGACTGCGGCTTGACGAAGATGCCGGCGATCTCCGGGTGGGCCGCTTTGAGCGCCTGTTCCAGCCGCTCGACGCATTCTTCGATCGCGGTGGCCTGCAGTTCATCGGCAAACTCCACGCTGATCGCCACCACCACCTGGTCGGGGCCCATCTGCACGGTGAGCACGCCGTTGGCCCGCTCGACCGCCGGATCATGCTCCGCGATCGCCAGAACCGAGCGCTGCACCTCCGGCAGGGCCGGCTCGCCCATCAGAAGCCCCTTGCTTTCCCGCGCCAGGAAGATCGCGGTGGCGGCGAGCACCAGTCCGATCCCGACGGAGGCAACCCCGTCCAGTTCCGGCATGTCCAGCAGCTGGGCCAGCGTGATTCCGGCAAGCGCGGTGACCAAGCCAACCAGAGCCGCGCTGTCCTCGAACAGCACGGTGAAGGTGGTAGGGTCCTTGCTCCGCCGCACCGCCTCGAGATAGCCGAGCTTCCCCTTCTCCCGCCGGAACTCCTTGAGCGCCACGCGCCAGCTGTACCCCTCGAACAGGATGGAGAGCAGCAGCACCACGTAGTTCACCTGGACGTTCTCGACCGGATGCGGCGTCAGGATGTGAGAGATGCCCTCGTAGATCGAGACGCCGGCGCCCAGCGCGAAGACCAGGAGCGCCACGATGAAGCTCCAGAAATAGATCTCGCGCCCGTGGCCCAGGGGATGGGTCCGGTCGGGCGGCCGCCGCGCCCGGTGCAGCCCGTAGAGCAGCAGGATCTCATTGCCGGTGTCGACCAGCGAATGCACCCCCTCGCTCAGCATCGCCGAACTGCCGGTGAACCCGGCCGCCACGAACTTGGTGATCGCGATCAGGAGGTTGCCGAGCAGCGCCGCATAGATCACCTTGTTCGAGCCGGCGTGCGCCGCCATTGTCGCTTTTCCTCCGGAATTCTTCGTGCAACGCCCGCGTGCCGGCCGGGTTTCCGTTGATGGGACGGGAAGATGAAGGCAGTGGCCGCATGCCCTGACGAACAGGCTCGCGAACGCGCAGCGACTTGGTGGTTCAGGGCATGGTCGAGCCTGTTCCTGGTGCTGCTGGCCCTGCCCTGGCTTTTGGCCGCCCATGCACTGGCGGATTGGTCGCGGCCCGGAGCGCAGGCGCTGCTCCAGGGGACGGTGCCGGATGGCTGGCGCCTGATCCGGCACTGGGACGTCTGGTACCGAGTACCGCTGCTGCTCTCGTTCATGGCGAGCACGCTCGCCTGGCTGCGGCACCGGCGGCTCCGCACCTTCGACCGGCGCTGCTCGCTCCGCGTCATTGGCCTGCGGCTGGGCCTGGCCCTGGCTTCGCTCGCCCTGTTCCTCGTCGCGGCCGAGCGGCTGGCCCGGGTGGTGGACCAGGTCGTGGCCCATCCGCTGGTGGAGCTGCCCGTCGACGATCGAGCGATTGCCGACACGCTCATGGGCCAGTTCGTCCGGGTGGCGGCCGGCACCGAGTTCGACCGGGTGATCCAGGAGGCGCTGGACCGAGGCGATGTCGAGCACGCGCGGATCCATGCCGCCGCCGCCGATCTGGCGGAGCAGCCGCTGCTGCCCGCCACCCGTGAGGCACTGGCCGAGGCCACCGGCTGGCAGGCCACCCTCCTGCGCGGCTCCTGGGATGCCTTGCACGGCGGGGTGACCGGGCAGGGCGAATCATTGAGTGGCCTCGCTGGTGCCCTGGCGGTCGACCTCACTCCAGCCGGGGATCTGCGCGACATCGTCTATCAGCTGGGGATGGCCGAGCAGCCGGACGAGTTGGTGCTGGGCCTGTCCGTGGTCGGGCTCGGGCTCACCGCGGCCGCTTTCGTCGCACCGGCCCAGGCGCTCCCGGCCAGGTTCGGCAAAGCCGTGCTCAAGACCGCCACACGCTTTGGCAGGGTCAGCGCCGGTGTGGGCGCCGACATCCGGCGGCTCGTTGCCCGGCTGGTGGACCTGCCGGCGGCGAAGCGTGCCGCCGCCGAGCTCGATCTGGCACCAGCGACGGCGGCGCGCCTGATCCGCCCCAAGGCGGCGGGCGAGCTCGGCCAGGCCGGCGGCGAACTCTACCGGATCCAGCGCGCCGCCGGCACGGGCGCGGCACTGGACATGCTCGGCCAGGCCGACCGGCTGGCCGACCTGCCGTTCTACCGGCGGGTGGCCCAGGCGCTCGGCAAGAACACCGAGCCGGTGCTGGCGACGCTCGGCAAGCAGACCCGGCACGCCTTCCGCGTCTATCGTGCCGGCAAGCGGGCCTGGCTCACTGCCGGCGGCTGGGTCGCAGCGTTGGTCACCGGCCTGGGCGGCCTCCTCCTCTCCCTGTCCGGGAGTGCCATCTCCTTCCTGCTCAAGCGCCGGATCCGCCGCCTTTCCGGCGGCTTCCTGTCGTTCCTGCCATGGCGGTCGGCCGGTCTCGTGGCATTGGGCCTGCTGTTCGTGCCGGGTGCAGTGCTGGCGGACGATCGCCCGCCTCCGGAACTGCCCAGCGGCCGCTCGGCACCGATGCCGGCGTTCACCGCCGATCAGCAGATGATCGTAACCGCCAATCCGCTGGCGACCGAGGCCGGCCGGAACGTGCTCGCCAAAGGCGGCAGTGCCGTAGACGCCATGATCGCCGCGCAGTTCGTCCTGAATCTGGTGGAGCCCCAGTCTTCCGGGATCGGCGGCGGCGCTTTCCTGCTCCATTGGGATGCCGCCGCGGGCAACCTCACCAGCTTCGATGGCCGCGAGACGGCACCCGCCGCGGCGACCCCGGACCGGTTCCTCGGCCCAGATGGCCAGCCCATGCCGTTCACGGATGCGGTGGCGGGCGGCCACTCGGTGGGCGTCCCGGGTACGCTGGCCCTGCTGGAGCTGGCGCACCGGCTGCACGGCAAGCTTCCCTGGCCGGACCTGCTGGCACCGGCGATCCGGCTGGCGGAGGAGGGCTTCCCCATCTCCCCGCGCCTTGCCGGTGCCATCGCAGACAGCAGCGCCGGGCTGGCCGAGTTCACCGAGGCGCGCGCCTATTTCCTGGAGGAGGACGGCACACCGCGGACTGCCGGGAGCGTGCTGCGCAATCCGGCATTTGCCCGGACCCTGCGCCGGATCGCAGCGGCGGGCTCCGCGCCGTTCTACCAGGGTGCGATCGGCCAGGAGATCGTGGCGGCGGTCGCCGGTGCCGCTCGCAACCCCGCGACCCTGACCATGCAGGACTTGGCCGACTATCGCGTGGTCCTGCGCGACCCGGTCTGCCGGCCCTACCGCGTGTACCGGGTGTGCGGCATGGGCCCGCCCAGCTCCGGCGGCATCGCCGTGCTGCAGATCCTGGGCCTGCTGGAGCATTTCGACATGGCCGGGCTGGGGCCGACGGCCGATGGTATGCAGGTGCTGGCCGAAGCCTCCAAGCTCGCCTTCGCCGACCGCAACCTCTACCTGGCCGACAGCGACTTCATCCAGGTTCCCGTCCGTGGCCTGCTCGACCAAGCCTATCTGACCGCCCGCGCTCAAGCGATCGCACTGGACCGCTCGATCGCCGAGGCCGAGGCCGGTAACCCGCCCTGGCGCGAGGCCACGCTCCTCGCACCCGACGAGAGCGACAAGCTGCCCGGTACCTCGCAGCTCGTGGTCGTCGATGCGGCCGGCAATGCCGTGTCGATGACGACTACGATCGAGAGCGGCTTCGGCAGCCGGCTGATGGCCGGCGGCTTTCTGCTCAACAACGAGCTGACCGACTTCGCCTTCGCCCCGGAGGAAAACGGCCGGCCGGTCGCCAACCGGCTGGAGCCGGGCAAGCGGCCGCGCAGCTCGATGGCGCCCACCATCGTGTTCGACCAGGCCGGCGCACCGATCCTGCTGATCGGCTCGCCCGGCGGCAGCCAGATCATCGGCTATGTCGCCCAGGCCCTGGTCGCGATCTTGGACTGGGGCATGGCACCGCAGGAGGCGGTGGCGATGGGCCATGTGCTCAGCCGCAACGGTCCGGTCGAGCTGGAGGCCGGTACCGAGGCAGCGGACTTCGAGGCGGCGCTTCGGGCGCGCGGCCAGGAGGTCCAGGTCAAGCCGCTGAACAGCGGTCTGCACGCGATCCGGCTGGGCCCCACCGGGCTGGAAAGCGGTGTCGACCCGCGCCGGGAGGGTGCGGCCGCCGGCGAGTGAGACGGCGGCCGGACAAGAGGCTCACGCCGCCCCGGCTCAGGACTCGGTCCTGGGCCACAGGAAGCGCGCCGTGACCTCGAACGAGGCCCCGTCCGCCGCCGGCCTGACCCGAGTCACCTTCGCCAGGTAGCTGCCCGCGGCGCTGGACCGCTCAGCGGTGCGCGGCATCAGGACGTAGCCGCCCAGCTTCTGGCCCGCGCGCAGCGGGACATGGCAGATGAAGATGACCTTCCGTTGGCCGATCGACACGGCGATCCCCGTCCCGCCCTCGAAGGTGATCAGCAGCCCGCCATTTGCCGTGGCGGCAGCCCGCCGGCCCGGCGCCAGGGTCTGCCGGACCGAGGAGGAGGGAGCTGGCGACAGGCGGATCCGGGAGTAGGAGGCAGTCACCCTGCCCGGGCCGGAATAGAGGTGCATCGTGGCATTTCCCTGAAGGCTTCCTGGGCGCCATGACGCAATCAGCGTGCCACCGACAAAACAGGCAGCGTGCTCAAGGATTTGCCGGAACAAGTCGTTGTCCGGGCAGGTCCGGGCGGGTGATTTCCCCCAATGCGTCGGGTGGGCTCACCCACTGGCTGTCCCAAGCCGGCGCCGCTCAGCCGGACTTGGTGAGCGCCAGCTTCTCCACCCGGTAGCGCAGCGCATCGCGGCCCAGCCCCAGCAGCTTGGCGGCCGCAGTCACGTTCCAGCCGGTGCGCTCCAGCGCCTGCTGCATGAAGCTGCGCTCCATGGCCTCCAGGTCGATGCCGGCCTCCGGCAGGCCGATCGGCCCGTCCGCTGCAGCCGGGGCGTCCTCCTTGCCGAGCGAGGAGAGGATCAGCGATTCCGGGCCGATCTCCGGGCCCGGCGCCAGCAGGGCCGCATGCTCCATCACGTTGCGCAGCTCGCGGACGTTGCCCGGCCAATGGTGGCTCCCCAGCGCCTGCTCGGCGTGGGGGCTCAGATGCAGCTCCGGGCGGCGGTAGCGCGCCTTGGCCTGGGCCAGGAAATGACGGGCGAGGAGTTGCACGTCGCTGCCGCGCTCGCGCAGGCTCGGCACGCTCAGCGCCACGATCCGCAGGCGAAAATACAGGTCGGTGCGGAAGCGGCCGGCGCGCACCAGTTCCTCCAGGGGCTGGTTGGTCGCTGCCACGATCCGGACGTCGATCGTCCGGTCGCGCACCGCCCCAAGCCGCCGCACCCGGCGATCCTCGAGCAGACGCAGCACCTTGGCCTGAAGCGACAGGTCCATGTCGCCGATCTCGTCCAGGAACAGCGTGCCGCCATCCGCCGCCTCCACCAGGCCGAGCTTGCGCTCCTTGGCATCGGTGAAGGCGCCGCGCTCGTGGCCGAACAGCTCGTCCTCGATCAAGGCCGCCGGCAGGGCGGCACAGTTGATCTCGATGAAGGGTGCGGCGGCGCGCGGCCCCTCGAAATGGATCGCCCGCGCGATCAGCTCCTTGCCGGTACCGGTCTCCCCGACCACCAGGACCGGTGGCGGCGGCAGGCCCCCCGCCATCTGCCGCTCGCCCTGGGCCAGCCGGGAGATCTCGTCCTTGAGCCGCAGCACCGTCGGCGAGGCGCCGACGATCCGGTCCAGGCCGCTGCCGCGTGCATCGCGATGCTGGTAGTAGCTGAGCGTGCTGGCGATCCGGTCGTCGGTGGAGATCTTGTCCACCAGCCGCTTCAGGTCGCGCAGGATCAAGGGCTTGGTGACATAGTCGTAGGCGCCCGCCTTCAGCGCGTCGACCGCGTTCTGGACGTTGCCGTGTGCCGTCATCATCACGATGCGCAGGTCCGGATCCAGTTCGCGAAAGCGCCGGAGCGCCTCCAGCCCATCCATGCCCGGCAGCCGCAGGTCGAGCAGCACTAGGTCGGGCCTGAAATCGGCGACCTCCGCCAGTCCCTGCTCGGCGCTGAACGCCATGCGCACGGCATGGCCTTCGCGCTCGAGATAGCTCGCCATGTTGCGGGCGAGGCGCTCCTCGTCGTCGATGATCAGGATGGCGGCACCGTTCACGAACCGGCTCCCAGCAGCAGCAGACGGGCCTCGGTGCCCTGCCCAGGCAGGCTCATGAGATCCAGGCTGCCGCCCAGGCGCTGGGCGATCTGCCGGGCGAGCGGCAGCCCCAGCCCGAGCCCGCCGGGCTTACGGCTGTAATAGGGCAGAAAGGCGCTCTGCAGTTCCATGCTGCTCATCCCGGGGCCGGTGTCCATGACGCGCACGAGGATGTGGATTTCACTCTTGAGCCGTGCCTCGACGCTGAGCCTCCCGCCGTCCGGCATCGCCTCCACCGCATTGGTCAGGAGGCTCGCCACCGCCTGCCCGAGCAGCAGGGGTTCGGCTAGGCAGGGCGGCAGGTCGGGCGCCAGGCACACCGCCACCTCAATGCCGCGCTGGCGGCACTGGGCCGCGATCTGTGCCAGGCACCGCTCCAGGACCGGGCCCAGGGGCAGCGGCTCCGGCTCGACCGCCTCAGCACGGGTATAATGCAGATATTCACGCACCCATTCCTCCAGACGGTCGGTATCGGCGATGATCTCGCGCAGGAGCCGCTGCTGCTCGGCCGGATCGCTGTCCAGCGAGAGTTCCGCGGCCGAGCGTATCGCGGCCAGGGGATTGCGCAGGCCGTGCGCCACCGCGGAAGCGACCTCGCCGGACGCGGCCAGCGTGCGCGCCGTAATGAGCTCACGCTGCTGCGCCTCGATCAGCCGCGCAGCACGGGCGATCAGCCAGAACAGGGCGCAGTAGAGCGCGAGGCCGGCCCCGACCGCGCCCGCGACCACCATCTGCCGCCCGCGACGGATCGCGTGGGCCAGGGCTTCGGGCGTGCGGTATACCTCGACCACCCCGATTACCCTGGGCCCACCGGAGCGCGACCAGATCGGCAGATAGTTCTCGACGAAGAACGTGCCGTCTTCCGCCAAGCTGGCATGTTCCGGCTTGTCGTGGGACCCGGCATAGCCACTCTCGACCACCGGCCGTCCGCCCAGCGCCCGCTCCAGCTCAACATTGTAGGTCTCCACCCGGCCGACCAGGCTGGGGTCGGTCGACCAGATGACCCGCCGGTCGAGATTGTAGGTGTTGGCCCGCAGTACGCCCGGCATGTTGCCCACATGACCATAGAAGTCACCGACGTGGCGGCTCCCGCTGTCCGGTGCATCGCCCAGGAAGTAGCCCTCGGCGCGCTCGTCCTGCACGATGCTGTTGATGAACAGCATCATGGTCTCGGCATCGCGGGCCAGGATGTTCTCCGTCATGAACCGCTGCATCGACCATGCGGCGATGCCGGCCAGCACGATGATCGCACAGGCGCTGACCAGGCCGAACCAGCGCACGAGGTTGAACGTGGGCGCCCCATTGCCTGCGCCGAATGCTGCCGAGGACATCATGAACTCTCGACGCTGCAAGGAAAATTCCGACACGTCCCCGCGCCGACTATCCCGCCAATCTAGCCATCGGAACCGGTCCGCGCGACAATGTTCCGCGCCCGCATGGCGCGGCGACGCCCGAGGTCTACCCCAGTATGGTGCAGCGGGTTCGCTGCCGGGGGACCCAGAACTGACCCGGTACGGACGCGGCGGGCCTGAACGGGAGATGCCGGCATGAAGATCGTGGTTGTGGGCGGCGGCATCATGGGTGCCGGCACCGCCTACCACCTGGCCCGCAAGGGTGCGGACGTCGTCGTGGTGGAGCGTGCCGATCCGGGCCGCGCGACCTCGGCCGGTGCCGGCATCATCTGCCCCTGGCTCCGCAGGGACCATGACCCCGCCTTCTATGCGCTGGCATGCGCTTCGGCCGCCTATTACGCCGAGCTCGTCCCGGCGCTCGCCGAGGATGGCGAGACCGAGCTCGGCTATCGCAAGGTCGGCGCCCTGCTGCTTTCGGTAGATCCGGCCGTGCTGGATCACGCCGAGGCGCTGGTGCACCGCCGCGCCGAGACCGCACCCGAGATCGGCACGATCGCGCGGCTGGCGCCGGACGCTGTGCAGGAACTGTTCCCGCCGGTCGACCGGCAGCTCTTGGCGCTGCACCTGAGCGGTGCTGCCCGGCTGGACGGGCGGCTGCTGGCTGCTGCCCTGGAGCGCGCCTCGGCCCGGCACGGTGCCAGCTGGCGGCGCGGCCATGCGGAACTGCTGGTTGAGCGTGGCCGGGCCGTCGGGATCGTGGCCGATGGCGAGCGGATCGACGCCGACGCGGTGGTGATCTGTGCCGGCGCCTGGGCCGCATCGCTGCTGGCGCCCTTCGGCGTGGACCTGCCCTTGGCACCCCAGCGCGGCCAGATCGTGCATCTGCGCCTGCCGGGCGTGGACACTTCCGCTTGGCCGGTGCTGCTGCCGGCCGACAGCGACCACTACCTCCTGGCCTTCGACGATTCCCGGGTGGTGGCGGGTGCCACCCGCGAGACCGGCTCCGGCTTCGATCACCGGGTGACCGCTGGCGGACTGCACGAGGTGCTGGGCCAGGCTTTGCGCGTGGCCCCGGGCCTGGCCAGCGCCACCCTGCTCGAGACCCGGATCGGCTTTCGGCCGATGAGCCTGACGGGCGGGCCGCTCCTGGGCGCGCTGCCCAGTATTGACGGCCTGTTCGTCGGCAACGGCCTGGGTCCGAGCGGCCTGACGCTCGGGCCCGGCTCGTCGCGGCTCCTGGCCGACCAGGCGCTGGGCGAGCCGCCCTCGCCGCTGATCACGCCCTTCCAGCCGTGATGCGCTGGCCCGCTCAGCTCGGGCGGGTCAGCACGTAGGCGGCCCCAATCAGCATCAGCAGGGCGACCAGGCTCGCCAGCGGCAGGCCGGGGCGGCTGGTGAACCAGAAGACGACGAAGCCTGCGGTCATGCCCAGGCAGGCCATGAGCTTGGCCCGCCGGGGAATGGCGCCGCGTTCGCGCCACTGCCGCAGGAGCGGCCCGAACCGCGGGTGCTGGAGGAGCCACGTCTCCAGCCTGGGCGAGGAGCGGGCAAAGCAGCCGGCCGCCAGGATCAGGAACGGGGTGGTCGGCAGGACCGGCAGGAAGATCCCGACAAAGCCCAGCCCGACCATGAGGTAGCCCAGCGCGAGAAAGCCGCCACGCCGCATCGCAAGCCCTCGCCGTGGATGCCGAGCGTGCGTGCGCGCTCGGCGGGTTTCAAGCGCCGCGGCGCTGCCTCAGCCCGGCAGCTTCGCCAGGCTGGCGGTGACGCCCAGACAGGCCTCGGCCACCTCGCGCCCCTTGATGCGGAAGTGCTGGAAGAAGAAGTCGTGGTGGGTGCCGTGCTCGTGGAACTGCTGCGGGGTGAGGACCGCCGAGAGCACCGGCACCGACGTCTCGAGCTGGACCTGCATGAGCCCGGAGATCACGGCCTGGGCCACGAACTCGTGCCGGTAGATGCCGCCATCCACCACCATGCCGGCCGCGACCACGGCCCGGTAGCGGCCGGACTTCGCCAGGAGCTTGGCATGGAGCGGGATCTCGAAGGCACCGGGCACCTCGAACCGGTCGATCGAGCCGGCTTGCACCCCGCCCTCGGCCATGCGCGCGAGGAAGCCGTCGCGGCACTGATCGACGATCTCCTTGTGCCAGCAGGACTGGATGAAGGCGAAGCGGGAAGAGGACTGGTCCACGAACGCGGCTCCCATGGCTGCCGATGCACCGACCAGGGCAGACGCAGGGCCGGTGCCCGGATCCAGGGATCCGTCCATCAGCCACCGATCTCTTGCATCCGGACTGTGACCGTCGGCTCCGGAATCGCACCGGAAGCTGCTGACCCTACCACCCATTGAGGCGAAAGGCGCTCGCGGGCTCGCGGATCGGCCGCAACCGATCCGATCACCGCCGGTGGGGACTTCCACCCCGCCCCGAGATCATCGCCCGCCTCCTTTTAGGCGGACACCGCAGCCATAGGTCGACGGCACGCGCCCTGGCAAGCCTGCCTTGACGAGCCATCATGCACAAAGGATCACATCATCCGAGGTGCCGCAGCACCATCGGCGATCAGCGGGTAGCGGGCACGGGCGTCGAACAGCTGGTAGTGCCACCATTCAGAGCGATAGAAGTCGAAGCCCGCGGTGGTCATGAGCCCCAGGAGAAGCAGGCGATTGCGCTGTGCCTCGGGTGAGACGCCGGCATCGCCATGGTGGGAGCGTGGCGTGAAGGCGTCGAACTCGGTGCCCATGTCGAGCTCCCTGCCCTCGCTGTCCATGAGCGTCAGGTCGACCGCCACCCCCCGGCCATGCGGGGAACCACGCCAGGGTACCGCCAAGAACTCCGGGTCGGGTGTGTGCGCCCAGAGCTTCCACTGCGCCTCGGGCGGCCGGTAGAGGTCGAGCAGCTTGAGCCGCAGGCCCAGCGTCTTCGCCTGGGCGATGGCATGTTCCAGCGCCGCCAGGGCATCCTGATGCAAAAGCGGCAGGGCGCGGGCATAAACCGGCCTTCCGGTGAAATTGCGTTCCGTAGCGTAGCGCAGGTCGATCTCGACCTCATGGCGGGCACGGTCGATTGGGACGAGCGGCATGGTCGGGCAGGTGTGGTCCGAAGGTGACTGGGGCTCCCGCAAGATGCCGTGCTGTTCCACGGACGTCGAGAAGCCGCTTGCCGAAGTCATGGGCCGGCCGTAGCGGCAAAACGATCCGATCATGCGGGAGCGGGACGCTTGGCGACAAATGACAGCCCGAAGACGGTCGTGTTCGACCTGGGCGGCGTGCTGATCGACTGGAATCCGCGCTATCTCTATCGGACCATCTTCGACGACGCGGCCGCGATGGAACGGTTCCTGGCCGACGTGGCCACCGGCGAATGGAACGAGAAGTTCGATGCCGGCCGGCCGATGGACGAGGGCATCGCCGAGCTCCTGGCACTCCACCCGCATCTGGACGTCCCGCTGCGCGCCTGGAAGACGCGCTGGATCGAGATGATCAAGGGCCCGATCCATGGCACGGTCGAGATCCTGGACGAGCTGGCGGCCCGTGGCACCCATCTGGTGGCGCTGACCAACTGGTCGGTGGAGACCCTGCCGCTGGTGCGCCACGACCCGGGCTACCCGTTCTTCGACCAGTTCGAGAAGGTCTACGTCTCCGGCGAATTGCAACTGATCAAGCCGGACCCGCGCATCTTCGCCCATGTCGAGGCGGATCTCGGTAAGGCGCCGGACCGGCTCGTGTTCATCGACGACAATCCGGCCAACGTGGCAGCGGCCACGGCGCGCGGCTGGATCGCGCATCGCTTCACCGACCCGGGTATCCTGCGGGACTTCCTGATCGGGCAGGATCTTCTGGCCAGGGCGGCCTGAGCGGTGCGGCGGCCGCTGCGCCTCTTGGCCGGCACCGTCATCCTGCTGCTCCTTCTGACGATCCTGCTGATGCTCACGGCAGGCATCGGCTCGCTGCCACGCACGAGCGGCAGCTACCGCCTGGCCGGGCTGGACGGCCCGGTGGCGGTCGGGCGCGACCGCTTCGGCGTGCCGCACATCCGGGCGTCCAGCGAACGCGACGCCTATCGTGCCCTGGGCTTCGTCCAGGCGCAGGACCGGCTCTGGCAGATGGAGTTCCAGCGGCGCGTCGGCCAGGGTCGGTTGGCCGAGCTGGTAGGGCCGGCGGCCCTGCCGATCGACCGGCACCTGCGCGTGCTGGGGCTCTACCGGGCAGCCGAGCAGGCGGTGGCCGGGCTGGATCCGGCCACGCGCACGCTGCTGGATGCCTATGTCCAGGGCGTGAACGACTGGATCGAGGGCCGCGACCGGTTGCTGCCCCCGGAGTTCTGGATCTTCTGGCATCGGCCGGAGCGGTGGACCGCGGCGGACAGCGCGGTCTGGGTCAAGATGATGGCGCTGACCCTGGACGGCGACATGAGCGCCGAGATCCTGCGCCAGCGGCTCTCAGACGTGTTGCCGCCCGAGCTGATCCAGGACCTGTGGCCGGGCATGGCGCTGCCCAAGTCGGCGGACAGCCGCCTGTCGGACCGGTTCCTGGCGGAGCTGGCGGCAGCCCTGCCGGCCCCGCCGGGCCCGGGCACCGGCTCCAACGCTTTCGCGGTGGCGGCCAGGCGCAGTGCCAGCGGCGGAGCGCTGCTGGCTGGCGACCCCCATCTGGAGCTGCGCTCGCCCGGGGTCTGGTACCTAGCCCATCTGGAGGCGCCGGGCCTGGCGGTCACCGGCGCCACCCTGCCGGGCCTGCCGTTCGTGGTGATCGGCCGGACGCGGCAGCTCGCCTGGAGCCTGACCACGACCGGCGCCGACGTGCAGGACCTGTTCGTCGAGACGCTCGATCCGGCCGATCCCGCGGCCTACCTGACCCCGGAGGGCAGCCAGCCCTTCTCGGTGCGCACGGAGCGGATCGGGGTGGCCGGCGAGGCCGACCAGGTGCTGTCGGTGCGCACCACCCGGCATGGGCCGGTGATCTCCGACCTAGTGGGCGTGCCGCACGCGGCCGGCACCGTGGTGAGCCTCGCCTGGACCGTGCTCGACCCGGACGACCGGACGATTCGGGCCGGCTTCCGCCTGCCCTACGCCCAGAATATCGCCGAGGCGCGCCAGGTGCTGCGGGACTACCACAACCCGGTGCAGAACTTCGTGATGGCCGATGCAGCTGGGCAGATCGGCTTGGTCGTGGCCGGTGCGGTGCCGGTGCGCCGCGGGGGTGATGGCAGCATGCCGGTGGACGGCACCAGCGGCCGGTTCGACTGGACCGGCACGATCCCGCCGGACGAGCTGCCGGCCCGGATCGATCCGATCAGCGGCAGCGTCGCGAACAGCAACGACCGGGTGGTGGACGACGACTATCCCCATCTCGTCGCCACGAGCTGGGAACCGGACTGGCGGCGCCAGCGGATCGACGCCCTGCTCGCGGCAAGGCCGATGCTGGACGGGAGCGACCTGATCGACATCCAGCGCGACCACCGCTCGGGCTTCGCGGTTGAGCTGCTGCCGACCCTGCTGCGTGCCAGGGGGCTGGCACCGGAGCTGGCGGCACTGCTGCCGGCGATGGCCGGCTGGGACGGCACGATGGCTGAGGAGAGCTGGCAGGCCGGCCTGTTCCTGGCCTGGGCCGAGCACTTCGCGCGGCGAGTACGTGCCGACGAGCTGGGCCCGGCTGCAACGCTGGTGGGCGGCCTGCGCGGCGCCTTCCTGGCCAACCTGCTGCGCAGCCGGCAAAATTGGTGCGATGACCGGAGAACGGAGCCGGTGGAAGACTGCGCGCAGATCGCCGGGCTGGCGCTCGCCGACGCGCACCGGGCACTGGTGGACGCGTTCGGCGCCCGGCCACAGGCATGGATGCTCCAGCGGGTGCAGCATGCCGAGCTGGCCCATGCGGTGCTGGGCGATGTGCCACTGCTGGGTGGCTGGTTCGGCCAACAGCTCACCAAGGCAGGCGACCCCTACAGCGTGGACGTGGCCGGAGCCCGGGTAGATGCGAGCCTGGTCCGGCGGACCGTCACCCATGCGGCGAGCCTGCGCATGGTGGCGGACCTGGCGGAGCCGGAAGGCATCCGGATCGTCACCGCGGGCGGCCAGAGCGGCCACCCCATGTCGCGCTGGTTCAGCGACGGTGCCCGGCGCTGGGAACAGGACATCCGCATCCACCTGCCGGCGAGCGAGCAGACCGTGCTGCTCTCGCTGGTCCCGTGATGCCGGGTCCGGAGTGTCGAGGGAATCCAACAACTCGGGCGTTATATAGTTTATCTGTATCTTCCTCTAGTCCTGCAATGTATCTTGGAACCGGAGGTGGACGATGCAGACCGGAGCGCAGGGCGAATGAAGGGGGACAGCTTCGGCGCGCGGCTGCGCGCGCTCCGGATGGCAAAGGGCCTGTCCCAGGTGGAGCTGGCGCGCCTGATTCACCGGCACCCGACCGCGATCGGCCCCTATGAGCGCGACGAGTACGCGCCGCCCCGGGAAGTCATCGACCGGATCGCGGAACTGCTCGACACGACCCCGGAATATCTGTGGTTCGGCCGCAGCCCGAAGCGGCCAACCCTGGCCCAGGGCGGCCGGATCGGGTCCGGCGGGGTCGTCCATCCGCTGGAAGCAGCTACTCTGCCCCTGGAGCTGCGCTCGGACCGGCTCCTGGCCTGGCTTCTGGAGGATCCAGGCTACGACCCGCGCTACCGCCCGGGCGACCTCCTGCTGGTGGCGGCCGATCCGCTGCGGCCGGATCAGGCGCTCGGACGCGACGCGCTGGTGCGGCTGGCGGATGGCCGGGACGTGCTGGGCCGCCTCATGCCGGGGGCGCGGGCCGACCTGCCACTGCTGTGCCTGTCCGGGGGCGCCGCCGCCGTAGCAGTGGAGGCCCTCGAGGCCCGTCTCGTCCTGGGCGTGCTGGCGCCGGACGCGGTCAGCCGAGGGGAGGCCGCCGAGGTCTAAGAGTTCAACTATTACGGTTGATGAGAAATTGTCGAAGTGCTAGCTTCGCACAAATTAGCTGGTATTTTAACGAAATCGATCGGGACGCGAGACGAACCGGAATGCGGGGGTCTCGAACGCGGCTGGAGATCTCACTTCATGAATCAGATGGCCACCAGCAAGGTCGTCTCTCGTGGCACCGGCGGCCGGTCCCGGGCACTCGACGTCGACCATTACGTCTCGATGCGGATTCGCCAGCGCCGGATCATGCTGGGCCTGACCCAGCAGCAGATGGCCGAGCTGATCGGCGTCACCTACCAGCAGGCGCACAAGTACGAGACCGGCATCAACCGAATCTCGGCGGGCCGGCTGTTTCAGATCGCCCAGGCGCTGGGTGTCGACATCAGCTACTTCTTTGAGGACGTCGAGCCCGACAAGAACGCCAAGCCCAAGGACAAGGAGCTGATGCCGCAACAGCGCATGCTCCTGGAACTGGCGCGCAACTTCTCGTCGATCAGCAGCCGCAAGCACCAGGACGCGCTCTGCAACCTGGCGCGCGTGCTGGCCGGCACGGAGCGCGAGGAAGCCTGAGCCAGCGCGGCCGACAACCTGGCCGCTTTTTCGACCTCACCCGGCCATCGCCATGCGCAGGATACGCCGGGTCTCCTCCCAGCTCACGGTCGCAACCGCCTCTTCCAGCGTGAACCAGGCGGCTTCGGCGGCATCGTCGCCTGCCTGTGCGCGGTCGTGCTCGGCATCGGCGACGAAGTCGATCAGCGTGTAGTGCCAGGCCACCCGACCGTCGGCATCGTGCTCGATCAGGTCGACCGTGGTCAGCAGGCGGCAGGTCGCCAAGGGCAGCGCAGTCTCTTCCATGACCTCGCGCCGGGCCGCCGCCTCGACCGTCTCACCCAGATGCTGCCGCCCGCCCGGCAGGCTCCACTGCCCGGCACGCGGCGGCTTGCTGCGCCGGATCAGCAGCACCCGCCCCCCGTGCCGCACCACCACGCCGACCCCGACGATTGGACCGGCGGGGTAGTCACGCCGCGCCTCGCTCATAGGCCCTGCCAATGCTGGACTTGTGTCCGCTCGGATGACAACATTTTGTGAAACATTCTGATCACCGGCTCAACCTCAGAGCTACGCATGGACTTGGCTGCGCCCGACACCATCATCGACAGCGCGAGCAAGGGGAGCTTCGTGACGTCTACACCTGTCCTGCCTCTTAGCCGACCGTCCCGGATGCGCATTCTCGCCCACCCGGGCTCGCTCGGGCCGCTGGCGGGCGCTATCGCCTGGCGCCGTCGAGACGTCTGATGGCGAGGATAGTCGTCATCGACGACCGGGTCACCAACCGCAACATCCTGACCAGGCTCGCTCAGTCGGTAGAGGAAGGCCTGATCGTGCAGGCCTATGGTACTGCGGTGGCCGCTCTCGCCGCGATCGACGCCTCCGGCGCACCGGATCTGGTGGTCACCGACTTCAACATGCCCGGGATGAACGGTGCCGAACTGATCCGCCGGCTCCGCGCCCGCCCAGGCTGCGAACTGATCCCGATCGTCGTGGTCACTGTGTATGAGGACCGCGACTACTGCTACCGGGCGCTCGAGGCAGGTGCCACCGACTTTCTCCTGAGCCCGGTCGACCACCTGGAGTTCCGCGCCCGGATCAAGAACCTCCTGACCATGCGCCGCCAGCAGCGCCTGCTGGCCGAGCGCGCGGCGGACCTGGAGCAGCGCCTGACCGGCAACGGCGGTGCCGCCGCCCTTCTCCTGGATCCGGCCAGCCTGTGCGCCCGCCTGGAGATGCCGGCCTTCGCCACCGATCCGGCCGGGCGCATCGTCGCCGCCAGCCCGTCCTGGCTCCGGCTGGTGGGCATGGCGGCACCCGGGCCGGCCGCGAACGGTCAGCCGCCCAGCCTTCGCGACGTGCTGGGCGAGGAGATCGCGATCCGCCACCAGCTCCAGGCCGACAAGATCCTGGAAACGGGCGACGGCTCGGTTCAGCCCTGGATCGAGCTGATCGACGCTGTCGGCCAGGGCCGCCACGTCCTGCTGGCATGCGCGCCGCTCGCCGATGCCGCGGGTCAGGTGAGCCATGTCCTGACGGTGTGCCACGAGATCGAGGAGGCACTGCGCCACCAGTCCGCGGCGGCACCGGCGGTGCGGGTCGATGCCTTGACCAGCCTGCCCTCCTTCCAGGCCATGCTGGAGCGGATCAGCCAGGAGATTGGCCGCACCCGGGCCGAAGGTGCGCTGATGGCGCTGGTCCATATCGACATCGACCGGTTCAAGAGCTTCAACAACGCCTACGGCGACGCGTTCGGCAGCGCGCTCTTGCAGGCTCTGGCCCAGCGCCTGCGCAGCCGGATGAAGGAGGTGGAGACGCTCGGCCGGCTGCGGTCCGACGAATTCCTGGTCGTCCATCCGGGGCTGCGCCGGCCCGACGAGGCGGCCGAGCTGTGCGGGCGGCTGAGCGAGATCTTCGCCGAGCCGTTCCAGATCGACGAGCGCGAGATCAACGTCAGCGCATCCATGGGCGTCACCATCTGGCCGACCGATGCCCAGGACCAGGACCAGCTCCTGCGCAACGCCGAACTGGCCATGCACCGCGCCAAGCAGTCCGGCCGCGACACCTGGCGGTTCTTCGCCGAGGAGATGAACGTCACGGCCAAGCGGACGATCCAGCTCGAGCGTGAGCTCCGCCAAGCCCTGACCGCGCGGCAGTTCACCGTCCACTACCAGCCGCAGCAGGATCTCCAGACCGGCCGGCTGGTCGGGGTGGAGGCGCTGGTGCGCTGGAACCACCCCAATCGCGGCATCGTCAGGCCCGGCGAGTTCCTCCATGTCGCGGAGGACATCGGACTGATAGCCCCCTTGTCCAACTGGGTGCTGCAACAGGCCTGCCGGCAGTTGCGCGCTTGGCAGGAGCGCGGCATCAGCGGCTTCACCATGTCGGTGAACATCAGCCCCGGCCAGTTCCGGGAAAAGGGCGTGGAACGGCAGATCGGCCAGCTGCTCGCCGAGACCGGGATCGACCCCAGGTGGATCGACATCGAGATCACCGAGGACGCGCTGTTCGAGAACACCACCCAGGCCATGGGCACGATGCGCTTCCTCTCCGACCTGGGCCTGTCCTTGTCCCTGGACGATTTCGGTACCGGCTATTCATCGCTGGCCTACCTGCAGCGCCTGCCGGTGCAGCGACTCAAGATCGACCGGCAGTTCGTGCTCGACCTGGAAACCAACGAGCAGTCGCAGCGCATCGTCCACATGATCGTGGAGCTGGCCCGCACGCTCGGTCTGATCGTCCTGGCCGAAGGGGTGGAGACGCCCGGCCAGCGCCGGATCCTGCAGCAGATCGGCTGCGACCAGATCCAGGGGCATCTGATCGGTATGCCGATGCCGCCCGAGGAGTTCGAGCGGCTGCACGTCGTGCCAAGCACCGGGCCGGCCTCGACCGGTGGAACCAGCAGCGGGAAGCCCGGACGTGGTGACGGATGACGCACCGCCGCCCCGCGAGCGCCAGTCCCCGGTTGCGTGGATCAGGCGGCGGTTGGCCGGGCGACCTGATTCGGAGCACGAGCAGGCGCTGATCCGCATCGGCTTCTCGGTGCTGATCGGCCTCTATATCCTGTTCGCCGCCCCCGCGGGGCAGGCGTCGGAGCGCTTCCTGGTCCAGGGCCTGTCGATCAGCCTGGGCGCGTTCTGCCTCTCGCTCCTGGTGTTCGGCCACATTCTGCTCCATCCGGGCGTCAACGTGGTGCGGCGCCTGCTCGGCATGTTGATCGACACCACCGGCGTGAACGCGGTGATGCTGGTGGGTGGCATGGCCGCCTCGCCCTTCTACCCGATCCTGCTCTGGATCATCTTCGGCCACGGCTTCCGCTTCGGCCGGCCCTATCTGTTCGCCTCGGCGGGCATGTCGCTCGTGCTGTTCGGCCTGGTGGTATTCTTCAACAAGAACTGGCGGCAGATTCCCCAGCTGGACATAGCGCTGATCATGGCGCTGGTCGTGCTGCCGGCCTACGTCTCGGTCCTGCTGCGCAAGTTGGAGCAGGCGGTCCAGCGGGCCGAGCAGGCCAACCAGGCGAAGAGCCGCTTCCTCGCGGTGATGAGCCACGAGTTCCGCACCCCGCTCAACGCGGTGATCGGCCTGTCCGACCTGTTGCGCCGCGACGAGAAGGACGATGACCGGCGTGAGATGCTGGGCACCATCCGCACCGCGTCGGGCACGATCCTGGGCCTGGTCGACGCGGTACTGGACGCCGCCAAGATCGAGGCCGGCCGATTCGCGGTGGTGCGCAAGCCGTTCGACGTCCACCTGCTGCTGGGCATCCTGCGCGGCATGCTGGAGCCCCAGGCCCAGGCTCGCGGCCTGTGGCTGCGCCTGGTGCTCGACCCGCAGGTGCCGCCGGGCCTGACCGGCGACATGTCCGCCCTGCAGCAGGTGCTGACCAACCTGATCGCCAACGCCCTGAAGTTCACCGAGCGGGGCGGCGTGACGATCCGGGTGAGCCGGGTGATGCTGCCGAATGGCGAGGCGGGCGTCGGCTTCGACGTCGAGGATACCGGGATCGGCATTCCGCAGGAGTTGCAGGCGCGGATCTTCGAGAGCTTCACCCAGGCCGAGGAGACGACCAACCGGATCTATGGCGGCACCGGGCTCGGCCTCACCATCGCCAAGGAACTGGTGGAGCTGATGGGCGGCCGGCTGGCGGTCGCCAGTGCACCGGACCAGGGAACCCGGTTCGGCTTCGCCCTGCCGTTGGTTCCGGTGGCCACCGGAGCGCTGCCGCCTCTGCCGAGCCACGGCACGGTGGTGGTGCTGGGCGAGGGAGCTCTGGCCGAGCGCGCCCATGCGGCGATCCGGGCCGCCGGGATCTCCTCCCAGCCGGCCACCGATCTCGCTACCGCCGCCCTGCTCCTGCGCCGCGGCCACGGCCGCCGCCTGCTGGTGCTGGGCCGGGCGGGCCATGAGGATGCGGTCGAGCTGCTCGACCTGGTGACCCGGCGGATCGAGGTCCAGGTCGACATCGTGGTGCTGCAGCCCGCGGCCGCCCTGCGGCCGGACTATGCGATGGCGAGCGTGGCACCCGACGGGATCGAGCACGATCTGCCGGTCCTGGTGCGGGCGGCACTGGCACCGCACCAGGCCCCGGCGCTGGAATCCAGGCAGCAGCCGGCGATCGCCAGGCATCCGGCCCGCCTCCTGATCGCCGAGGACAACCTGACCAACCAGCAGGTCGCCCGCCGCATCCTGGAGAGCGCCGGGCACGAGGTGGTGATCGTGGGCTCCGGCCAGGAGGCGGTCGACCGGATCGCGGTCGAGCGGTTCGACCTCGTGCTGATGGACCTGAACATGCCAGGCATGGGCGGGATCGAGGCGCTCAAGCTCCTGAGGTTCACCGAGGACGACCTGCCGCCGGTGGTGGCGCTCACCGCCGATGTGACCGATGCCACGGTCGAGGAATGCCGCAAGGTCGGGTTCTCCGGCTATGCCATGAAGCCGATTGAGACCGACACCCTGCTCGACCAGATCGACCGGCTGGTGGCCGAGCATCGCGCCAGCGGTGCACCTGCGGCCGATCCGGTGGCACCCAGGCCGGTCCGCGTGGCGCCGCCCCAGCCGGCCGTCCCGTCCGCGGCCAAGCCCACCGAACTGGTCACTGAGCTGTCGAAGCCCCGCCCGGTGGTGGCGCTGGCGAGCGCGGGCGATCCGCGCCCGGTGCTGGACCGGCGCAAGCTGGAGGGGCTGGCGGTGCTGGATCAGGGCGACGGCTTCATCGACGAGTTGCTCGATACCTTCGTCAGCGAGGCGGCCGAGCTGGTCGACGGCATTGAGCAGGCGGTGGCGCAGGAGGACGTCGCGGCCATGCGCGACCACGCCCACGCCCTGCGCTCCAGTGCGGCCCATGTCGGTGCCGTCGCCCTGTTCGACGTGCTGCTCGGCTGGCGCGGGCTGGACGATGCGGCACTCCTCGCCAGAGGGCCGGCCGAGGTCCAGCGCCTGCGCCTGGAACTGGAGCGCGCCACCACCGGGCTGACGGCCTGGCATGCCCAGCAGGCCCTGGACCGGCGCAGCACACAGCACTAGCCAGGACGGGCAACGGGGCATGGACGGCTTGCGGTCGGAACCTCCCCCGTGGACACCGAACCGGCCGAGGGAGGCCCAACTATTGCCGCAGATCGCGATCATCGTCGAGTTCGACACCCTGGATGGCCAGGAAGCCGAGTTCACCCGGCTCATCAGCGAGCACGCACGCCTGACCCTCGAGGAGGAGGAAGGCTGCCTGCGCTTCGAGGTGATCAAGCCGATCGAGCGCGACGGCACGCCCATCCCCAACAAGGTGATGGTGAACGAGCTCTACGCCGACGAGGCGGCGGTCACCCGCCACGAGCAGAACCCGCGCATGCCGATCCTGCGCGACGCGACCGGTAAGCTACTGGCCGGTCGCCGCCTGATCATGGCCGAGGTCCGCTGACGGGTCAGCCGGGCTCGGCGAGGAGGTCGGCGAGCGCCGGGAGGATGCCCTTCCCGGCGATCGCCTTCCGGTAGCCGACGAAGCTCCGGACGAAGCCCGGATTGGCATCGAGCTCCAGGAAGCGGAGCGTGCTGATCCGTAACGGTGCGGCCGGGTCCGGATCGCTCGCCAGCGCCCGGTCCGCATCCTCCAGCTTCGGCTCGATCGGCTCGAAGCGCTGGCCCTTGTCGTCCACCCCAAGGAGATAGTGGGCATAACCGGCCAGGAGAAAGGCCAGGCGGCGGTGGTCGCGCCCCTGCTCCAGGCACTGGCGGATCGTTTCGGACAGGAACACCGGGATCTTGGAGGTGCTGTCCGAGGTGAGCCGCGCGTTCTGGTCGTTGATCGCCGGGTTGGCGAAGCGGGCCAGCACGATGTCCCGGTAGCGCTCGAGCGGCATGTCCGCCGGCGCGGAGAGCAGCGGGATGACGTCCTTGTCCAGGAAGGTGCGCAGGAGGCCCATGATCCGCTCGTCCGCCATCGCCTCGTGGACGAAGCGGTAGCCGCCGACCTGGCCCGGGTAGGAGAGCATCAGGTGCGATGAGTTCAGCATCCTGAGCTTGATCTGCTCATAGGGCTTCACGTCGTCGGTGAACTGCACGCCGACCGCTTCCAGCTTCGGCCGGCCTGCCGGGAAGTGGTCCTCGACCACCCATTGGATGAAGTCCTCGGCGAACACCGGCGCCTCGTCGGCGATCCCGGTAAGCGCATTCAGCCGCTGGACGTCCTCGGGCAGCACGGCAGGCGTGATTCGGTCGACCATGCAGCTCGGAAACGCGACATTTGCCGCGATCCAGCCGGCGAGTTCCTGGCTGCGCGCCCCGGCGAATGCCAGGATCGCCTTCTTCGCCACCTCGCCATTGTTCTGCAGGTTGTCGCAGGACAGCACCGTGAATGGCGGGACGCCCGCCTTCCGACGGCGCTCCAGGGCCGCTGTGACGACGCCGAACATGGTGGCCGGCGCATCCGGCCGCGCCAGGTCTGCCACGATTTCAGGCGCATCCAGCCGGAACGCGCCGGTCTTGTCGTCGATGTTGTAGCCGCCCTCGGTGATGGTCATCGTCACGATCCGGATCGCGGGATCGCTCAGGCGCTCCAGCACCAGCGCCGGGTCGGCCGGCGCGAACAGATAGTCGACGATCGAGCCGATCACTTCACTGCCGGGCTTACCTTCGGGCGGGAATACGCTCAGCGTGTAGAGCCCGTCCTGTCGGGCGAGGCTCGCCGCCTTGGCCCGCTCGGCCGGGCTGTCGATCAGGCCGATGCCGAGGATGCCCCAGCCCTCCTGACCTGCCATGCTCAGGCAGCGGTCGAGATAGACGGCCTGATGGGCACGGTGGAAGTTGCCGACGCTCAGATGCGCGATGCCGGCGGTGACCCTGGCCCGGTCGTAGCCCGGCTTGCCAATGCCGGCCGGCAGATGCTCCAGCATGCTGTTGTTCAAACCGGCCATTCTTCGCTCCTTCCGAACCCGATCGACGATGGCGGCCAGGATGGCAGGCCACGACAGCCGGCGAAAGCAGGGCCGTCCCGACCCAGTGTCAGGCCTCTAGCCCAAAGCCAGGACCACCCCCTCGTCCGGACGCAGCGCCAACTCCTGGCCATGGATGGACGGTTCACCGGAGGCCAGGGTCGACAGCAGCACCTGCGCACTGCTGCCCCCTTCCGGCAGCGGCACCGTCTGCGCCGCATGGCTGAAGTTGAGGGCGACCAGCAGCCGTTCCGTGCGGAAGCGCCGCTCATACGCGAACACCTGGCCATCGGCGTGCGCACCGACATAGTCGCCCACGCTCAAGGCCAGATGGCGTCGCCGCAGCTGGATCAGCCGGCGGTACAGGGTCAGGATCGAGCGCGGGTCCTCGCACATCACCGCCACGTTGCGGCTCTGGTGGTCCGGCGTCAGCGGCAGCCAGGGCCGGCCGGTGGTGAAACCGGCATGGGGCGAGCCGTCCCACTGCATCGGCGTGCGCTGCGGATCGCGGCCCAGGCCCAGGCCCGGCTCATTGCGCTCCCAGGGGTCCTGCACCGCGTCGAACGGGATCTCCACCCGGCCGATGCCGATCTCGTCGCCATAGTACATGGTCGGCGTGCCGCGCAGGGTCAGCAGCAGCATGGCCGCGACCCGCGCCTGCGCTTCGCCCACGCGCGCGGCGATCCGCGCCTGGTCGTGGTTGCCCAGCACCCAGTTGGGCCACCCCCCCGGCGGGATGGCGCCCTCGTATTCCTCGACCAGTGCCGCGATGTCCTCGGCACGCCAGGCCATGTGGATGAGCTGGAAGTTGAACGGCAGGTGCGCGCCGGTGAGGTTCTCGCCGTAATAGGTGACCAGCCGGTCGAGCGGCAGGTAGATCTCGCCAATCAGTACCCGGTCGTCGAACTCCTCCAGCACCCGGCGCATCCCGGCGATGATGCCATGGACCTCGGGCTGGTCGGTGGAATGGATCTGCAGGGTCCGGTTGATGTCCGGCTGGCCGGCCTGGTAGCCGGGGTTCACCGGATTGTCGCGGAAGCCCTCGTCCTTCATCAGGTGCCAGATCACGTCGACCCGGAACCCGTCCACGCCCCGCCGCATCCAGAAGCGCAGCACGTCATGCATCGCCGCCCGGACCTGCGGGTTGCGCCAGTTGAGGTCGGGCTGCTCCTTCAGGAAGGCGTGGTAGTAGTACTGGCCGGTCGCCGCGTCGAAGGTCCAGCCCGGCCCGCCGAAATTGCTGTTCCAGTTGTTGGGCGGCCCGCCGCCCGGGGCCGGATCGCGCCAGATGTACCAGTCGCGCTTCGGGTTGTTTGGCGACGAGCGGCTTTCCCGGAACCATTCATGCTGGTCGGAGGTGTGGTTGGGCACGAAGTCGACGATCAGCTTAAGACCCCTGCCATGCACCTCGCCGATCAGCCGGTCGAAGTCGTCGAGCGAGCCGAAGATCGGGTCGACCCCGCAATAATCGGCGACGTCGTAGCCGAAATCGGCCATGAGCGAGGGATAGAACGGGGACAGCCAGACCGCGTCCACGCCCAGCCAGGCGAGATGGTCGAGCCGCCGGCGGATGCCCTCCAGGTCGCCGATGCCGTCGCTGTTCGAATCCTGAAAGGAGCGTGGGTAGATCTGGTAGACGATTCCCCGCTTCCACCAGGTGTTCTCCGGCATCAGCCATCTCCAAAGGCTTGTGGGCCATCCGTCGGGCAAGCCCGTTGCGGGCCTGGGGGTTCCCGCAGGGCAACTGTCCATCTGTTGATGGAACGGGGGCGCCGTGCCCGGGTTCAACCACGTCGGCTGAACCCAGTTGGATTTTCGGATGAACGTGATGAGCCAGGCCGAGCCGGCGCTGCGGCGCCGGATGCCGATCGGTGCCGAGCCAAGCGGCGGCGGGACCTCGTTCCGCGTCTGGGCGCCGGCCTCTGCCGAGGTCTCGGTCGTGCTGGCGGATGGCCGGGAGGCAGCGCTGACGGCCGAGGAAGGCGGCTATTTCGCCGGCTTCCTGCCCGGGATCGGAACCGGCGACCGCTACCGGCTGCGCCTGGACGGGAACGGCCAGCTCCTGCCGGACCCGGCATCGCGGCGCCAGCCCGAGGGCCCGCACGGGCCATCCGAGGTGGTCGACCCGCACAGCTATCGCTGGCGGCATCCGCAATGGCGGGGTGTCGGCATCCGGGGCCAGGTCATCTACGAAATGCATGTCGGCACCTTCACGCCCGAAGGGAGCTGGGCCGCCGCACAGGCGAAGCTGCCGTTCCTGCGCGACATCGGCATCACGCTCATCGAGATGATGCCGGTGAACGAGTTCGCGGGCCGGTTCGGCTGGGGTTATGACGGGGTCGGCCTGTTCGCGCCCACCCGGCTCTATGGCACCCCGGACGAGCTGCGCGGCTTCATCGACGCCGCGCACGGTCACGGCATCGGCGTGATCCTGGACGTCGTCTATAATCACCTGGGTCCGGACGGCAACTACCTGCCCCGGTTCAGCAGGGACTACTTCACCGACCGTCATGACAACGAATGGGGTGAGGCCATCAATTTCGACGGCCCGAATTCCGGGCCGGTGCGCGAGTTCTTCGCGAGCAACGCCGCCTTCTGGATCGACGAGTATTGCTTCGACGGCCTGCGCCTGGATGCCACCCAGAGCATGCAGGACGATTCGCGCGACCACATCATCGCCGAAATCGCGCGCACCGCACGTGCGGCCGCGGGCGGTCGCCGGATCGTGATCGTCGGCGAGAACGAGCCGCAGGAGACCCGGCTGGTGCGCCAGCCGGAACGGGGCGGCTTCGGGCTGGACGCGTTGTGGAACGACGATCTGCACCATTCCGCCATGGTGGCGGTAACCGGACGCCGCCCGGCCTACTACCAGGACCATCGCGGCAGCCCGCAGGAATTCGTCTCCGCGGCCAAGCACGGCTATCTGTTCCAGGGCCAGGGCTATGCGCACCAGGGCAAGCGGCGCGGCACGCCCGGCCTGGACCTGCCGCCCTGGACGATGGTGAGCTTCACCCAGAACCACGACCAGATCGCCAACAGCGCCCGCGGCCTGCGCCTGCACCAGCGCACCGATCCTGCCCGGCTGCGCGCCCTGACCGGGCTCATGCTGCTCCTGCCGGCTACGCCCATGCTGTTCCAGGGCCAGGAATTCGCAGCCTCTGCCCCGTTCTTCTATTTCGCCGACCACGGGCCGGAGCTGGCAGTCGCCGTGCGGGAGGGCCGGCGGGACTTCCTCGGCCAGTTCCCGGCCATGGCCACGGCGGAGATGCAGGCCCGGCTGACCGACCCCGCCTCCCCTGAACTGTTCCAGCGCTGCAAGCTCGACTGGTCGGAAGCGGAGCGCCACGGCCATGCCTGCGCGCTGCACCGCGACCTCCTGCGGCTGCGCCGCGAAGACCCGGTATTCGCCGCACAGGGCAGGTATGGCCTGGACGGAGCCGTGCTCGGGCCGGAGGCGTTCCTCCTGCGCTTCTTCGGCGAGGATGGCGACGATCGCCTGGTGCTGGTCAATCTCGGCCCGGACCTGGAGCGCACCAGCCTGCCGGAGCCCCTCCTGGCGCCGCCCGCCGGCCGGGCCTGGCAGCTGCTCTGGTCCAGTGAATCGTCCGATTATGACGGCGGCGGCACCCCGCCGGTCGAGAACGGGACCGGCTGGTCGATCCTGGGCCACGCCACGCTGGTGCTCAAGGCACAGCCGGCCGACCAGGACTAGCTGCGCCTGGGCAGGGGCACCAGATCGGCGTGGACGCCGCGGGCACCGAACAGGCGCTCTTCGGCGGGCGTGTCATAGACCACCAGCAGTTCCGGACCGTTGTGCCCCTCCAGCACCGCCGCGCCTTCGGCATGGTCGCAGCCGTGGCCGGCCGGCAGTTCCAGCACCATGGGGCAGCCGTCACGCCCGGTGATGGTCTCGGCCGCCTCGCCGTCCGGCGGGGTCCAGCGATGCAGACGGACCGGGCCGTCCAGATCCATGGTCGGGCCTGCCAGGACCAGCAGGTCGCCGTCGAGCCGGCACAGTTCGCGGATGCCGCAGCCGTCCAGGTCCAGGAAATGCTTGCGGTAGCGCAGCCCGCCCGGCCCCAGTCTGCCGAGCTTCAGCAGGTCGCCGTGCAGCTTCACCCGGATCTCCAGGATGATGGCCCAGCCGCGCAGGACCGGGCCGCGCAGCCCGAGCATGACCCGCTCGCCCTGGACAGCCACGCCCTCGATGTCGAAGCCATTCTCCTTGGCCGGGACCGCCATGAACGGCGCGAGATGACGGTCGTCGCGGAGGAGGTCGAGCAGGTCGCTGCGCTTGCGCCCGGCCCGCAGCCGGGGTGCCCGCCCAGGCATGCCGTCGGTATCCCCGCCCAGCATGGCCAGGGGAATGCACGCCAGGATCCGCCGGTTGGGATTGCGGTCGATGTCGGCCAGCTCGTCCAGCGCCTCCTGCTGGTCGTTCTCGCCCAGCTCGGGCTTGTCGCGGGTGAAGGAGTGCGATCCGACGATCCAGAGATGGTCGCCATCGACGGCTAGGCCCTCGATGTCGATCTCGGGATCCTCCTTGTTTACCGGCATCTTCAGCAGCTGGGTCAGGTCGAAGGCGCGGTGGTCGCCGAATTCCTGCCCGTCGATCCGGCGCAGCCGCTCGATCATTGCCCCCTCATCGCTGGCGAGCCACAGGTAGCCGCCGCCAAAGGCCACCGCCGAGAGGTCGGAGCGCGCCTTGTCGGCCCGGCTGGCCATGTGGCGGTCACCGAGCGAGAGCTTCACCCGGCCAAATGGCGGGCGTGGTGACGGCTCAGCCACGGCGCGACCTCTGCTGCCCATCCGGTTCGACCACCACATCGGGCGGGGTACCCCGGTCGTCCGTCTCCTCCAGGATCCGCTCGAGCTCGCCTTCCTCCACCGCCCGGGCGGTCGCGTGGGGGCTCCGGTGCTGCACCCGCCGCAGGCCCGCGGATGGTGCTGGCGCATGCCCCGCCTCGCTC
>NZ_DATMFZ010000293.1:0-19709 GCF_035556675.1 Geminicoccus sp. | reverse complement strand
GCCGGCTTCGCCCTGCCGGCCTTCCTCCTGCTGCTGGCGCTCCACGTCGTCCCGCTCCTGGTCCTGGCCGCACTCAGCTTCACCGACTACGAGCTGGGGGTGGTGACGTTCGAGTGGGTGGGGCTCGACAACTACGCCCAGGCCTTCTCCGACGAGACGTTCCGCCGCTCGCTGGTCAACACGCTCTATTATGTCGCGATCGTGCTGCCGGGCTCGGTGATCCTCTCGCTGCTGGTGGCGGTCCTGGTCCACCAGCGCAAGCGCACCCGCTCCTTCTACGAGATCATCTATTTCCTGCCCGTCACCTCGACCCTGATCGCGATGGCGACGGTCTGGCAGTTCCTGCTCCACCCGAGCCTGGGCGTGATCAACGCCGCCCTACGCAAGCTGGGCTTCGGCGAGGTGCCGTTTTTGAGCGACCCGGACCTGGCCCTGCCGACGCTGGCCATGATCGGCATCTGGCAGCTGGTCGGCTTCAACATGATCCTGTTCCTGGCAGGGCTGTCCTCGATCCCGCGCGACCTCTACGAGGCCTCGGCGATCGACGGGGTGGGCAACGGCGTCGACCGGTTCCTGACCATCACCTGGCCCCTGCTGGGCCCGACCACCCTGTTCGTGATCGTCACCACCTCGATCACCGCTTTCAAGGTGTTCGACACGGTGGCGGTGATGACCAAGGGCGGCCCGCAGGGAGCCACCGAGGTGATCCTCTATGCGATCTACCTGGAAGGCTTCTACTATTTCCGCACCGCCTACGCCTCGGTGCTGACCCTGGTCTTCTTGACCTTCGTGGTGATCTTCTCGGTGATCCAGACCTTCGTCCTCGACCGACGGACCCACTACTGATGCAGGCGGCCCTGCCTACCCGCACCGTACCGGAAGGCCAGGTCTCGCCGGCCGCGGCGATGATCCGCCGGATGACCGGCCTGTTCTTCGTCCACGCCTTCCTCCTGGCCGGCGCGGTCTTCATCCTCCTGCCGTTCGTCTGGATGCTGGTCACCTCGATCAAGCCGCCGGACGAGGTGTTCAGCGCCGAATTGTCCTTCTGGCCCGACCGCTTCTATGGGCTGGAGAATTACAGCTTCGCGCTGGCTGCGGCCCCGGTGCTGCGCTTTGCCTTGAACGGCGTGATCGTCTGCACCGGGATCCTGGTGGTCCAGCTCCTGATCGCGATCCCCTGTGCCTATGCCCTGGCCAAGCTGCAGTTCCCGGGCCGCCACCTCCTGTTCATCCTGGTGCTCCTGGCGCTGTGCATCCCGATCCAGGTGCCGGCATTGCCGATCTACGTGGCGCTCGCCTGGCTGGGCCTGCTCAACACCTATTTCTCGATGATGGTCCCGTTCTTCCTGTCGGTGTTCGGGATCTTCCTGTTCCGCCAGTTCTTCCGCAGCTTCCCGGACGACATCATCCATGCCGCGCGGCTGGACGGGATGAGCGAGTTCGAGATCGTCTGGCGGATCGTCACCCCCAGTGCCTGGCCGGCGATCGCCGCCTTCTCGGTGTTCTCGATCGTGGCCCACTGGAACGACCTCTATTGGCCGCTGATCGTGATCAGCGACATCAATCTCGCACCGCCGCCGCTCGGCATGATGTATTTCGCCGATGCCGAAACCGGCTCCAACTACGGCGCGCTCACCGCCGCCGCCACGGTGCTGACCGCACCTCTGGTGGTGACCTTCCTGTTCGCCCGGCGCAGGTTCATCGAGGGGATCACGATGACCGGTGTCAAATAACGGTCGCTGCCGGGCGCTAACCAGCGATCCGCATTGCTCAGGGGGAAGATGGAATGAAGCGACGCACTCTGCTTGCCGGCACCGCGCTGGGAGCCACCGCACTGGGCGCCATGCGGCTGGGTACGCCGGCCCTTGCCGCCGAGGAGGTGACGCTGGACGTGTTCTACACCCAGCCCTCCTTCTCACAGTTCCACGAGCCGATCGCTGCCGAGTTCATGAAGCAGCGCCCGGACATCAAGATCGCCTACCGGGCGCCGGCGGCGAACTATGACGAGGGCCACCAGGTGATGCTGCGCGCCGCCGTCACCAACCAGCTCCCCGACGTCTATTATGCAGGCTACCACCTGCTGGCCGAGCTGACCCACACGCTGGAGCGCCGCAACCAGATCCTCGATCTCGGCCCGCTCCTGGAAGCCGAGCCCGCCGAATGGCGGGAAGCCAACTATGCCCCGGCGATTCTGAGCGTCGGCCAAGTCGACGGTGTGCAGCGCGGCCTGGGCGTGGCCGCTTCCAGCTGCGTCATGTACGTCAACGAGGACCTGGTGCGGGCGGGCGGCGGCGACCCGGACAACATGCCGACGACGCTGGACGAGATCATCACGCTCGCCGCGAAGATCAAGGACGCCACGCCCGGCGTATCCGGCATCACCTACAACGTGCATGACTGGCCGGACGATTGGCTCTGGCAGACCCTGATCTTCCAGGAAGGCGGCGAGCTCTACGATCCGGCCACCGGCAAGGTCGCCTACAACAACGAGCTCGGGCTGCATGTCCTGGAAGATGCGCGGCGCTTCGTCGCCGAGGGCGGCATGAAGCTGATCAACTTCGACGAGTCCCGCCAGCAGTTCGTCGCCGGCCAGACCGGCATCCAGTTCGACACGCCGGCCCGCGTCCGCCAAGTCACCGAGCTGATCGGCGACAAGTTCAAGATGCGGACCGTGGCCTTCCCGGTGAGCAACAAGGAAAATGGCAAGCTGCCCACCGGCGGCAATGCCGCGATCATCACCGCCAAGGACGAGGCCAAGCAGAAGGCGGCCTGGGAGTTCATCAAGTTCGTGACCGGCCCGCAGGCCCAGACGATCGTGGTCGAGACCACCGGCTACATGCCGACCAACAAGCTCGCGACCGGGCCGGACTATCTGGGGCCGTTCTACGAGGCCAACCCGAACTTCGCCACCGTCACCAGCCAGATCGACCGCTCGCGCCCCTGGCAGGGCTATCCGGGCGGCAACTCGGTGCGCATCTGGCGGACCCAGCGCGACATCATCGCCAACGTGATGCGCGGCGATGTCGAGCCGAAGGACGGCCTGGCCCAGATCGTCGAGCAGACCGAGGCGCTGATGAAGTGAGCCGGGCCTCCGGGCAGGCTGGCTGAACCGGGGCCGGGCGGCATCGTCCGGCCCTTTTCATTGGCAGCCGTGCCTGGATAATCCACGCTCATGCAAGTGATTTGATCACTGTCCCAGTCTCGTGGGATCGCATAACCGTTCATGCCCAGGCACCTGCCTGGACCGAATAGCTCCGGAAGGACGCACATGGACACGGCCGAGCTCAGGCGGCGCGACGGCAGCGCACTTGCCAGTGAATCTATCGAGGCGTTCCGCAACGGCTTCCACGGTCAGGTGATCCTGCCGGGCGATGCCGGCTACGACGCGGCGCGGCGGATCTGGAACGCCCATGTCGACCGACGGCCTGGCCTGATCGCCCGCTGCGCCGGCGTGGCCGACATCGCCGCCGCGGTGAATTTCGCCCGCACCGAAGGCGTACTCCTGGCGGTCCGCAGCGGCGGCCACAACGTCGCCGGCCGGGGCTTGTGCGACGGCGGCATGGTCATCGACCTGTCCGGCATGCGCGGCGTGTTCGTGGATCCTGAGCGCCGTACCGTGCGGGTCCAGGCAGGTGCCACGCTCGGCGACCTCGACCGGGAGACCCATCTGCATGGCTTGGCGGTCCCGGCCGGCGTGGTGTCCCGCACCGGCATCGCCGGGCTCACCCTGGGCGGCGGGGTCGGCTGGCTGGTGCGCCGCTACGGGCTGACCTGCGACAATCTCCTGGCCTGCGAGGTCGTCACCGCCGCGGGCGATGTGGTCACCGCCAGTGCCGAGCAGAACCCCGACCTGTTCTGGGGGCTGCGTGGCGGCGGCGGCAATTTCGGCATCGTCGCTTCCTTCCTGTTCCAGGCCCATCCGGTCAGGACCGTGCTCGCCGGCCTCCTGATCTACCCGCGCGACCAGTCGGCGGCCCTGCTCCGCCACTACCGGGGGGTGATGGCCGAGGCCCCGGATGAGCTCACTGCCTATGCCGGCTTCCTGACCACCCCGGACGGGACCCCGGCAACGGCGCTGATCGTCTGCCATTGCGGCGATCCGGCCGAGGGCCAGCGCGCCGTCGCAGCACTACGCGCCTTCGGCCCGCCCATGGTCGACGCGGTCCAGCCTATGCCGTTCCCGGCGATGCAGCGCCTCCTCGACGACGCCTTCCCGGACGGCACGCACAACTACTGGAAGTCGACCTTCCTCCAGGCCCTGACCGACGAGGCGATCGACATGGTGATCGAGCATGCCAACCGCATGACCTCGCCCATGTCGGCGGTCGTGGTCGAGCTCTACAGCGGGGCTGCCAGCCGGGTGGCTCCGGACGACACCGCCTTCGCCTTCCGCCATGCCCAGTTCAATGTCGGCCTGATGGCGCAGTGGCGGGATGCGGCCGAGAATGATCGGCACATCGCCTGGACGCGGGAGGCATGGGACGCCCTGCAGCCTTTCTCCAGCGGCGGCTATATGGGCAACTTCGCCAGCGAGGAGGCGCCCGGAGCGGTGCAGCGTGCCTTCGGCAGCAACCATGTCCGGCTGGCGCAGCTGAAGGCGAAGTACGATCCGGACAACCTGTTCAGCCTGAACCAGAACATCCTGCCGGCGGCCGAAAGCGTGGCGCCGCTCTGACGCAGGCCGGTGCGGACGGGCTTGCCTCCGCTGGTGGCTGGCGCGATGGACCCGGCAACGCATCCGGAGAGCATGGTCCATGACGCCCGAGGAGTTCCGCCGCCACGGCCACGCGCTGATCGACTGGCTGGCCGACCATCAGGCCAGCCTGCCCGAGCGCCCGGTCCAGGCTCCCAGCCGGCCGGGCGAGCTGCGCGCCGCCTTGCCCCAGACGCCACCCGAGACTTCGGAGCCGTTCGAGCAGGTGATCGCCGACCTGGACCGGCTGATCGTCCCGCATCTGTCCTTCTTCCAGCATCCGCGCTTCTTCGGCTACTTCCCGGCCAATGCCCTGCCGGCCGGGGTGCTGGGTGATCTGGTCAGCACCGCGCTCGGCGTGATCGGCCTGTCCTGGCAGTCCTCCCCGGCACTCACCGAGCTGGAGGAGGTCGTCACCGACTGGATGCGGCAGATGACCGGGCTGTCTTCGGCCTGGCAGGGTGTGATCGGCGACACCGCCTCCACCGGCACGCTGGTGGCCCTGATCTCCGCCCGCGAGCGCGCCACCGACTATGCGCTGGCCCAGGGCGGCCTGCAGGCGGAAGCGGCGCCGCTCACCGTCTATGTCTCGTCCGGCAGCCATTCCTCGGTGGAGAAGGGCGCGCTGCTCGCCGGCATCGGCCGCGACCATATTCGGCTGGTGCCGACCGATGCCGCCCATGCCATGCGCGCCGACGCGCTGGCCGAGCTGGTGGCGGCCGACTTGGCGGCCGGGCTGCGCCCCATGGCGGTGGTCGCCACCACCGGCACCACCGCCACCACCGCCCTCGACCCCATCGCCGCCATCGCCGAGGTCACGAGCCGGCACGGCATCTGGCTGCATGTCGATGCCGCCATGGCCGGCAGCGCCATGATCCTGCCGGAATGCCGCTGGATGTGGCAGGGCATCGAGGCGGCCGACAGCCTGGTCTTCAACCCGCACAAATGGCTGGGCGTCCCGTTCGACTGCTCGCTCTACTACGTGCGCGACCCGCAGCATCTGGTCCGGGTCATGTCCACCAACCCCTCCTACCTGCAGTCGTCGGTGGACGAGGAGGTGCGCAACCTCCGCGACTGGGGCATCCCGCTCGGCCGGCGCTTCCGCGCGCTGAAGCTGTGGTTCGTGATCCGCGAGCAGGGGGTGGCGGGGCTGCAGGCCCGCCTGCGCCGCGACTTGGCCAACGCCCAGGCCCTGGCCAGGCTGGTGGCGGACACGCCGGACTGGCGCGTCCTGGCGCCCGTGCCGCTGCAGACGGTCTGTGTGCGCCACGAGCCTCCAGGCCTCACCGGCGAAGCGCTGGACCGCCACACCCGCGCCTGGGCCGAGGCGGTCAACCGCTCGGGTGCCGCCTACCTGACCCCCGCCATGGTCGACGGGCGCTGGCTGGTCCGGGTCTCGATCGGCGCCCCCGGCACCGAGCTGGCCGATGTGACGGCCACCTTCGCCGCGATGCGCCACGAGGCGGAAATTGCCCTTTCAGGCTGAGATACCTCCGCACGCCGACTTGCTGATCGGCGGCCCGCTGGCGGACCTGATCTCTGCGCGGGGCGGCGACGACCGGCTCAATGTTGGTAGCGGCAACGACATCATCGACGGAGAGCGCCGTCGAGTATCTTTCGCTTCCGTAAGGCGCGCGACAATGCGATGATGCCCGGCTGCTCTGTCCTCGAGCCGCCGGGCATGTCCGGTCGCACGCGAATGCTATTTTACCAAACGAACCCGAGGACCCGGCCTGTTTCAACCACTTGAATAGTTTCGACAGACGGGATCGGGATTCTGCCGGGCGTGCTCAGCCGAGCCCCGGCCGCTCCGCCAGCGCCTTCTTCACCATCGCCTCGACCCGCGCCCGGTCCTCCCCGGCGATCGTCAGGCGCGGTGCGCGCACCCGCTCGCTGCCGCGCCCGACCAGGTGCTGGACCAGCTTGATGTACTGGACCAGCTTCGGGCTCGTATCGAGGTGGAACATGGGCGTGGCCCAGCGGTAGAGCGGCAGCGCCTCGGCATAGCGGCCCTCCGCCATCAGCTCCCACATCCTGACCGTCTCGGCCGGGAACGCGTTGGCGATGCCATGCACGCAGCCGGCCGCCCCCAGCACGGCGCTCTCCATCATCAGGTCGTCGACGCCGCAGAACAGGGTGTAGCGGTCGCCGGTCAGGTTCACGATGTCGGTGAGCCGGCGCGGGTCGTCCGAGCTTTCCTTGATCGCCACCAGGGTCTTCTGGTCGGCCAGCTCGACGAAGGTCTCGGGCTTCAGGTCGACGCCGTAGACCATCGGGTTGTTGTAGGCCAGCACCGGCAGGTCGGTGGCGTCCAGCACGGTGCGGAAATGGGCGACGTTCTCGCGCGGGTCGGCCTTGTAGATCATGCCGGGCAGGACCATCAGCCCGTCCAGGCCGATCTTCGCGCAGTCCTCGGCATAGCGGCAGGCTTCCCTGGTGAGGTTCTCCGCCACGCCGGCCACCACCGGCACCCGGCCCGCCACCAGCTCCTGGGTGGCCTTGAGCACGTCGCGCTTCTCGTTCGCGCTGAGCGAGCCGTTCTCGCCGACCGTGCCGAGCATGATCAGCCCGTGCACGCCGCTCTCCAGCAGCCACGCGACATGGCGGGCATTGGCCGCGAAGTCGATGCTGTCGTCGTCCTTGAACTGGGTGGTGACGGCGGGGAACACGCCGTGCCAGTCGATCGCCATGCCAGGTCTCCCGAGGTGAGGGGGCGGATCAGGTGATGGTGAAGAGCGGCGGGCCCAGCTCGTCCAGGCGCGGTGTCACGCCCAGACCCGGCCCATCCGGCAGGCGCATGACTCCGCCTTCCCGGCGCGGCGCGCCATCGGCGAAGCTGCGGGTCACGTAGCCGTTGAAGTCGGTGGCGGCGAACAGGTTGCGTCCGGGCGTGCTGGCCGCGGCATGGGCGATGGCGGCGGTGGCGACATCGCCGCCCCAGCTGTCCTCGACGATCATCAGCAGGCCCAGCCGCACGCACAGGTCGCGCAGGAGGCGCGCCTGGGTCAGCCCGCCCAGCTTGCTGAGCTTGATGTTGACCATGTCCATGGCCCGCAGCCCGGCCGCGTGCAGCAGCGGCTCCAGCCCGTCGATGCTCTCGTCCAGCACGAAGGGCAGGCTGGCCCGCTCGCGGACCGCCCGACATTGCTCGAAGTTGTGGCAGGGCTGCTCGATGAACACGTCCAGGTCGCGCACCGCATTGACCACCCGCAGCGCATCCGCCGGCAGCCAGCCGGTATTGGCGTCGGCCACCAGCCGGTCGCCCGGCTCCAGCACTGCATGGCAGGCCCGGATCCGGGCGATGTCCTCGTCCGGGTCACCACCCACCTTGAGCTGGAAGCGGCGATAGCCGCTCTCCCGGTGCGTGCGCAGGTTGGCGGCCATCTCGTCCGCCGGCAGCTGGCTGATCGCCCGGTAGAGGGTGACCTCCTTCTGCATGATCCCGCCCAGCAGCGTGGCCACCGGCAGGCCGGTCGCCTTGCCCAGCAGATCCCAGGCGGCCATGTCCAGCCCGGACTTGACGAAGGGATGGCCCTTGAGCCGGCCGTCCATCGCCTGCCAGAGCCGGCCATGCTCGCGGGGATCCAGCCCCAGCAGATGCGGCCCCAGCTCCCGGATGCCGCCGCGCACGCCCTCGGCATAGGCCGGCAGGTAGACCGGCCCCAGCGGGCAGACCTCGCCGAACCCGCAAAGCCCGGCATCGGTGTCGAGTGCCACGAGCGTGCTGTCGAACACCTCCACCGACTTGCCGCCGGCCCAGTGATAGCTGCCCTCCTTCAGCGGCAGCTCGATGCGCCAGACGCGGATCCCGGTGATCCTCATGCCGTCTTCTCCCGTTCCGCGATCCAGCCGGTGAGCTCGTCCCGGGTCCGCTCCAGATGGTCGACCAACACCGCGGCGGCACGCCCGGCATCCCGCGCGGCCACCGCATCCACCAGCCGGCGGTGCTCCGCGATCGCCCGTGGTGCGATCCCTTCCAGGCCCAGATGCGCCGCGACATACGCTTCCATGCGCTCGTCGAAGCCCTGGGCCAGTGCTGCAATGCGCGGCCGCCCGGCCGGTGCATAGAGCTGGCGGTGAAACGCCCGGTTCGCCGCACCCCAGCGCTCGCGCTCGTCGCTGTGCAGCGCCTGCTCGAAGCCCGCCGCCGCCTGCTCCAGCGCAGCCAGCCCGTCCGCCCCGAAGCGCGGCACGGCCCGGCGGAGCAGATGCGGCTCCAGCAGCAGGCGCAACTCGAACAGCTCCGCCACCTCCTCGGCCGACAGTCCGGACACGAATGCCCCTCGATGCGGCGCAAACCGGACCCAGCCCTCGGCATCCAGCCGCTGCAGCGCCTCGCGCACGGGGATCCGGCTCAGCCCGAACATCTCCGCCACCGCCTCCTGGCGCAGATGCGCCCCCGCCGGCAATTCGCCCAACAGGATCCGTCGGCGCAGCTCGGCGACGACCTGATTGGCAGCGGTGCGATGAATGCTTGGCATGACCATCCGGCAGAGTGGCTCAAAAATTGGATACAATATCCATTATCCAATCACAAGCAGTCGGCGCGGCCTGCTTGGCAGGCACCGGTCTGGGTGGGCCGGGAGAGGGGACGGCAGCCAACGGCGGAGGTACTGGCTGGCAGATGGCGTCAGGGCTCAGCGCGGAAGGTACAGGCTAAAGCGGTGGCCGGTGCGGGCGAGGTACTGCCGCCGCAGCCGCGCGCATGGGGAGCGTCCGGCTGCGGCTTCCATCGACCGGGCTGCCGCCCAGTCGCCGACAGGTTACCCAGGGGCTCAGGGAGCCAGATGCGGAATGGCCCGAGCATGCTGACCGGAGGATCGGCCAGGGCAAGCGGATCTTCTGCGCGAAGGTAAGGCAATCGGCAGCCGATGCAGCCGCCGGCGCCCATCAGGATCGGCGGCTCAGCCCGGCGGCCGTCCCGTGGCCACCGGCAGGGTGCCGACCAGGCGACCGTCCGGGTTGCTGGCCGAGAGCCAGATGCCCAAGGCGACCATGGCCAAGCCGATGACCAGGCTCCAGTGCAGCGGCTCGCCCAGCAGCATGGCGCCGATCAGGGCGGCCAGCACCGGGTTGACCGTGACCGAGATGGCGACGCGGGTGGGCGTGGTGCGAAGCAGGGCGAACGCCCACAGCCAGAAGGTCAGCGCGCCGCCGAACACGCCCAGATAGAGCACTGCCGCCCATTGCGCTGTCTCGAGCCGGGCGAGGCTGGGCAGGCCGCCCGTGGCCACCGCCACCGTGCCCAGGCACAGAGCGCCCACCGCCATGCCGAACGTGGCGAACGGCACGGCACCCAGCCGGCGGACCAGCCGCCTCGACCAGACATTGTAGAGCGCCATGCAGCCGGCAGCCGCGACCATCAGCAGGTCGCCCCGCCAGGCACCTTCAGGGGCCTTGGCCAGGGAAAGCAGCAGTGCCGCGGCGACTCCCGCCATTGCGACCAGCACGCCCAGGCTCTTGCGCAGCGTCAGGCGCTCCACCCCCAGCAGGGCGGCGGCCAGCATGGTCAGGAGCGGCACGGTCGACAGGGCCAGGCCGCCGCGCGCCGCGGTGGTGAAGATCAGCGAGGCGTTGAACAGGATCGGGAACAGGCCGAAGAATAGAAGGCCCAGCCCGATCAGGCCCGGCCACTCGCCCGGCTGCGGCCGGCCCGCAGGTACCCGCAGCGCCAGCGGCAGCAGCAGCAGCGCACCGATGCCGAAGCGCAGCGCACCCAGGGTCAGCGGATCGAGGGCTTCCGCCAGATAGCGGGTCGCACCCACAGATGTGCCGCCCAGCCCGCTCGAAAGGACGGCCGCGAGCACGCCCAGCCATTCCATCGCCTGTCCCGCTTCCGCCATGTCGCTTGCCTGCGGGATAGTGTCATCCTACCCATCAAGGAATGGCATTGGCATGATAAGACTCATCACGAGGCTTCATGGGCACGCCCGACCTCGATCCCGACCTGCTCAAGGCGTTCGTGGCGGTGGCGGACCTCCGGTCCTTCACCCGCGCGGCGCGCCTGCTCCACCGCACCCAGTCGGCGGTGAGCATGCAGATCCGCCGGCTGGAGGAGCGGCTGGGCACGGCACTGTTCCATCGCAGCACCGTCCAGGTCGAGCTCAGCCCCGCTGGCGAGAGCCTGCTGGATTATGCAAGGCGGATCCTGGCGCTCCAGGCCGAGGCGCTGGCCAGCCTCCAGGCCCCGGACCTGGCCGGCACCGTCCGGCTGGGGGTGATGGACGATTACGGCAGCCAAGTGCTGCCGGGCCTGCTCGCTGCCTTCACCCGCTCCTACCCGCAGGTCCAGGTAGCGATGGAGACGGGGCTGACCGGGGGCATGCCGGAACGGTTGGGTGCGGATCTCGACCTGGTGGTCGCCCTGCATCCGGAAGGGGCGGGCGAGGGCCAGTTCCTGTGCCGGGAGCAGCCTTGCTGGGCGGCGGGCCCAGGGCAGGCCTGTCACCGGCTGGACCCGCTGCCGCTAGCGCTCTACCCGCCCGGATGCCTGTTCCGGCAGTGGGCGATCCGGGCGCTCGATCAGGCCGGGCGGCGCTGGCGGCTGGCCTTCGTCAGCCACAGCTTGGCGGCGGTCGCCGCCATTGCCGCCGAGGGCCTGGCCGTCACCGTGGTGAAGTCCACCACCTTCCCGGTCCGGCTGCGGCGCCTGGACCCGGCCGACGGCCTGCCGCCTTTGCCTACAGCCGAGTTGCGCCTGCACCGCTCGCCTGGCCTGTCCCGGGCAGGGGCTTTGCTGGCCGAGCATCTGGCGGCGGCACTCGGCACCGTCCCGGCCGACTCCACCCCGCTCAGGCCGCGCGCCGAAGCGTCGTGACCTCGAACGGGGTGCCCTGGCCGTCCTGCGGCGGATACATTCGGTCGAGCTGCGCACGCACCACCAGCACGCACAGCATCGCGAAGATCAGGCACTCCAGCGCGATTGAGACGGCCCAGGCTGACGTCACCTGCTGCGCATGGTGCAGGACGGCTTCGGCGCGCGTCATCGACTGGTATTGTGGGATCTCCACCACCTTCGAGTCGTCCGTCGCTTCGCGGACGGCGGTGCGGAGCTGGGCCACGATCCTGCGCACCGGGACCAAGTCGGAATCGATGGTCCGGTGAAGGATGGCCGCCTGATCCGCCAGGCTCAATCCGGCCGCTTCGGCCGCAGACTTGCCGGCATCGGCTAGGCTGCGTGCTATCTCGGCCTCGTCCCCCACGAGCGACGCCCGTCTCGCCCGGTCCAGCTGGGTACGTGCCTGTGTGATCCTGCCGTCGCGACTGTCGATGATCGCACCTACCGCCTTTTGCAACTCGTCCAGCTTGGCCGACATCTCGCGAAGATCTCGGGTCACGGGTCCGATACCGGTCTGGCCGCTGAGAGTGCCGATGCCTGCCTCATCGGCGGTCAACCGCTCCAGGGAGTTGCGAGCCGTGGTGATCTCCTGCAGCAGAGAGTGATCCGGCCCGGCTTGGTCCTGGATATCGCGCAGTGCTGTCTCAAGCGCGCCGAACTGGGTCTGGTGGTGGTGGCGCAGCGCCACGCCCCCGCCCAGCGCGCTGGTCAGCCACCAGGACGAGGTAAGGATCGCCAGGCCGGTCACTATCCCGCCCAGAAGGAGCACCAGCGGGATCATGGCGCCCTGCGCACGCTGCGACATGCCCAGGACATAGTGCCAGGATGTTGCCAGCAGGCAGGCGAGGCCAATGGCAGCGCCGATCGGAATCAGCCATGCGGTGGCGAAGCCTTCGGTGGCGAGCGCGCCATGCATGCCCCAGAATGCACCCAAGCCGGTCAGGATGCTCCCGACGACCGCCATGGAAGAGGCGAGACGAATGTCAGCCATGTCCTATCCCTGCCCGAGAAAATCGATGATTCGAGAATATCGCGGATGTGACAGCAGATGCTCAGCCGCGGAGCACAGTCCATTCAATGCGCAGGGCTGGGCCGGAATATGGTTAACAACTCGGAAGCCTGAGCAAAAAGCAGAAATCACGGCATGGGAAGGCTGGATTGATTGAAGTCATATCCGGATATGGAGAATGGGATCCCCGGCCCGGGAGAGAGGAGCTGCCGGCGAATGATCCGGCCGCTCAGGGCGCCAGCTGGCCACCCTTGACCAGGGCGATCAGCCCGACGCCCAAGGCGATCAGCAGGCCGCTGGCGAGGCCGGAGGTCACCGCCGACCAGAACCGTTCGCGCGCGTTCTCATAGGCGCGCGCCAGCCGGATCGCGTTCTTCACCCCTTGCTCGTCGTCCAGGCCGAGCCGCGTCATCAGCCGGTCGATCGCCTGGCTCACCGCCCGCTCCGCCGCACGGCGCGCCAGGATCTCGATCTCCCCCAGCAGCTCACGCTGCTCGTCGCCCGATGGCCGCGCCGGGGCGGGCAGGACCAGTGCCTGGAGCTGGCGGCGCAGCTGACCGGTCCCGGCCGTGGCGAACAGGAGCGGGACCGCGGGAAAGGCCTGGCCCAGCGCGTCCACGATCTCGCTGCCCTCGCCGTCAGGCAGGGTCAGCTCGGACAGAATCGCGTCCGGCTGCCAGCCCGGTCGCTCGCGCATCAGCATGGCTTCGGCCAGCCCGGCGGCACTGCGCAGGTCGAGCCGTTCGCCCGGCTCGCGCGCGAGGCCAGCAGCAAGGCTGGGATTGGTCGCCAGGATCAGGACACGCACCGGGCCGCTCCGAGGCATGGGACGGAGCTGGATATCTACCAGAAGTTGCGATGCGATTAAAGAATTTGATCCTATAACGGATCACAATCCGCTGGTCATGCGCGGCTCGTCCAAGCCGCGCACCGAGAAACCCTCCGCGGCCAGGCTGTTGCGGATCTGCTGGGCATGCAGGGCGTTGCGGGTCTCGATCGTCACGTCGACATCGGTCAGCATGACCGAGAGCCGCGCGAATGCCCGCTGGTGCGCCACGTCCACCACGTTGCCGCCGCAACGCGCGATCAGCGCGGTCACCTGGGTGAGGCTGCCCGGCCGGTCGGGCAGGCTGACCCGGAAGCGCACCATCCGCTCGGTGCGCACCAGCCCGCGCAGGATCACCGCCGAGAGCAGCCGGCTGTCGATGTTGCCGCCGCTCAGCACGAGCCCGACCTTGCGGCCGCGGAAGCGATCGGCAGTGGTCAGCAGGGCCGCCAGGCCCGCGGCGCCCGCACCCTCCGCCACCGTTTTCTCGATCTCGAGCAGCATCAGCACGGCGGTCTCCAGCGCCGCCTCGTCCGCCAGCATCACATCATCGACCAGCGCATCGATGATCGGCAGGGTCACCTTGCCCGGCTGCTTGACCGCGATGCCCTCCGCGATGGTGGGGCCGCCCGCCTCGATGGGCAGGCCGCGCCGCAGCCGCCAGACCGTAGGATAAAGGGCGGCCTCCACACCCACCACCTCGATGGCCGGCTTGCGCGCCTTGGCGGCGATGGCGATCCCGGAGATCAGCCCGCCGCCGCCGACCGGCACCACCAGCACCTCCAGCTCGGGCACCTCGTCCAGCATCTCCAGGGCGAGCGTGCCCTGCCCGGCGATCACCTGCGGGTCGTCGAACGGGTGGACGAACAGCAGGTTCTCCGCCGCGGCGATCTGGCGGGCATGGTCGGCCGCCTCCTCGACCCCGCTGCCGAACAGTTCGACCCGCGCACCGAGCTTGCGGGTGTTCTCCACCTTCACGATCGGGGTGAAGGCCGGCATCACGATCGTGGCGGGGATGCCGAGCCGGGCCGCGTGATAGGCCACGCCCTGGGCGTGGTTGCCGGCCGACATCGCGATCACGCCTCGGGCCCGCTCGCCCGGCTCGGCCTGGAGCAGCCGGTTGAGGGCACCCCGCTCCTTGAAGGAGGCGGTGTACTGGAAGTTCTCGAACTTCAGGTAAACATCCGCCCCGGTGATCTCGGACAGGGTGCGCGACAGCCGCAGCGGCGTGCACGCCACCGCACCGGCGATTCGCGCCCGTGCTGCCTCGATATCGGCGGGCGTGACGCTCACGGGTAGAGCGGCCCGATGGTGAGCCCGCTGGTCTCGGCAAAGCCGGCCATGACGTTCATGTTCTGCAGGGCCTGGCCCGAGGCACCCTTGACCAGGTTGTCGGTCACCGAGAGCAGGATCGCCCGGCCGGCCGCCCGGTCGGGATGCACCGCGATCAGGCAGTGGTTGGAGCCGCGCACCTGCTTGACCGAGGGCAGGCTCTTGGGCGGCAGGACGTGGACAAACGGCTCCTCCGCATAGGCTTCGGCCAGCCGCTCCTGCAGGTCGGCGACCTCCACCCCGTCTTTCAGCCGGACATAGATGGTGGCGAAGATCCCGCGGCCCATCGGCACCAGATGCGGGGTAAAGCTGACCTCCACCTGGCCACCGGCAAAGTCGCCCAGGCACTGGTCGATCTCCGGCGCATGGCGGTGGTTGCCGACGCCATAGGCGGAGAAATTGTCCGACGCCTCGGAGAACAAGAGATTCTCGCGCAGGGAGCGTCCGGCCCCCGACACGCCGGACTTGCCGTCGATCACGATCGGGTCGCGCTCGATCAGCTCCTCGGCGAGCAGCGGGATCAGCGGCAGCTCGGCCGTGGTCGTGTAGCAGCCGGGATTGGCCACCAGCCGGGTCGCCCGCACCTTGTCCCGGTAGTGCTCGGTGAGCCCGTACACCGCCTCCTTCTGCAGCTCGATCGCCGCATGGGGATGGCCATAGACCTGCTGATAGAGCTTCGGGTCGTAGAGCCGGAAGTCGGCGGACAGGTCGACGATCTTCACGTTGTGCGGGAGGTCGCGCAGCACCTCCTGGGTAGTGCCGTGCGGCAGGCAGCAGAACACCACGTCCAGCGTGGAGAAGTCGACGTCCTCGATCTTCACCAGCTTCGGCAGCTTCTGCACTGCCAGGTGCGGGAAGACCTCGCCGATTTCCTTGCCGGCCATGCGGTCGCCGGTGAGCGTCGTGACGCGCAGCCCGTCATGCTGGGCGAGCAGGCGCAGGAGCTCGGCTCCTGTATAGCCGGACGCACCCAGGACACCTACTGCGAGTTTCGACGCTGCCATGTTCCTCACTCCTCCTGCAGGGGGCAGATAGAGCCGGAGTGGTCGCTTGTGCAACGCAATGGACGACATGAGGTCGGTTAGCTAGATTGGCTATGGGAGGAGGGCCTGGATGATCGTCAACATGCACGAGGCGAAGAGCCAGCTCTCGAAGCTGGTCGAGGCTGCGCTGCGCGGCGAGGAGGTCATCATCGCCCGGGCCGGCAAGCCTGTCGTCCGGATCGAACCCCTGGAACCTGCAGGGCTTCGACCGATAGGCGGGCTGGAAGGTACGCTCGACCGGCAAGCCGTCGCCTTCCTCGAGGAGGACCTGGGCGAGGAGTGGTGGGGCGACGTGCCGGCTCCGGCCGAAGCCCCATGATCCCGGAGATGCAGCGCTTCCTGCTCGATACCAATATCGTGGTGCGCTGGCTGTACCAGCCAGAGCGGATTCCTCTGGACATCCAGGATCGGCTGCGGCGGAGCGTGACCGCGCCGATGTTCAGCGCCGTCACCCCCTACGAGCTGACGCTGAAGTCCAATATCGGCAAGCTCGGCCTCGATGTCGCCGATCTGCTGGAGCGACTGGCCAGCTATGGCTTCATGGAGTTGCCGGTGCGCGCCGTTCACGCAGTCGAGGCCGGCCGGCTGCCCCTGTTCCACCGTGACCCGTTCGACCGCCTGCTGGTCGCCCAGGCCCGGATCGAGGACTGCATCCTCGTCACGACCGACACGCAGCTTGCAGCGTTCGACGTGACGGTCCATCACGTCCCGCGCTAAGCGGAGATAGTTCCAGTGAAAACCCTCGTCATCGGCAGCGGCGGCCGCGAGCATGCCTTGTGCTGGTCGCTGGCGGCCTCGCCCATGGTCACCGAGGTCCTGTGCGCGCCGGGCAATGCCGGCATCGAGGCGGTGGCGCGCTGCAGCCCGGTCGCGGTCGACGACATCGATGGCCTGGTCCGGCTGGCGAAGGACGAGGGGGTCGGCCTGGTGGTGGTCGGGCCCGAGCTGCCATTGACCCTGGGCTTGGTCGACCGGATGGCCGAAGAGGGCATCCGCGCGTTTGGGCCCAGCGCCGCCGCCGCCCGGCTGGAAAGCTCCAAGGCCTTCACCAAGGAGTTCTGCACCCGCCACAACATCCCGACCGCCCGCTACCGTACCTTCACCCAGGAAGATGCCGAGGCGGCCCGTGCCTATGTCCGGGCCGAGGGAGCACCCATCGTGATCAAGGCCGACGGGCTCGCCGCCGGCAAGGGCGTGGTGGTGGCGACCACTTTGGCCGAGGCGCTGGCCGCCGTGGACGACGCGCTTGCCGGCGGCTTCGGTGCTGCGGGCGCCACGCTGGTGATCGAGGAGTGCCTGGTCGGCGAGGAGGCATCGCTGTTCGCGCTCTGCGATGGCCGCCACGCGCTCGAGATCGGCACCGCCCAGGACCACAAGCGTGCCTTCGACGGCGACCAGGGGCCGAACACCGGCGGCATGGGCGCCTACTCGCCGGCACCGGTGTTGACCGAGGCGCTGGTCGAGCAGGTGATGGCGGAGATCGTCCGCCCGACCCTGGCCGGCATGGCGGAGGAGGGAAATCCCTTCACGGGCTTCCTGTATGCGGGCCTGATGCTCACCGCCGACGGCCCGAAGCTGATCGAATACAATGTCCGCTTCGGCGATCCGGAATGCCAGGCGGTCCTGCCGCGGCTGATGACCGACCTCTGCCAACTCCTGCTGGGTGCGCTCGACGGCCAGCTGCACCACATGAATCTGCGCTGGCTCCCGCTCCATGCCCTGAGCGTGGTGATGGCGGCCAGGGGCTATCCCGGCAGCTATGCCAAAGGCACCGAGATCCGTGGCACCGAGGGGCTCGAAGCCGACGACCTCCTCCTGTTTCATGCCGGCACGCGGCGCGAAGGCGGGCGGCTGCTGGCCAATGGTGGGCGGGTGCTGAACGTGACCGGCCTGGGCACCACGCTCGCCGAGGCGCAGGTCCGCGCCTATGCGGCTATCGACCGGATCGACTGGCCGGACGGCTTCTGCCGCCGGGATATCGGCTGGCGGGAGCTCCAGCGCGGCTGACCGCTTGCGCTGGACGGTCTTCCACCTAAGCTTGCGCCGCTCTTTGCCTCCGGGAACCGCCATGTCCTCGACCCTCGTCACTCCGATCGACCGGCTCTGGCCCACTGACCGCCCGGTCCTGCGCAACGTCGTGCTGGTGCTGTTCGGCACGCTGCTTCTTTACGCCTCGGCCAAGGTCCAGGTGCCGTTCTGGCCGGTGCCGATGACCATGCAGACCGGCGTAGTGGCCCTGATCGGCATGGCCTATGGCTGGCGCCTGGGTGCAGCCACGGTGGTCGCCTACCTGGCCGAGGGCGCCATGGGTCTGCCGGTGTTCACCGGCACCCCTGAGCGCGGCCTGGGCCTGGCCTACATGGTCGGCCCGACCGGCGGCTATCTCCTGGGCTTCGTCGTGGCGGCCGCGATCGCCGGCCGGCTCGTGCAGTCCGACCAGAGCCTGGCCCGCATCGCCGCCGCGGTGGTGGCGTCGATCCTCGCGATCTTCGCCCTGGGCGTCGCCTGGCTGTCGGTGCTGGTTGGCCCTGAGGCCGCCATCGCCAATGGCGTCCTGCCGTTCATCCCGAGCGAGATCGCCAAGATCCTGCTCACGATCGCCGTGGGTACCGCCTTGCTGCGGAGCCGCCGCACCGGTTGACCCAGCCCGTTCCACCCGATCCGTCGACCATCGAGGCGGCCGGGGCGCTCCTGCGCGCCGGCCGCCTCGTCGCGTTTCCGACCGAGACCGTCTATGGCCTGGGCGCCGATGCGACCCAGGACGAGGCGGTGCGTCGCGTTTATGCCGCCAAGGGCCGGCCCGCGCACAATCCCCTGATCGTCCACCTGCCCGATCTAGCGGCGGCCGAACCCCTGGTCCATCTGGACGAGCGCGCCCGCCTGCTGGCAGCCGCCTTCTGGCCGGGCCCGCTGACCCTGGTCCTGCCGGCCCGGCCCGGCAACGGGATTTCCGTGCATGCCACGGCGGGCCTGATGACGCTGGCGATCCGCGTCCCGGTCCATCCGGTTGCCCAGGCGCTGCTGCGCGCCGCCGGCCGGCCGGTCGTGGCGCCCTCGGCCAATCCGTCTGGCCGGGTGAGCCCGACCAGGGCCGCCCATGTGCAGGACGATCTGGGCCCGGCCGTCGCCCTGGTGCTGGATGGCGGCGAATGTCCGGTCGGGCTGGAAAGCACGGTGCTCGACCTGTCCCGGCCGGACCGGGCGGCCCTGCTCCGGCCGGGCGGGCTCCCGCGCGAGGCAATCGAGGCGGTGCTGGGTCCGCTGGTCGGCCCAGGGGGCGATCCGGCCCGCCCGGCGGCACCGGGCATGCTGGCCTCGCATTACGCGCCGGCAGCCCCGGTCCGTCTCGATGCGAAGAGCGTGGCGCCGCGCGAGGCGCTCCTGGCTTTCGGCACCGACGTGCCGCCCGGCGCGCTGGCCACCTTCAACCTCAGCCCGTCGGGTGACCTCGCCGAGGCCGCTGCCAACCTGTTCGCTATGCTCCGCGCCGCCGATCGGGCCGGTGCCGACCGGATCGCGGTGGTGCCGATTCCAGGCGCCGGCTTGGCCGAGGCGATCCGCGACCGGCTCCGCCGCTCAGCAGCACCACGCAGCTAGGTGCACCGTCCTGCGGTGTAGTGGTACGGTTGATCCCCACGCGGCGAGGGATGCGCTATGGGCCAGCTTCTTCATGGCAGCGCCACCACGACAAAAGGCGGTCCATCGCGCGATCGAGGCTGGTGAAGATAGCCGTGAGAACGGCGGCCAAGCGCTACGGCGTCAGTCCGACCTGCATCCAGAAGTGGCGTGGGCGGCCGACGACCAGCGTGGCACGGGTGGGTCCGCAGGAGGCCCGCTCGACGGTCCTGACGCCCGAGGAGGAAGCGATCATCGTCGCGCTTTGCCGGCATGCGCTGCGGCCGCTGGACGACGACCGGAGATCGAGGGCGGCAAGCCCATCAAGAAGCTTTGCCAGCTACCCGATCGGC
>NZ_DATMFZ010000292.1:0-45395 GCF_035556675.1 Geminicoccus sp. | reverse complement strand
GCTGTCGATCGCCGCGGCGAACGGATGCACCAGTTCCGGCCATTCCGGCGAGAACAGCCAGAGCGCCGTGCCGCAGCCAGCACAGAAATTGCGCTCGGCCGTGGACAATTGGCAGGAGCCGTCATCCTGGACGATCTGCGCTTGGTACATCTCCACCGCATCGTGCGGGTCGTCGATCCGGAAGGAGTCCGCATCGGCGCCGAGATTGACGGCATAGCCGCCTCCCCCGGCCGTCTTGCGGCAGATCGTGCAGTAGCAGCGCTGGTAAGGCACTGGCGTGTGGCTCTGGCAGGTGAAGCGGACGGCGCCGCAGCGGCACGATCCGTTCAGTGTCAGGGGCATGGGCGGCACTCCGGCTTGTCCGGGATCACGCAAAGACCTATCGGGCGCACGGTGCAAGGCCATGATCGACGTGAGTTCGCCGATGGCGCAGAACATTTACGATCGTCCGGAGTTCTTCGCGGCCTACAGCCAGCTGCCGCGCTCGGTCCGCGGCCTGGCCGGCGCCCCGGAATGGCCGGTCCTGCAGGCGATGCTGCCGGACCTGGCCGGGCGGCGGGTGGTCGATCTCGGCTGCGGGTTCGGCTGGTTCGCCCGCTTCGCCCGGGCTGGCGGCGCCGCGACGGTGCTGGGGATCGACCTGTCGCGCAACATGCTGGCGCGTGCCGGCGAGCTGACCGACGATCCGGCGATCACGTATCGGCACATGGACCTGGAGCGACTGGAGCTGCCCGAGGCGGCCTTCGACCTCGCCTTCAGTGCCCTGACCCTGCACTACATCGTCGATCTCGACCGGCTGGCCGCGACCGTGTGCCGCGCGCTGGTCCCCGGTGCCGACCTCGTGCTCAGCATCGAGCACCCGATCTACATGGCCTCCCTGCAGCCGGGCTGGCGTGCGCACCCCGACGGGCAGCGGACCTGGCCGGTCGACCATTATGCCGTGGAGGGCGAGCGTCGCACCGACTGGCTGGCCCAGGGCGTGGTCAAGCAGCACCGGATGCTCGGCACCACCCTGAACACGCTCATCCGGGCAGGCTTCACCATCCGCCAGGTCGAGGAATGGCGGCCCTCCCCTGAGCAGCTTCGCGCGCAGCCGGAACTCCTGGAGGAGCAGGACCGGCCGATGCTGCTGCTGATCGCGGCGCGCCGCTGATCCCGTAGGTACCATCGCCCGCGCCGCCCCTGGCATCATGCACTCTCGACAGGCACGGGCTTCGGGGTCAACAAGCGGGGCAAGGGCCCGCCCGGCAAGGATGCGGACCCGGTGCAGGGAGAACGAAATGCCTTATCAGCTGGACGGCAAGAGCATCGTCATCACCGGCGGTGCGCGGGGAATCGGCGCAGAGATCGCCAAGGGGCTGGGCGCGGAGGGTGCCAGGCTCGTCGTGGCGGACCTGACTGCCGATTCGACCAAGGCCGTCGTCGAGGAGATCCGGGCGGCCGGCGGGACCGCGATCGGTGTCGGCGCGGACGTGCGTGACCGTGCGCAGGTCCAGGCGATGATCCAGGCGGCGGTAAAGGAGTACGGCCGGCTGGATGCGATCTTCAACAATGCCGGGATCGCGCAGGTCCAGCCCTTCCTCAAGATCACCGAGGACGACTGGCACAACGTCATGGACGTGAACGGGCTGGGCGTGCTGATCGGCATGCAGGAGGCGATCAAGGTCTTCCTGGCTCAGGGTGGTGGCGGCAAGGTGATCAACACCGCGTCGATCGCCGGTAAGCAGGGTTACGACCCGCTCGCGCACTACTGCGCCAGCAAATGGGCGGTGGTGGCGCTGACCCAGGCGGCGGCGCGCGCGTTCGGCAAGGACAAGATCAATGTGAACGCGATCTGCCCGGGCGTGGTCGGTACCGAGATGTGGAAGGTGATCGACCGCGGCTTCCAGGCCCACGGGCTGAGCGAGGGTGAGGACACCTCCTTCCACGACATGGCGGCGCAGGCCGTGCTCGGCCGGCCCTCGACCGCAACCGATCTGGTGGGGGTCGCGAAGTTCCTGGCTTCGCCTGATTCCGACTTCATGACCGGCCAGTCGCTGCTGGTCGACGGTGGCATGGTGTTCGTCTGACGGGCCGGCATTTTTTCGTGTGGATCAGCGAATAATCCCGCTGCCCGATCGTCCAACATCCGAACGCACCTGCAACGGGGAACGCGGCCGGATGGCGGACGATGTCGGACATCGATGATGCGGAGCTGCGCCAGCTCCTGCCGCGGCTGCGCCGGTTCGCGCTCTCGCTGACGCGCGATCCGGCCAGTGCCGACGATCTGGTCCAGGCCAGCCTGGAGCGGGCCCTGTCGCGCTGGGACACCAGGCGCGCGGACGGGGACATCCGGGCCTGGCTGTTCGCGATCCTCTATCGGCAGTTCAGCGACGGGAAGCGGCGCTCGCGGCGGTTCCTCCGGCTGCTGGGCTGGCTCGCCGGGGAACCGGACACGGCAGCGGCCTCGACCGAGGACCTGGTCCTGGCCAAGACCGCGCTCGGCACGCTGGATGAACTGCCGGACGAGCAGCGGGCACTGCTCGTCCTGATCGTGGTCGAGGGCGCCTCCTATCGGGAGGCGGCCCAGATCCTTGGCGTGCCGGTCGGCACGGTCATGTCCCGCCTGAGCCGTGCCCGCCAGCATCTGCGCAGCATGGTCGATGGCGAGGCCGGGCGGCCCCGGCTGCGGGTGGTCCGATGAGCGAGATCCATGTGAGCGAGGCGGACCTGCATGGCTTCGTCGACGGGCAGCTCGGCCCGGCGGCGCGGCGGCAGGTCGAGGCCTATCTGGCAGCCAGGCCCGACCAGGCTGCCCTGGTGGCCGGCTGGCAGCGCGATGCCGAGCGCCTCCGGGCGTCCATGGCCAATCCGGCGCTGCTGCCGCCCAATCCCGCGCTCGAACCGCTGCGTCTGCGCCAGGCGCTGCGCCGGCGGCGGCGGCGACGGGTCGCACTGGCGGCGATGCTGGTGCTGGGCATCTGCCTGGGCACCGGCGGTGGCTGGCAGCTCCGCGCCACGGTACTGAGCGGTGGCGTCCAGCCGATGGCAGACGCCCTCCAGGCGCACCGCCTCTTCGCCGACACGGAGAGCGGGCCGCCGCCGGGCCTGCCGCCCGCCGCGATCCAGCCCTGGCTGACCGCCCAGTTCGGCACGGGCAGCGGGCTGCCGGACCTGGAGGAGCTGGGGCTTCGCCCGGTCGAGGCTCAGGCGCTGGTCACCAATGACGGCGCGGCAGCACTGGTGCTCTACGCGGATTCCGACGGCAATCAGGTGAGTTTCTACATCCGGCCGCGGCCAGGGCGCACGATCGAGGGTGCGCGGACCGAAGGCGACCTGCTGGCCCAGTACTGGACGCATGGCGCGTACAGCTTCGCGGTGGTGACCCGGGCCGACGACCCGCGCGCCGCCAGGCTTTCGCAGCTGCTCGCACGCCGCACCTAGCTGGCCGGCGGAAATGCGGCGCGTGCCGCCGCATCCGCCAGGCTGCTGACCCGAACGACCGCGGCCTCGGCCTGCGGAAGGAGGTAGGCTTGTCCCATCATCTGCCCCATGGACCCCAGGACGGGCCGGGCCCGGTCCGGGGGCCGGCCGTGGTCGTGCGCCTTGCTGCAATCGGCGCGGTCGTGCTGATTGCAGCTGCCGGCTTCGCCTATACGGGCGGCTGGCTGTCGCCCGGCCGTCTCTCGCCGGACCGGGTGGTCGATGCCCTGGAAGCGAATAACGGCCAGCACCCGGGCTTTCGCCGCAACCATGCCAAGGGCATCTGCATCGCCGGTATGTTCAAGGGCAACGGTGCCGGGCCGGCGCTGTCCAAGGCGAGCGTGTTCGCAGGTGCCGACGTGCCGGTGATTGGCCGGCTGGCCCTGGCGGCGGGGCGGCCGGACGTGCCGGACGCGTCCAGCCCGGTCTGGAGCATGGCGCTGCGCTTTCTCCCGGTCGCCGGGGACGAGTGGCGCACCGGCATGAACAACATCCCGGTGTTTCCCGTACGCGATGCCGAGGAATTCGCCGGCTTCCTGGTGGCCATGCGGCCCGACCCTGCCACCGGCAAACCGGACCCGGCCGCGGTGCAGGCCTTCCTGGCAGCCCATCCCGCCACGGCGGCAGCGCTGCAGACCATCAAGGCCGCGCCGCCGGCCGCGAGCTTCGCGACCGCCACCTACAATGGACTCAACGCGTTCCGCTTCGTGAACGCCGAAGGCGAGGCGGCGGCGGTGCGCTGGTCGATGGTGCCGGAGCAGGCCGGGACGGAGCAGCCGGCACTGTCCGGCCCAAACTATCTGTTCGACGAGCTGATCGGGGCCGTGCGCCAGGGGCCGCTGCACTGGCAGCTGGTCGTGACGGTCGCCGGACCCGCCGACGTCACGGCCGATCCCACCGTCGCCTGGCCGGCCGACCGGCAGCGGGTGGCGGTCGGCACGCTGACGATCGATACGGTCGAAGGCGAGGATACCGGCAGCTGCCGGGACGTGACCTTCGACCCGCTGGTCCTGCCGGCCGGTATCGAGCCCGCCGACGACCCGTTTCCTGCGGCACGATCGGCGGCCTATGCGGAAGGATTGCGCCGGCGGGATGGCGAGGTGAAGCAGCCGAGCGCCGTCCAGGTCTCCGCCGTGCGTGCGGGAGAAGGCGGATGAGCGGGCACTTCACGGGCACGGCCCGCCTGCTCCACTGGCTGATGGCGGTCCTGATCCTCACCATGCTGTTCATCGGGGTGGGCATGGTCTCGACCGTCTCGACCCGCTACCAGCTGCTGGTCGGCATCCACCGGCCGCTCGGCATCGCGATCCTGGTGCTGGCCCTCATCCGGTTGGGCTGGCGGCTCGGCCACCCGCCGCCGCCCCTGCCCGCCGACCTGCCGACGGTGCAGCAGGCTTTGGCGAAGCTGTCGCACTACCTGCTCTACCTGCTGATGCTGGTCCTGCCGCTGGTGGGCTGGGGCATGCTCTCGGCGCAGGACTACCCGGTCCAGCTCTGGCCGGGCGTACACCTGCCGCCGATCCTGCCGGCCAGCCCGATGCTCTACGCGACGCTGCGCTCGGCCCACACCGTGCTGGCCTACCTGTTCTTCGCGACGATCCTGGCGCATGTCGCCGCGGCCCTCATGCATGGGCTCGTCCGGCGCGACGGGGTGTTCTCCAGCATGGCGCCCTGATCCTGCGGGCTGCCGGACGCGCCGAGTGACCGGGTGGGCAGGGCGGGATCGGCGCCCTGCCCTCTTGGTCAGCCGATGATCGACTTCTTGATGCTCGCACCTAGCGTGTATTTGGGATCGACCATGTTGCCCAGGCGGACACGGCCGGCCTGGGTGAGCAGCAGGTAGGCCTCCAGCTTGTCGAAGCCGTAGTCCTTCACCAGCCAGTCGATCAGCTCGCAATAGGCGATCCGGGCGGCGTCCTCCATCGGGCGGGTGCTGCCGATCGCCATGATGAACTCCTCGTTCTCCAGGCGCGGCCACCTGATCGACCAGTTCTTGATCAGGTCGATCTGGATGGTGACGGTGGCCGGCATCTCGACGGCGGCCCCGGCCAGCTCGCCGTCGCCCTGGGTGGCGTGGCAGTCGCCCAGGTAGACATAGCCGCCCTCGTGATGGACCGGGAAATAGGCGATGGCGCCCGGCGCCATGTCGGGCAGGTCCATGTTGCCGCCCCAGTAGTCCGGCTGGACCGAGCTCACCGCCTCGATCTCGGGCGAGACGCCGAGCGTGCCGAGGAAGGGCTCGTAGGGCAGCCTGATCTTGTCGTTGAACTGGATGCCAGTCCGGTCGACGGTCATCTTCTTGACCATCTCGGGCAGCGGGTCGTGCAGCATCGCGGTGTTGCTGGTGGCGACCAGGCCGCCGAAGCCGTGCATCAGGACGGTGGTGCCGACCGGCTGCGGGCCTCTCGGGGCGATGTCGTGGATCTGGACGGCGATGACGTCGCCCTTCACCGCACCGGCCACGTGGATCGGGCCGTTCTGCGGATTGCCGAACGGCATGTTCAGCTTCTCGGACGGCTTGTCCTGCTCGGAGGTGAGCTTGCCCTCGAAGGCGTCGTGGGTCTCGGCGACCACGAGGTCGCCCGGCTGGATGTGCAGGACCGGGTCGGCATAGGGGCCATAGACGTAGTGGTACTTGCCCTGCTTCGCCATGGTCAGCTCGTGGGTCCGGCCGGGCTTGCCGGCGGCCACGCCGCGTCTGGCCATGACGGAGGATTCGAGCCAGGTCATTTCTCGTTGCTTTCTTCGATGCGGTGGCTGGGACGCTCAGATCTGCAGGTGCCGCTTCACGACCTCCCGATCGGTCAGCTCGTGGGCGGCGAGCTCGGCGGTGACGCGGCCCTTGTCCATGACGTAGCAGCGCTGGGTCATGGCCATGATCATGTCGAGATTCTGCTCGACGAACAGGATGGTGGTGCCGAGGTCCCGGTTGATCCTGACCATGATCCGGGAGATCTCGTCGACGATGTTGGGCTGGATGCCCTCGGACGGCTCGTCGAGGAGGAGCAGGTCGGGATTGCCGATCAGCGCCCGGCCGATCGCCAGCTGCTGCTGCTGGCCGCCGCTCATCGTGCCGGCCGCCTGGCGGCGGCGCTCGGCCAGGATCGGGAAATACTCGTAGACCAGCTTGTGCAGCTTGCGCCCGCCCGCCCCGTTGATCATCTCGCCGACCTGGAGGTTCTCCTCCACGGTCATGCGCGGGAAGACCTCGCGGCCCTGCGGGATGTAGCCGATTCCGGCCTGTGCGCGCTTTTCCGCCGGCAGGCCGGTAATGTCGGCGGTGCGCAGGTGGATGCTGCCCTGCCATACCGGCAGCTGGCCGATCAGGCAGCGCATGGCGGTGGTCTTGCCCACCCCGTTGCGGCCGATCACCGCCACGATCTCGCCGCGGCGGATCTGGAAGTCGACGCCCTGGAGGATCGGCGAGGAGCCGTAGCCGGCCCGGACCGAGCGGACGTCGAGCAGGATCTCAGTGGGCATGATGGCCCTTACCCAGATAGATTTCCTGGACGGCTTCGTCGTTCGTGATCGTGTCGATGTCGCCTTGCGCGAACAGCTTGCCGAAATGGAGCACGCTCACCTGCCGGGCGATCTGGCGGACGAAGGCCATGTCGTGCTCGACCACCAGCACGGTCATGCCCTGCCGGTTCAGGTCGAGGATCAGCTCGCCGGTCTTCCAGGTCTCCTCCGGCGACATGCCGGCGGTGGGCTCGTCGAGCAGCAGGAGGGTGGGTGTGACGCCCACCGCCATGGCGATCTCCAGCCACTGCTTCTGCCCGTGCGACAGGTTGCCGGCCAGCTTGCGCGCGTCCGGCGCCAGGTCGACGAAGGCCAGGAGGCGGTCGACCTCGCGGCGCAGCGCGGCCCCGCTGAAATGGGACTGCAGCGCGATGGTCAGGTTCTGCCAGACCGGCAGCTCCGGGAACACGCCCGGCACCTGCATCTTGACGCTCATGCCGCGGTTGATGCGCTGGGCGGCGACCAGACGGGTGATGTCCTCGCCCTTGAAGTGGACGGTGCCGGCGGTGGGCGGGTAGCGACCCAGGATCAGCTTGAAGAAGGTGCTCTTGCCCGCACCGTTCGGGCCGATCAGGCAGTGCAGCTCGCCCGCCTCGATGGCCAGCGACAGGCCGTCCACCGCTTTCAGGCCACCGAAGCGCTTCTCCAGGCCCTTGGCTTCCAGGAGTGTCGTCATTCGGCGGCACTCCCGACCGGGGCGGGCGCCGTGGTCACGGCGGTCCGCTCCCGGCGACGCTCGACCAGGCGCTGCCAGTGCTCGAACAGCCAGACGAGATAGCCGCCGGGCGTGAACAGGATGGTCACCAGCAAGAGCGCGCCGATGAAGATCAGGGCGTATTGCTGGCTGACCACGATCAGGCTCTGGAACAGCCAGAGCACCAGGAACGTGCCGATCAGGGTCGCGGTCAGGTCCTTGCGGCCGCCCACCGCCACCCAGATGATCGGCATGGCCGCGGCCGGCAGCGCCATCGAGGCCGGCGCGATGAACTGGCCCCAGGCGGTGTAGAGGGCGCCGCTGAGACCGGCCAGCGTGCTGCCGATCACGAAGGCGATCAGCTGGTAGCGGCGGATGTCGTAGCCCAAAAGCTCGGCGCGGTCCGGGTTCTCGCGGATCGCCACCAGCACGTTGCCGAAGCGCGAGTTCACCAGGATACGCAGGCCCAGATAGGTGAGCACCAAGAGGGCCAGGACCAGGAAGTAGAAGGCGGTGCCTTCGAAATAGAGCTTGCCGTCCACCCAGGGGATCGAGAGCGGCGGGATCCGCGTCATGCCGTTATAGCCGTTCAGCCGGGCCCGGCCGATCCGCCATTCCGCCCCGGCGGTCTGGTTGACGAAGGTGGCGAGCGTGAGGGTGAGGGAGAGCGTCACGATGCCGACGAACACGCCGGTGATCCGCCCGTAGATCATGAAGTAGCCGATCAGCAGGGCGAGCAGCCCCGCCACCACCAGGGCCAGCAGCAGCGCGACCAGGGTCAGGTTCGACTGCTGGCCGAAATTGATGGCGATCACGCCGTAGCCGTAGCCGGCGAGGCCGAAGAACGCGGTCTGGCCGAAGCTCAGCATGCCACCATAGCCCCAGATCAGGGACAGACCCAGCGCCATGAAGATCCAGACGGCGAAGTAGGCGACGTTGCCGACCGTGTAGTTGCTGGCGAAGAACGGGAAGACCAGCGCCGCCAGCAGGAGGAGGCCGGCGATGCTCCAGAACGTCCGGCCAGCACCGAAGGTCTGTGGCCCGTTCACGAGCGAGAGCAGTTCCTTCATCGCTTTGTCCTCAGGCGCGGCGGCGGGTCATCCAGCCGGTGAACCCTTCCGGCAGGATGCGGACCACCAGGCAGACGGCGACCAGCAGGCCCATCACGCCATAGACCTGGCCCCAGAAGGCGGTGGCGGTGGCCTTGATCACGGCCAGCGCAATGGCGGCGGGCGGGGTGCCCACCAGCACGTCGGCACCACCGGCGACCACGGTGACGAATGCCTCGATCACGAAGCTGGAGCCGATCATGGGGCTCAGCGTCATGGTCGGCGCGTAGAGCCCGCCGGCGAGACCAGCCAGGGCCGCACCCAGGCCGAAGGTCGCGGCATAGATCCGGTCGACCGGCACGCCCAGCGAGCGGGCCATCGCGGCGTTCTGCATGGTGGCGCGGGCATGGACCCCGAACCGGGTCTTCATGAAGACCAGATAGAGGCCGGCCAGCATCAGGACGGCCACCACCACCAGCACCAGCCGGTAGACGGAAAAGGAGCCGCCGGCGAAGGCGACGCTGCCGAACGGCGTGCCGACGCCGGGCGCGCCCGAGCCGAACAGCAACAGGGCACCCTGGGTCATCATCAGGCTGATGCCCCAGGTCGCGACCAGGGAATCGATCGGACGGTGGTAGAAGCGGCGCACGATCGTGCGCTCGATCACCACCCCGAACAGGCCGGCGACCACGGCACCCAGCAGCATGCCGACGATCAGCGGCGCGCCGGCCTGATAGGAATAGGTCGTCACATAGGCGCCCACGGCGATGAACTCGCCATGGGCCATGTTGATGATCCCCATCATGCCGAAGATGATCGCTAGGCCGGCTGCCGCCAGCACCAGGAACGCGAACACGTCGGCGACCTGATAGAGATAGGAGATGGTCTGCAGCATCCGCCCTGCCCTGTCGGTGGCTGATCGGGGCGCGGGCCCGGTGGCGAAACCGGGCCCGCGTCGGTTCACTGCGGCTCGGGCAGGTAGCTCGGCGTGTACTGGTCCTTGGGATCGTACTGGGTCAGGTCGCAGCCGACCTCGCCCAGCCAGTAGGGCTCGACCTTGTCCCAGGAGCGCTCGACCGTGACGTTGTGCTCGGCATCCACCGAGACCTGCCACATCCGGTGGCTGACATGCTGCGACTTGGGGTCGATGCAGATCTGGCCTTCCGGCGCGTCGATGCAGGCCTGGCCGGTCGCGATCTGCTCGCGCAGGTCGGCCAGCTCGGTCGAGCCATCGGCCATCTCGACCAGCTTCTTGTAGAGATAGACCGCGGCATAGGCGTTCTGGCCCATGTCGTTGATGTAGGTCTCCTCGGGGAACTTGGCGCGCCAGCGTTCCTTGAAGGCGTCCGCCTCGGGCGAGCTCACCTCCTCGAACCAGTTCATCGCGACGTGCATGTTCTCCATGGCCGGCGGCTTGAAGCGCTTGTGCTCGAAGCCGAGCCCGATGGTGATCGACGAGCCCATCGGGATCTTCAGGCCGGCGGCGGGTGCCTGCTCGTAGAACGAGGCCTGCGAGTTGCCGACCACCAGCGTCATCAGCCAGTCGGGCTTGGCCTGCTGGATGTTCTGGATGGTCTGGCCGAACTGGGAGACGCCCAGCGGGATCATCTCCTCGCCGACGATCTCGCCGCCATTGTCCTCGACCAGCTTGCGGGTCCATTCGGCCGAGATCTGGCCGAAATTATAGTCGGCGGCGATCGTGTAGACCCGCTTGCCGTACTTCTCCATCATCCAGGGGATCAGGGTCGAGAACTGCTGCTCGGGCAGGCCGCCCGTGCCGATCATGTTGCCGTCGCACACCCCGCCTTCATACTGGTTGGTGTAGAAGTAGGGGATGTCGGTGCGATCGATGATCGGGCGGACCGCCTCGCGCGACGCACTGGTGGCGCCGGCGAACAGCACGTCGATCTCGTCGCTGTCGATCAGGCGACGGGTGAACTCCTGGAACTTGGCATTGTCGAACTGCGGGTCGTAGGCGATCAGCTCGAGCTGACGCCCGGCAATGCCGCCGGCCGCGTTGATCTCCTCCACGGCGAGCTGCGTGCCGCGGACCTTGGGCAGCGTGGTGATCGCGATCTCGCCGGACTGGTCCTCCAGCAGACCGATCTTGATCGGGTCGCTGTCGTCGGCGGCGGCGGGAAGAGCGGTGAACATGGCGGCAGTCGCCAACAGCATCCGGACGCTTGGGCGCATTCTGAGCGTTCCTCCGCAACGGGGCGAGAACGGTCACGCAAGCGCCGTGCCAACCGGCGCCCTCCGGCAAAAAAGGCCGCCCCCAGCCGGGACGGTTTCGGCTGGGGGCGGTGTCGATGCAGCGGAGCTCAGTAATTGATACTGAATTAATCAGTGGTCAGACCGGCGGGTGCTTGGTGTGCCAGTCGGTCGCCTGCTGGAAGGCATGGCCGGCGCAGAGCAGCACGTCCTCGGACAGATGCGGGCCGACCAGCTGGAAGGCCACCGGGATGCCGTGGTCGGAGAAGCCGCAAGGCAAGGTGATGGTGGGGCTGCCGCTCATGTCGAAGGGAGCAGTGTACTTCAGCAGGGTGGTCAGCTCCTTGGGATCGCTGAGCGCCAGACGCTCCAGGCTCGGGCCGGCCAGGAACAGGCCCGGCACCAGGACCAGGTCGACCTGGCGGAAGACCCGGGCGAGCCGGCCCTTGAACTTGTCGCGCTCCACCGCGATCTCCGCGATCCGCTGCGGGCTGACGCCGCGGCCGATCTCGATCAGGCCGGTGAGCGCCGGGCCGTACTCGTCCCGGCGGGCGGGATAGGTCTCGGCGTGGACCAGCGCGGTCTCGTAGCCGCAGAACTCGACCCAGCTCTCCAGGACCGCCGTGCTGTCCGGGAAGTCGATGTCCACCAGGATGGCGCCGATCGAGCGGAGCACCTCGGCGGCGGCATCGGTGAGCTCGGTGACCTTGTCCTCCACCCCGGTCGTGTTGAAGCGCCGGTCGATGCCGATGCGCAGCCCGCGCGCGCCGAACACGCCGGCCGCCTGGACCTTGCCCAGATAGTCCGGCACCGGGGCCAGCAGCGTGGTGGGATCGTTGTCGTCCTCGCCGGCGATCGCCTGGAGCATGGCGGCGGCATCGGCGGCACAGCGGGTCATGGGCCCCAGATGATCCAGCGATTCCGACAGGATGAAGGCGCCGTGGCGGCTGACCCGGCCCCAGGTCGGCTTCAGGCCGGTGAGGTTGTTCATGAGCGAAGGAAAGCGGATCGAGCCGCCCGTGTCCGAGCCGATCGCGCCGTAGCAGAGCCCAGCCGCCGTAGCCACGCCCGAGCCCGAGGACGAGGCGCCGGCCCAGTGGGCGCTGCCCCAGGGATTGCGCGGTGCCGTCACCGAGGGGTGATGCTCGGAATAGGCGCCCTCGGTCATCTGGAGCTTGCCCATCGTCACCGCCCCTGCAGTGGCGAGCCTGGCCGTGACCGTGCCGTCCTCCTCCGGCACGTATTCGGCATGGATCGCCATGCCGCCCGAGGTGCGGATGCCCTTGGTGTAGCACAGATCCTTCAGCCCGATCGGCACGCCGTGCAGCGGGCCCCGGTAGCGCCCGGACATGATCTCGGCCTCGGCCTGGCCGGCCTGCTCCATCGCCAGCTCAGGCGTGACGAGCGCGAACGCGTGCAGCTTCGGATCGACCGCCTCGATACGGTCCAGGATCGCCCGGGTGACCTCGCACGGTGAGACCTGCCTGGTGCGGATCAGCTCCGCCACGTCGACGAGGTGGGCATAGACGAGTTGGCTTGGCTCCATGACGGCGTGTCCTTCCTACAGTTGAGGGCGCTATCTCGGGCGCGGGTCCGCCAGAGCAGATCCCCTTGCCAGGGCCATTTCCCGATCGCCCGGCGACACTGTCCAGGAAGTTCCACAGAAATCCACCACTCTCCGGCCGGCTCGCGTTCCGCCAGCTCGCCCGGGGAGGGTAGGATCCTGGACGTTGCCGGCCCGGCAGAGGCCGAGGGGAAGGGCGATGGCACTGCAGCTCGTGCGGGTGACCACGGCACCGGAAAATGGGGCGCGGCGCGCACTGGCGCGGCTGTGGCGCTTTGGCTGGTGCTGCTTCGATCGAACGGTCCAGCGTCGGGCCCTGGCCGGGCTCACCGATCAGGAACTGCTCGATATCGGCGTTTCCCGGCGCGCTGCCCGTCAGGAGGCAGCCAAGCCGTTCTGGCAGGCCTGAGCCTCAGACACCGGAGCCGCGACCGTTGCGCATGATCCAGGCTTGGTCCAGCAGCTCGACAACTGCACGGAAGTCGGCCGACATGATCTGGTCGATGCCGGGCCGCAGCGTGCCGGTCAGGAACTGGCGCATGCGCCGGTCGGCCTCGTCCGGATCGTCCAGGACCAGGCCCAGCCCCTCCAGATCAGCGGCGACGGACGCTTCGGCGGGCAGATAGGCCTCGGGTATGGCCGGGCCCGGGCTGGCGTCGGGCAGGCGGACCATCAGGATCCGGGTCACGGATGGGACGCGCTCCGGCCCCAGGATCGTGGTGCCGCACATCAGCCCGCCCAGCACGCTGACCGGCGGCGATGGGGCGAACAGGACATGGAGGAGCTGGGCACCGCCTTGCGGATCGCGCAGGTCCAGCTGGAGCGCATGCGGTGCCAGGGTGACGGTGCCCTCGGTCAGGAGCTGGCCGTGCGGCAGCACTTCGACGTAGGCAGCGCGCGGCTGGGAGCCGGACGCGGGCAGGGTGATGCTGAGGCAGCCGCGGATGAGCCGGCCGGCGAAGTAGGGCGACCAGGCATGCGAGTAGCAGGCATATTCACCCAGCAATTCCTGCACCCCTTCCGGACGGTCACGCTGGCTGGTGCCGCGAAAGGCGTCGGCGCGGCGCAGCATGGTCGCGCGATCGGCATCACTCCGGGCACAGACGGCGTCCAGGAAGGCCTCTACGCTGCACTCGGCGATCCAGGCACCCGGCCGCGCCAGGCCCAGGAGCCTGGACCAGTCCTCGTAGAGCGCCATCTCGCGCGGCTTGGAGCGGCCCTGCAACCATTTGTGCGCCCGCTCCAGATCGAACGACGTCGACGGGTTCACCCGGCGGAAGGCCAAGGCCAGATCCTTGCGGGTGATGGCACCCAGCGCTGCGGCGGTCAGCGACAGCTTGACGTCTATGGCGTGGCCAACCGTTCTCGCCATGTTCTGCCAGGACCAGGGGTGAGATCAGTCTAGTATCGGGCTGCTGCCTTACAGGATCCCGGGCCTGCCAGCCACTGGCTGCTGCGGCATATCCGTACGCGCGGCGACGGGGTGAGCTCGCAGGCGTGCTACTGCTGACGCGGTCGCTGGCCTGCGAACATGCCGGATGCGCGGCGGACACAGTGACGAGCTGCCGCCCAGGCGGCCATTATGCGAGATGCCGGGACTGGCCTCAACCCGGACCGGCCGACCGATCGCCGGGAGCCGAGCCGCAGCTCAGCAGCGCGTCGGTCCGGCTTTGCCGGATGTGCCAAGGAAGGGCCGGGAGCTTCTGGCGCCCTGAGGGGGAGACGCCCGGCTTTCGGGCGATGTTCGCCGGTTTGCCCAGGACGAGCCGGTCAGCATGGTCGCCACCAACGATCAGCCGCGGAAAGGGAAGGATGCCCGTCCTGCTGCGTGTGCCGATTCTGGAGCAGTGGCGCCAGGACCGAGGCTGCCGCTCACTCCTCGGAACTCGCCAGCACCCGGGCCAGGCTGCAGATCGCTTCCTGGTGGCGGCGGCTGGGCACGGCGATGAAGTTGCGGGCGAGTTCCAGCAGCATGCGCTGCTGGGGCGGCGGGTTGGTCCCCGCGCTATGGGTCACGCCCTCGAAGAAGAAGCCCACCTCCACGCCTAGCACCTGCGCGATCTGGTAGAGCCGGCCGGCGGCGATGCGGTTGACGCCCTTCTCGTATTTGTGGGCCTGCTGGTAGGTGACGCCGATGATGTCGGCCATCTGCTGCTGGGTCAGGCCCAACATGGTGCGGCGTGCCCGGATGCGGTTGCCCACGAACTTGTCGATGTCCTGGGCTCGGGAGCGTCCGGCCCCCTTCGCTCCCTGCAGCTTCAGCTTGACGCTCATCCTGCTCGTCTCCGCTCAGATCCGACCAACCACCCGTCGCGGTTGCGTCTGCAAGCAACCATAAGGCGTAGAGGTTAATGATCCGTTCACGCTGACCGGTGGCCCCACGCGCTCCGGTCGCGCTTGCCATCCAGGTGCTGGGACGGCAGATGCTGGCGCAGCCTGGAGGGTTCGGAATGAGCATGAGCGAGCGGATCCGGCTGGCGCTGGCGTCGCTGGAACCGGTGGTCGTCGAGGTGGCGGACCGTTCGGCCGGCCATCGCGGCCATGCCGGCTGGCGGGAAGGTGGCGAGACCCATTTCGAGGTCCTGGTGGTGTCGCCGCGCTTTCGGGGCCAGAGCCGGATCGCGCGCCATCGTCTCGTGCACGAGCTGGTGGCTGACCTCATGGCCGAGCGGATCCACGCCCTGGCGCTGCGCACGCTTACGCCCGAGGAAGCCGCGGGCAGCTGAGTGCTTGCCCCTGGCAGCTTGCCGCATACCGCGCGGGGGCGCTGAGGTGGCGGACGGCGCCGTCGCCAAGCACGGTACCGGGCCTGCCGGTGCCACCCGCCGACCATGCCCCGACCACAACCGTGGTCCGGCATCTGGGTGGCTTTCACGGCCGTGGCATCGCGCTCGTGGTGCTGGGTTTCAGTGCTGGCGGAGCCAGCCTGCCGTTTCTCACCGTGCAGCTGCAGGACGCGCTCGGCCGGCGCCTGGTCTGGGCGGTGGCGGGCGTGCTGCTCCTGCCGCTGGCCGCTGGCCGCTGGCTGCTCGGCAGCGGCGACCAAGTGGCCGTGATGTACGAGTTCATGGCGCTGGCAGCGCTCACCGTGGGCGCCTATGCCACGGTCACCATCTCGGCGTAGGCCGAGCTGTACGGGCTGGGCACGCTGGACAACGTGCGTGCACTTGCCACGTCGGAGGCCATCCTGGCCGCGGCCGCGGCACCGGACGTCTTCCTGCTCCTGCTTCCTGCTCCTAGATGCCAGGGTGCTCTTCCTGGCTATTTTGCAGGGATGCGCGGCCTTCGGCGTGGCGGCCTGCGTGGTTCTCGCCGCCAAGCCTGATGCGGTTTTGCCACAGTTCCTGTGGCCCACTTACCCGATTGCCTCGCCTGTAAGGAGACCCTACGGGAAGGTTCGGCCGCAAGGGCTTGAATTGACTGCATTGTGCAGCAGTCGCCTGCGGCCCTGCCCTCAGCCTCGTCTCGTCCGGGGGGACCCTTGCTCGATACTGCGCCGCGCGCGAAGCTGACGCGCCGCTCCTGGCTGGGCGTCTGTCTCGCCGCTCCGATCGTCGCCGCCACCACCAGCCTGCCCGCCCCTGCGCTCGCCCGCAGCAAGGCCAAGGGCATCGAGCGGGTCCTGTCGTTCCATCACCAGAACACCGGCGAGTCGCTGACTGTGGCCTACAAGGCGGATGGCCGGCTGATCCCGGAGAACCTCCTGCGCATCGACCATCTGCTGCGCGACTGGCGCAGCAACGAGGTCAAGCACATCGACCCGGACCTGCTCGACCTGCTCTGGGACCTGCAGCGCAAGCTGGAGGTGGAGGAGCGGATCAGCGTCCTGTCCGGCTACCGCACGCCTGCGACCAACGCGATGCTGCGCCGGCGCCGGCGCGGTGTGGCGAGCAACAGCTTCCACATGAAGGGCCAGGCGATCGACCTGCGGATCGCCGGCCGCAGCACCAAGCAGATCCGCAACGCCGCCGTCGCCCTCAACCGCGGCGGCGTGGGCTTCTACCCGACCAGCGGCTTCGTCCATGTCGACACCGGTGCGCCGCGCACCTGGCGGGGCGTCTGACGGGTCAGGTCAAAGCGGGTACCGCTTTGCCGCCTCGTGATCGAGGGCGGCGGCGTCGCGACCACAGCCACTGCATGAACGGCGGCAGCCTGCCGTCCGGCGGTCGCCACGGCCGTCGCGTTGCGGCATGCTCCAGGCCGTAGCCACCCCAGCCGGCCGGCTGCTCCTCCGGATCGCGGGAAGTCGCTGATGGGTCCTTATGCCGCGGTGGTCGCGGTCGTCTGCGGGGCGACGCTCCTGCAGTTCGCCAACGCGCTGTTCGCGATCCTGCTGCCGGTGCGGCTGACCCTGGCCCAGGCGTCCCCGGTGATGGTCGGCCTGATCGGCACGGCCTATGGCGCCGGCTTCCTGTTCGGCTGTGCGCTCGGCCCGCGGCTGGTGCGGCGCGTGGGCCATATCCGGGCGTTCGCGGCACTGGCCGCCGCCTGCGCGCTGGTGGCCATGGCGTTCGACGCCACTTCCTCGCCCTGGCTGTGGATCCTCCTGCGCTTCTTGATGGGCGGCGTGCTGGCCGCCCTGTTCGTGGTGGTGGAAGCATGGCTCGCCGCCGCCACGCCCAGGGCTTCGCGCGGCGGGGTGATCGCCTTCTACCTGGTGGCGATCAAGGCCGGGGTGATCCTGGCCCAGACCTGGTTCGCCTTCGGTGACCCGGAGGCCGGCTTCTGGATCGCCCTGGCGGTCGCCGGCTTCATCGCGGCCCTCATCCCGATCACGCTGACCCGGACCCGCGAGCCGCCCACGCCCACCGAGTTCGGCTTCCGGCTGCGCGAGCTCTGGCAGACGGCGCCAGCGGCGGTGGTGGGGGTGATGGGTGCCGGGCTGATCAATGGTGCTGTGCCGGCGCTCCTGCCGGTCTGGGGCGACACGATCGGCATCGGGGTGAGCCTGCCGGTGGTGCTGCTCTCGGCGATGCAGCTGGGCTCGCTCGTGGTGCAGTGGCCGCTCGGCCGCCTGTCCGACCGGATCGACCGGCGCTGGGTGATCGTCGCCTGCCTGGCCGGCGTGGCGGCGGTCTCGGCCCTGCTGGGGCTGGCCCCGCCTGCCGGCCGGGTGCCGCTGCTCGTGGTGTTCGTGCTGTTCGGCGGGGTGGCGCTCAGCTTCTACGGGATCTGCGCCGCGCATGCCGCCGACCATGTCGCGGTGGCCGGCGGGATGACCCGGCTGGCCTCGGGCATGCTGTTCATCTGGGCGATCGGTGCCGCGATCGGCCCGGTCGTGGCGGCGCGGCTGATGGAGATGGTGGGCCCTGCGGGCCTGTTCCTGTTCTGCGGCACGGTGACGGGGGCGGTCGCTGCCTTCGTGCTGTTCCGCATGACCCGCCGCTCGCCGGTGCCACCGGTGCATCGGCCGGGCTTCGTCAACCTGCCCGCCACCTCCCCCTCCATCGGCCAGATCGACCCGCGCTCCCGCTGACGTGCCGCCTTTGGCCGTGTAGGCTCATCCCGCGGCCAACCAGGGGATGAGGACGGATGATCGGGCGGCGCGGCCTCGTATCGGGCATGGCGGGCACGGCGGCGGGTATCGGGATGCTGGCCCCGCCCAGGCCGGCACGGGCGCAGGAACTGCCGGAGCTGCACTGGCGGCTCGTGTCCAACTTCCCGAAATCGCTGGACACGATCTATGGCACGGCCGTGGAGTTCGCCCGGGCGGTGGGCGAGCTCAGCGAGGGCCGGTTCCGCATCGACGTATTCGCCGCCGGCGAGATCGTGCCGGGCCTGCAGGTGCTGGACGCGGTGCAGAACGGCACGGTCGAGATGGGCCACGGTCCCACCTATTTCTATTCCGGCAAGGACCCGACCTTCACCCTGTTCACCGGCCTCCCCTTCGGCCTGAACACGCGCATGCAGAATGCCTGGATGTACCAGGGCGGCGGCGGGGAGCTGCTCAACCAGTTCCTCGAGAAATACAACGCCTACGCCCTGCCCGCCGGCAACTCGGGCTGCCAGATGGGCGGCTGGTTCCGCAAGGAACTGAAGACGGTCGAGGACCTGAAGGGCCTGAAGTTCCGCATTCCGGGCATGGCCGGGCAGATCTGGCAGCGCCTGGGTGCGGTGCCGCAGCAGATCTCGCCGGGCGACATCTTCCCGGCGCTGGAAAAGGGCACGATCGACGCCGCCGAGTTCGTCGGCCCCTACGATGACGAGAAGCTCAGCCTCTACAAGGTCGCGAAATACTACTACTATCCGGGCTGGTGGGAAGGCGGCGCGCTTGCCTGCACGCTGGTCAACCTGAAGAACTGGCAGGAACTGCCCGAGTATTACCGCTCGATCATCACCTATGCCTCGGCCTATGCGAACGGCTGGATGACCGCCAAATATGACGCGGTGAATCCGGGCGCGCTCAAGCGGCTGGTCGCCGCCGGCACGGTGCTGCGGCCGTTCCCGCAGGAGATCCTGGTGGCCTCCTGGGTACAGGCGCAGCAGCTCTATGCCGAGCTCCGCGACCAGAGCGAGGACTTCCGCAGGATCTATGACCATCTCGTGGCGTTCCGCGACGATCAGTATCTTTGGTGGCAGGTGGCGGAGTTCGGCTACGATGCCTTCATGGTCCGGCAGCGGCGCGGCGGCTGAGGCCTGCTGGGGTCGCACGACGGATAATCGCCGGGCGCCTGGCGTAAGGAGCGGCGCACCGGTCGATCGCGATGCGTTCGAAGCGATCTGCGGCGATGGCGGACGGGCTGGGGTGGACCGGGCCCGTAGTCCTGGGCACTGCGCTGCTGGGCCTGGGAGCGCTCTCGATCCTGAAGGGCGCGAACCTGACCATCGTGCCCGAGAGCCTGTATCTGTACTACACGGACTACCGGTTCGGCTTCGTCCGGCGCGGGCTGATCGGGCAGGTCTTCGCCCCGCTCCTGGACCGGCTGCCCCGGCATCTGCACGAGCCGCTGATCCTCGCCTGGCATCTTGCTACCCTCGTCCTCCTGCTCGTGCTGCTGACGGCCTGGGCGGCACGGATCGCCGCACGCACCGGGCGGGACATGCGCTTGATGGCGCTCCTCCTGTTCGTCTCACCCTTCCTGGGGTCACTCGCCTTCTTCACCGGCGGGCCGGATGTCCTGATCTGCCTGCTGACGCTGGCGGCCGTGGTGGCCCTGCGCCGGGGCCGGCCCATCATCGCCTGGCTGGCCTTCCTGGCCGGGATGCTGGCCCACCAGCTCATGATCTTCACCGCCTTGCCGCTGATGCTGTTCACCAGCCTGGCAGCACCACGGTACCGGCGCATGTCGTTTGCCGGCAGTCTCGCCCTGGGCCTCGTCGCCTGCCTGGTGGTCGTGCTGGCTCCACCAGCGGATGAGCGGCTGATTGACCGCTTCATCACGAACGGCATCCCGCCGGACACGGCCCGCCTGATCCATGACTTGCAGCTCGATCAGGATGTCGCCGGCATGTCCCGGCGCATGGTTGGACTGTGGGCCAACTTCCCGATGCAGGGGATGATCGCGGTCGCTTACGGCGGCGCGGCCGGCATCGTCATCCTGGCGTACGGCCTGGTCACCTTCCGCGCGGCGCTGCCAGCGCTGGTTCCAGCCTCCCCGCGCCTTCCCGGCATAGCGGGCCGGGTTCTCGCCGGTCTGCTGGCGCTGGGTGCAGGCCTGGCCCCGCTCCTGGCGCTGGCGCTTGCCTGGGATGTGTCGCGCCTGGCCTCCCTTTGCCCCTTCACCGCGTTTCTGGCGGTCGCCGTGCTGGCCGGCCAGAGCCCGGCGCAGCCACCCCCGGCAGGTCCCTGGCCGGCAGCATCCGCCTGCGGCGTCCTGCTGGTCCTGTTCCTCTGCATGCCATTCCTCGGCCTCTGGTTCGAGGGCGTGAAGCTCAACCAGGTCCGGCCGCTGATTCCTCCCGCGAGCCTGAGCGTCGCCCCATGGAACTGGGTGGTGCAGGGGGTAGAAGCCGTCTACCGCTCGCCGGCGGCCCCTTCAGCTTTTCGGGCGCCTCCATAGCGCCGCGAGCGCAAACAGACCGCAACCGATCGCGATGGCGAACGGCAGGCCGAGGGTCGGGCTCAGGCTCATGGCGGCACCGGCCGCCGTGGGGCCGACCAGGGCACCCAGGCCCCAGGCCAGGCTCATGACCGCATAGATCCCCACCAGGTCGCTGCCGGTGAAGCGGCTGCCGACGATCGTCAGCATCACCGTGTAGATTCCGACGAACAGGCCGCCCCAGACGAACACGAAGCCGTAGGCGAGCCAGGGCAGAGCGAGCGTCCAGGGCCAGAACAATGCGCCGAGCGTGGCCAGGGCCGCCAGCACGATCGTCAGACGCTCGCGGTCGAACCGGTCGATCAGCCAGCCGATCGGCAGCTGCAGGACGATGGCGCCCACCATCAGGGTGGTGATCAGCTGGAGCCCGGCCTGCTCGCTCCAGCCCAGATTGGCGGCATACAGCGGTACGAAGGACAGGCCGGCTGTTTCCACCGCGGCATTGAGGAAGGTGGCTCCGATCGCGATCGGAGCGAGCCGGACGAAGCGCATCGGGTGGCCGGGCTCGTCCTCCACCGGCGGCGGCGACTTGGCGAACGGCAGAACCAGCGGCAGCAGGGCGACCAGCGGGATCACCGCGCCGATCAGATAGGCCTCGCTGCCGGTGCCGGCGACCGCCAGAATGGCGGGACCACCGGCAAAGCCCAGCGACATGGCGGCGGTATAGACCGCCATCACCCGGCCGCGGATCGATTCGGTGCTGAGCGCCGCCGTCCAGGTCTCGGTCAGGACGAACAGGATCTCCGCAGCCACGCCCAGCAGGATGCGCAGGGGGAACCACAGCCAGACCGTCGGCATCGCTGGGAACAGGCAGAGCAGCACGGCACTTGCCAGGAGCGCTGCCAGCACCAGGTTGCGCGTGCCGAACCGGCGGGTCAGGCGGGGCAGCACCGGTGCCACCAGGAGAACGCCCACGGCGTGCATCGTGGCATTCAGGCCGATGACGAACTCGCCATGACCGAGCTCGGCCAGGTCTCCGGCGATCAGGGGCGCGGTCAGGCCATAGACCAGGCCGAAGATCGATGCGGCGAGGATGACCGCGCCGATCCCGATCAGCGTCAGCCGGCCGAGGCCGTCCGCCGGCCGTTCGATGCCGCGGCTGCTCACGCGACGGCCCTGCTGCGCTGCTGGCGCCGCTTCAGGAGCTGCCGGTGCCGCCAGTTGGTGCGCATGGCCCTCAGCATGCCATGCAGGCTGACCGGCGGCGGATCCTCCAGGGCCCGGAGGCTGCGTGCGTAGTCCAGGACGAAGCCGGGCGTCCAGGCCATGGCCTCGGCATGCTTGCGCACGATGGCCGCGGCCCAGAACTCGGTGCTGAACAGGATGCGCAGCACGTGGCCGAAGCCGCGTCCCGACTTCGCGAGCGTGCCCTCCAGCGCGATCTCGAGGGAATGCGCCACCACGCTCGAGCAGTTCCGGTTGGTCAGGTTGTAGGTGTCGACTTGCCGGTACATCTCCCAGAAGCGCCGCACCCGCTCGCCGTCGAACCGGCGGAAGCGGATCTTCACGGTGGATTCGCACCACTCGGCCGCCTCTTCCCGGTAACTCGGCTGGAACCGGCCGGGCATGTCGTTCTCGCTGGTCGCGCGCAGCATCTGGGCGAAATCGGTGGGGGAGTGGTCGACCTCCACGCCCGGATAGTGGCTGATATAGATGTCGGGCGGCAGCTCCAAGGCGGCATGGCCGGTGGAGATCACGCCCTTCTTGTCGACCGCGGCGATGTAGCGGTCGATCAGCGGACGGCGCACCGGATCATTCGTGGTGCCGGTGGCGGTCCAGACATGGACGGTCAGCACATCGCCGGATGGGCGGTCCTCCCGCTGCCGTTCCAGCTCGACCTGGCTGCTGCGCAGGAAGTGGCCCCGCGCATAGAGCATGCCGAGCGAGGCGTGCGGCGGCAGCCGGTACAGCCGCCAGGCAAGCAGGAGGGCCGAACGACCGGTCAGCGCCAGGGCGATCCCGATGCAGCCGGGCACGGTGCCCGCATACCAGGTCGGGTAGGGTTCCAGCACGAAGACGCCGAACAGGAACTCTAAGACGCCTCCCGCCAGGGCCAGGCGCCAGCCGGGAAAGCGCACGACCCAGGCCGACGCGATCCGGAACCCGCCATCGACCAGCAGGAACAGACCGAACACGAGGGCCAGGATGAAATCATGCAGATGCCAGGGGCTGATGATGAGCAGGCCGGCCAGCAGAACCAGCAGGCCACGTGCCAGACGCAGCCCGGGATGCAACGCGATCCGGGTCAGCGCCACCAGGATGCTGAGCGATCCTTCCACTACCAGCAACCAGCCGAACGGGCGAAGCGGGAAGTACAGCACGCCATCGAGTGCATCGAGGAAGATGGAGACGCCGGCTATCAGCCAGATCAGGCCCAGTGCCATGGCCGAGACCCAGTGCTGCCGCAGGGCCTCGGTTCCGAGCAGTAATAGTAGCAGGCGCATCATTATTCTCCGGAGTTTCCGGCAATCTATTCAGAAGCCTGTATCGAACGTGAATTCCAGGCTCATCCCCAGGATGTTCTGATCCTTGGAGCCGATCGTCTGCACGATGGGACTATCGGCGGCGTCTCCGACCAGTCGACCATAGGCGTCATAGAGGGTGACCGTCCAACGCGGTGACAGCGCGTAGCTGACGGCCAGGGTCATCCCGACCGAGCTGAAGCCGGCATCCACGTCATGGGCAGGCAGGCCGCTGTTCGCCTCGGCAGCCGGCGAGATGCCGAACCGGTCCCGCATGAACGCAGCGTTGCCCCAGACGGCCCGGGGCCCGCCCGAGAAGGTCCAGGGACCGTGCTGCTCGACCCAATCGGCGAAGAAGCTGGCCTGGAGGCCGGCACCGGAACGCAGGCCCTGCAGGAGTTCGATCCGGCCACGCAGCCGATCCGCCACCGGCCAGGCTTCGGCATAGAGGCCGGCGACAAAAGTGGCTGGATAGTTGTCGAGGCCGCTCAGGCGGGCGTCATCGCCGGCCGACCGGCCAGGCTGGTAGTCGCCGACCGGCCCCAGGTTGAGCCAGCCATTGTCGAACAGCGGCAGCTCGTAGCCGTCGTCGGGCGCCCCAAAGGTCGGCCCGTCCTCGGCCCGGTACAACTCCAGATCGGACAGGACCGGCGTGAAGCCCCGGGAGCGGGCACCTGGATAGTCGGGGCCATACTCGAGAGAACCGCCGATCCGCATCATCCATGTCGGGCCGTCCGGCTCGGTGGCCGTAGCAGTGGCCGGCAGAGCGACGACGAACCCGATCTGGCAAAGCGCCGCCCACGCTCTGCTCACCAGCATGCCTCACCACCACTTGGCCGCTCCAGCCGTCGCGGCGGTGCGGCGCGGCATGGCAGATCTTCCTGAACCTAGCTCAGGATTTCCGGAAACATTCCTGATACGTCAAGAAGGTTTCCGCACAGCCCATCGATTCTCATCCCTTGATCCGGGCGAGCAGGCCGGCGGTCGAGGCGTCGTGGCTGCCGGTCCCGCCGCCGGTCAGCTCCTCCAGGATCGGCAGGGCCAGCTGCTTGCCCAACTCCACGCCCCACTGGTCGAAGCTGTTGACGTTCCAGCAGGCACCCTGGACGAAGATCGCGTGCTCGTAGAGGGCGGTGATGGCGCCCAGCGTGCGGGGGTCCAGCCGGTCGTAGAGGAAGGTGATCGAGGGCCGGTTGCCGGTGAACAGCTTGTGCGGGACGAGCTTCTCCAAAGCTTGGCCAGACAGGCCCTGCCTGGTCAGCTCGGCCCGGACCTCCGCCTCGTTCTTGCCGCGCATCAGGGCCTCGGACTGGGCCAGGCAGTTGGCGATCAGCTTGGCGTGGCCGTCGCCGATCGGGCTGCGGCTGTGCCGGGCCAGCAGGAACTCGCAGGGGATGATGCGGTTGCCCTGGTGGAGGAGCTGGTGGAAGGCGTGCTGGCCGTTGGTGCCGGGCGAGCCCCAGACTACGGGACCCGAGCCGAACACGACCGGCATGCCGTCCAGCATCACGCCCTTGCCGTTGCTCTCCATGTCGACCTGCTGGAGATGCGGAGTGAACAGCTCCAGGCGCTGGTCATAGGGCAACAGCGCCACGGAGGTGCTGCCCATGGCGTCGATCTCCCAGACCCGCAGCAGGCCCAGGAGCATCGGCAGGTTCTCCTGCAGAGGCGCGGTCCGGAAATGGCGGTCCATCCCGTGGGCGCCGTCCAGCAGCTCCTCGAACTTCGCGAAGCCGATCGAGAGCGCGATCGGCAGGCCGATCGCCGACCAGAGCGAGTAGCGGCCACCCACCCAGTCCCAGAAGCCGAACATCTCGTCGGTGGAGATACCGAACGCCGACACCTCCTTGGCGTTGGTGGAGACGGCGACGAAATGGGCACCGACCGCGTCTTCGCCCAGCGCATCGGCGACCCAGGCCCGCGCGGCGCGCGCGTTGGTCATGGTCTCCATGGTCGTGAAGGTCTTGGACGCGATCACGAACAGGGTGGTGGCCGGGTCCAGCCGCGCCAGCACGTCGTGCATGTCGGCGGGATCGACGTTCGCGACGAAGTGGACGCGCAGCTCCGGCGAGCTGTCGGGCGAAAGGGCGCGGACCACCATGCGCGGGCCGAGATCGGAGCCGCCGATGCCGATATTGACCACGTCGGCAAAGCGCTTGCCGGTGGAGCCGGTGCGGCTGCCGTCGCGTACCGCATCGGTGAACTTCCGCATGGCGTCCAGCACGGCCAGCACGTCCGGCATCACGTCCTTGCCGTCCACCAGCACAGGCTCGCCGCTGCGGTTGCGCAGGGCGGTGTGCAGGACGGCCCGGTCCTCGGTGGTGTTGATCTTCTCGCCTTTGAACATGGCGTCGCGGCGCGCCTCGATCCCGGCGGCCTCGGCCAGCGCCATGAGCTTCGGCATGGTCTCGGGCGTGATCCGCGCCTTGGAATAGTCCATCAGGATGCCGCAGGCTTCCGCCGTGAACCGGTCGAACCGGCTTTGGTCCTGCTCGAAGAGCTGGCGGAGGTGCAGCTGCCGCACCTCCCCCGCATGCTGGCGCAGCGCCTCGAATGCCGCCGTCACTCGCTGGTCCATCGCCATCTCCCGTTGCATCCTGGAAACCCGGGGCCGGCCCCGGGCGTCGCCCAAGGCGATGCCGCTTGGCAGGACGCCCGTCCAGTACCAAACCGGCGCCACGCTTCTGCCGCCCGAGGAATCCCCCGCTTGCGCCGCCTCGTTCTCGATACTGCCTGGGTTCTCTCCAGCCGTCTCCTGATGCGTGGGGCCAACGTGCTGGCCCTGGCGCTGCTGGCCCGCGCCCTGCCGGTGGCCGATTTCGGCTTCTACGGCTTCCTGGTGGCGACCACGCTGATCCTGACCGTGGCCCTCGACCTGGGCGTGCGCCAGGCTGGGGCTTATGCAATCGGGCAGCGGGGCGTGCCGGCCGGCGCGGTCGCCAGCACCGCCATGGCGCTCCTGCTCGCCGTGATGCCGCTGGGTGCGGCCGCTACCTGGTATGCCTGCACGCTGGCCGGCTACGAGCTGGGCAGCAGCCTGCTCCTGTGCGCGGCGATGGTGACGCCGCCGCAGGTGGTGATGCGCACCCTGCAGGGGCCGCTGCTCGGGCTGAAGCGGGTGGCGGAGCTGAACGTAGGCGAGCTGGTGGTTCGGGCCGTCCTGCTCGCCCTGACCGTGCCGGCCTTCTTCACCGGCAGGCTCGACCTGGAGAGCGCCCTCCTGATCCTGGTGGCCGCGCAATGGAGTGGTGCGCTGGTCCTGACGGGTCAGCTCCTCTGGCGGCTTCGTCCCCTGCCCCTGCCCTCGCTTGCCCTGGGACGCGACCTAGTGGTGGGCGGCCTGCCGTTCCTGTCCGGGATCATCGGCGTGATGCTGTTCGGCCGGGTCGGCATCTGGGCGGTCACCGCGGTGGGCGATCCGGAGCTGGTGGGCCGCTATGTCGGCACGCTGCGGATGACCGAGATCCTGGCGGAACTCGCGACGGCGGTAGGGGTCGCGGTGTTCGCCCATGGCGTCCAGCAGGACCGGGACGGCCAGGGTGCGCGCGCCACCATCCGGCTGGTGCGCCTCCTGACGCTGGCCATGGCCCTGTTCGCGGTGGTGGTGGGCCTGCTGGCGCCCTATCTGCTGACGCTGCTGCTGGGCGAGACCTATGCCGCGGAGGCGCCGTCGCTGCGGCTGATGCTGCCGGGTGCCGTGCTGGGCTGCCAGGCCAGCATGCTGTTCCCGGGCCTCTCGGCACGCGGCCAGGCCAAGCTCGGCCTGGTGATCTTCGGGCCGGGCACGCTGATCCACGGGCTGCTGGTCTGGTGGCTCACCCCGCTGCATGGCGTGGCGGGCGCTGCGGTCGGCTATACGCTGGGCCAGGCGGTGGTGGCGGTGGCGGTGCTGGTCGCCTGGCACCGGATCTTCGGCACCAGCCTGCGCGACCTGCTCCTGCCGAGCCGGGAGGATGGCAGGAGCCTGCTCCGGCTGGTGCGGCGCTGACCGGGCTTGGCAGTGCCGGGCCCGCCTGACAGGGTCGCGCCCACGCGCGAGAGAGCCAGGGGACAGGAGCGATGGCCAGGACGTTCGAGGGCGGCTGCCTGTGTGGTGCCGTGCGCCTGTGCCTGGAAGACGAGCCCATCATCACCCATGCGTGCCACTGCCGGTTCTGCCAGCGGGTCACCGGCGCGCCGTTCGCGGTCAACGCCATGATCGAACTGGATCGAATCACGCTCACCGGCCAGGACCCTGAAGCGGTTCACACGCCTTCGGCCCTGCCGGCCGGGCAGAAGCTGCATCGCTGCCGGACCTGCCGGGCGATGCTCTGGAGCAACCATTCCCTGCTGGGCGACCGGATCGCGATCGTGCCGGTGGGCATCCTCGACGAGGCCCAGGTGATCGTCCCGGACATCCACTGCTTCACCGCGACCCGGCATCCCTGGGTGGTCCTGCCGGACGACCGGCCCTGCTTTGCCGGCGACTATGACAGCGAGCTGGTCTGGTCCGACCGGGTCAAGGCCAGGATCGGAGCGGCCCTTGCCGGCTGAGCCGCACGGGCCGCACCGCCGCGCCATCCTCACCGGCGGCCTGGCGCTGAGCCTGGTCATGCTCCTGCTGATCGGCGGCTCGGTGGGCCTGCACCGGCCGGTCCTCGTGCTGCTGATGCTGGCGGCAGCGGGCGGCGGCATCCTGGCGGTCAGCCGGCTGCTGCCGGGCACCACCGGCATCACCGTGACGCTCGCCGTGTGCATCGCGATCTACACCGCCCTGTTCGCCGCGGCATCCGTGTCGCTGTTCCGCCGGGCCTATCTGCCCGGGGAGGCACTCGCCTACTTCCTGCCGCTCCTGGGCCTCGTCGTCGGCATCGCCCGGCAGCGGCCGATGATCCTGGCACAGCTCCAGCGCCCGCCCCGCCGCGCCACCAGGCGGATCCTCCAGCGCGGGCTGGTCTGGCTGGGCGCTTGCACGCTGGCCGGTGCCGTGGCCGTGGTCCTGCTCCCGGCGGATGAGCATCCTACGGCGGTGACCCTGGCGCTCCTGGGTGCGGCGGCGCTCACCGGGACGCTCTGCCTCGGGTTCGCGGCGGATGTCGTGTTCCTGCTCAACGAGACCGGGCTCCTGTTCCGGATCTTCCTGCGGCGGATGCAGGCGCGGATCGTGCCGGTGTTCGCCTTCGTGATCGTCTACTTGATGATCGGCATCGTGTTCGCCGCCCTGTTCGCCATGCTCGACCACGTGACCAGCGAGCCCGCCTTTGCGATCGCCGGCACGCCCGGCAAGCTGGCGCTGCCCGATGCCATCTACTTCTCCTTCATCAACCTCAGCACCATCGGCTATGGCGACATCACCCCGCTGCACGCGTTCGCCCGGCTGCTGGTGATCGCCGAGATCATCTTCGGCGTGGTGCTGCTGCTGTTCGCCTTCTCCGAGATCGCGGCCTACGACCCGGAGCTGGAATGGCGGGAGGAGGAGCAGGAAGCGGCGGCGCTGCGCCCGGCGGAAAAGGACTGACGTGACCCGGCACCCGGCGATCGAGGTGCTGGCGGTGTTCTTCCGCCTGGGCCTCACCTCGTTCGGCGGCCCGATCGCTCATCTCGGCTATTTCCGCGACGAGTTCGTGGTCCGCCGCCGGTGGCTGACCGAGGCGGCCTATGCCGACCTGGTGGCGCTGTGCCAGTTCCTGCCGGGCCCCGCCTCCAGCCAGGTCGGCATGGGGATCGGCCTGCTGCGCGCGGGCCTGCCAGGAGCAGGAGCGGCCTGGCTGGGCTTCACCCTGCCCTCTGCCGTGATCATGATTCTGTTCGCCCTGCTGGTCACCGACCTGGATCCGGGCTCGGCCGGCTGGTTGCGCGGGCTCAAGATCATGGCGGTGGCGGTGGTCGCCCAGGCGGTCGACGGCATGGCGCGCAGCCTCTGCCCGGACCGCACCCGGGCGAGCCTGGCCGCCATCGCTGCGGTGCTGGCGCTGCTGGTTCCAGGCGCGGCCGGGCAGCTTGCCGCCATCATGCTCGGCGGTGCCGTCGGTCTGCTCCTGCCGAAGGTGGCTCCTGCCGGGCAGGACGAGGCGCTGCGGGTACGGATCCCCACCAGCCTGGCGGCAGCCGCCTTGCTGCTCTTCGCGCTCCTGCTCGCAGGCCTGCCGCTCCTGGCCGGAAGCACGGGCAGCACAGCACTTGCGATCTTCGACCGCTTCTATCGTGTCGGTGCCCTGGTGTTCGGGGGCGGCCATGTCGTGCTGCCGCTCCTGCAGGGGGCCGTGGTGGCACCCGGCTGGGTGGATGCCGACCGGTTCCTGGCCGGCTATGCCATGGCCCAGGCCGTCCCGGGGCCACTGTTCACGTTCGGGGCCTATCTGGGCGTGGTGCTCCATCCGGCACCCAACGGGGTGGCCGGCGCCCTGCTCTGCCTGGTGGCACTCTTCGTCCCCTCCTTCCTCCTGGTGCTGGGCACCCTGCCCTTCTGGGCGGGCCTGCGCCGCCGCCCGCTGGTGCGCGCCGTCCTGACCGGGATCAACGCGGCCGTGGTCGGCATCCTCCTGGCGGCACTCTACGACCCGGTCTGGGTGTCGAGCATCCACCGTCCGGCCGACTTCGCCCTCGCCTTGCTGCTGTTCCTCCTGCTGACGATCTGGCGGCTGCCGGTCTGGCTGGTGGTGGCGGCAGCAGCGGCCGGCGGCATGGCGTCCAGCGCCTCGGGCCTCTGATCGGGCCCCCGCCATTTCACACGGAACCGCGTGGCATCCACCCGGGTTGACCGGACGCCCGGCAGCGGTGCCGGGCCAAGCCCGAAGAGCGTGCAGTAATGAGCAGCAAGCCGGTCCGCCATACGCTCGGCATCGAGGAAGAATATCTGCTGGTCGACCTGGAAACCCGCGCCCTGGTGCCCAGGCGCAACCCCCGGTTCTTCGCCGAGTGCCGCGAGGCCCTGGGCGACCAGGTCACGGGCGAGCTGCTCCAGTCGCAGATCGAGATCGCGACCGGGGTGTGCCGGACAGTCGGGCAGGCGCGCCGGGAGCTGGCGCGGCTGCGCGGCACGATCGCCACCATCGCGGGCCGCTACGGCATGGCGCCGGTGGCCAGCTCCACCCACCCGTTCTCGCGCTGGGACGAGCAGCTGACCAGCAAGGGGGCACGCTATCGCAAGATCGCCCAGGACTACCAGATGGTGGCCCGCCGTGTCCTGGTCTGCGGCATGCACATCCATGCCGGGATCGAGGATAAGGACCGGCGCATCCGGGTGATGAACAGGCTCATCCCCTACCTGCCGATCTTCCTGGCGCTCTCCACCTCCTCACCATTCTGGCAGGGTCATGCGACCGGGATGAAGGCATTCCGCCCGACCATCTTCGGCGAGTTCCCGCGCACCGGGATCCCGCAGGTGATGGCCAACTGGGCGGAATGGCAGGCCTTCACCGAGCTGTTCGCCTCGACCGGGCTCTGCACCGATTCGTCCAAGATCTGGTGGTACCTGCGCCCGAGCCTGCGCCAGCCGACGCTGGAACTGCGGATCGCGGAGGTCTGCACACGGCTTGAGGACACGCTCACGCTGGCTGCTCTCTACCAATCGCTGCTCGCGATGTTCGCCCGCACCGAGGAGCCGGAGCCGCACCGCTTCCAGAAGCTGGTCACCGAGGAGAACCAGTGGCGGGTGCAACTCGCCGGGGTCGAAGCAGAGATCGCCTGCCTGAAGCGCGGCCGGCTGGTGCCGATGCGCACCCTGGTGGCCGAGCTGGTCGAGGAACTCCAGGCGGATGCCGACGAGCTGGGCTGTGGTGTCGAGCTGCGGCGTGCCAACGACATCGTGGCGCGCGGCACCAGTGCGGAAGTCCAGCTCGCCGCCTGGTCCGCCGGCCGGGAGGACGACCTGCCGGAGCAGGAGGCGCTGGTCAGCGTGGTGGACGAGCTGGTGCGCCTCACCGTGGCGGGCACCAAGGCGGCCGCGTGAGGCCGCCCGGCCCATCCGCCATTCGCGGGCCCGTCATTCGTTGGCGATGATCTTCTCCGACTCCTCGAGCAGCTTCGGCATGCTCGCCTGATCCAGGCGCTCCAGCGCATCGGGCGCGAGGCGGAGGTGGACTGCGCCGATCAGCTCGTCGAGCTGGGCGAGGCTGGTGGCGCTCGCGATCGGTGCCGTGACCGAGGGCCTGGCCATCAGCCAGGCCAGCGCCACCTGGGCCGGCGTGCCGCCGGTCTCGGCCGCGACCTCGTCGAGGGCTGCCAGCACGCGCAGCCCGCGCTCCTCGAAGTTGCCGGCCAGCGCCTGGCCGCGCACGCTCTTGGAGAGGTCGGCCTCGCTGCGGTACTTGCCGGTCAGAAAACCCCGGGCCAGCGAGAAATAGGTGACCACGCCGAGCCCGGCTTCGCTTGCGACCTCTTCCAGCGCCACCTCGTAGGCGACCCGGTCGTAGAGATTGTAGTGTGGCTGGAGCACCTCGTAGCGCGGCCAGCCGTTCTTGGCCGAGAGCTCGAGCGCCTCGGCCAAGCGCGGTGCTTCGTAGTTGGAGGCGCCGATCGCCCGGACCTTGCCGGCCTGCACCAGCCGGGCAAACGCCTCCAGCGTTTCCTCGAGCGGCGTGTCCAGGTCATCCTGATGGGCGAAATAGAGGTCGATATGGTCGGTCTGCAGCCGGCGCAGCGAGGCCTCGACCTCCTCTTCGATCCAGGCGGCCTTCAGCCCGGTACGCCCGCCGCCCATGTCCATGCCGACCTTGGTGGCGAGCACGACCCGATTGCGGGCGCCCCGCGCCTGCATCCAGCGGCCGATGATCGTCTCGGATTCGCCACCCTGGTGGCCATCCACCCAGACCGAGTAGACATCGGCCGTATCGATCGCGTTCAGGCCGGCGTCGACGAAGCGGTCGAGCAGGTCCAACGAGGTCCGCTCGTCGGCGGTCCAGCCGAACACGTTGCCGCCGAACACGAGCGGCGCGATCCTGAGGCCCGACTTGCCGAGTTCCCGCTGTTCCAACTGCCTTCTCCATACCCGCGAGCGTTCCCGAACCAGTTGGGTCACGGGAGCTGCCAGGTAAAGGCCCTCCCCTCACCGGCTGGGGCACCTCGGCATCCGGTTCCAGGCGTCGAGGGCCGCGACCTTGTAGGCTTCGGCCAGTGTCGGGTAGTTGAAGGTGTTCTGGATGAAGTAGTCGAGCGTCCCGTTCAGGTTGATCACCGCCTGGCCGATATGGACGAGCTCGGTCGCCCCCTCCCCCACGATGTGGCAGCCGAGCAGGTGCTTGCCGTCCAGCGCGAAGATCAGCTTCATCATCCCGGCGTTCAGCCCCATGATCTGGCCACGCGACGTCTCGCGGAATCGGGCGATGCCGCACTCGTAGGCGATGCCCTGCTGGCGGACCTCCTCCTCGGTGAGCCCGACCGTCGAGATCTCCGGCACGGAATAGATGCCGTAGGGGAAGAAGCGCGGTGGCTCGTGCGCGGCGACGCCGAACGCATGGCAGGCGGCGAGCCGGCCCTGCTCCATGGAGGTCGAGGCGAGGCTGGGAAAGCCGATCACGTCGCCCGCGGCGTAGATGTGCTGCTGGCTGGTCTGGAAGGTCCGGGGATCGACCGAGAGGCGGCCGCGCGCATCCGCCTCGATCCCGCAAGCCTCGAGGCCCAGGCTCGTCGTAGCGCCAGAGCGGCCGGCGGCGTAGAGCACCATGTCGGCCTGGACCACCCTGCCATTCTCCAGCCGGACGATGCAGGGCCCATCCGCCGGCGTGTCGATCGCCGCGACCTTGCTGCCGAAGCGCAGGGTCGTGCCGCGGTCGCGCAACTGGTGGACCAGGTCGTCGACCAGCTCGTGGTCGAGGAACTCCAGCATGGCCGGGCGCGGCTCGATCAGGGTGACGGGCACGTCGAGCGCACTGAAGATGGTCGCGTACTCGACGCCGATCACCCCTGCCCCCACCACCGCCAGGTGGCGCGGCAGCCGGTCCATCTCCAGGATCTGGTCGCTGTCCAGGACCCTGCGGCCATCTAAAGGAATATGGTCCGGCCGATGCGGCCGGGTGCCGACCGCCAGCAGGAAGCGGTCGGCCGAGATCGTCAGCTGCTCGCCGGTGGCGGTCGCGACCTCGATCCGGTGCGGGTCGAGGAACCGCGCGGTGCCGGTGAGCGTCGTCACCCGGTTGCGCGCGAACTGGTGCTCCAGCACCTCGACCTCGTGGTTCAGGGTGATGTGCAGCCGGTTCAGGAGGTCGGCGGCAGAAATTTCCTTCTTCACCCGGTAGGAACGGCCATAGAAGCCGCGCTCGCGCCAGCCCGACAGGTTCAGGACCGTTTCACGCAGGGTCTTGCTCGGGATGGTGCCGGTATGTACCGAGACGCCGCCGACCCGGCGGCCCTGGTCCACCACCAGCACGTCCTTGCCGAGCTTGGCGGCCTGGACGGCACCCCGCCGGCCGGCGGGGCCGCTACCGATGACGATCAGATCGAAATGCATGGCTCATCGCTCCGGCCAGCGCCCCCCGACGCTGCCCGGATGATGAGCAAGGACCGTGCCAGCATGGTGAAGAAGCGGGCACGGCCGGCGGCTCAGGTCACCGTCTTCAGCATGCCGCCATCGATGTAATAGGTGGAGCCGACGCTGTAGGTGGCCTTGTCCGAGCAGAGGAAGACGAAGAAGTTCGCCACCTCCTCCGGGCTGGCGAACCGCTTGATCGGCGCGAACTCGTCGGCGATCCCCTGAATATAATCCTGCCAAGTCTTGCCGGTGCCATCGGTGAGCTGGGTGGCGGTCTTGACCCAGTCGGGCGTGAGGGTGAGGCCGAGATTGACCGCGTTGACCCGGATGTTGTGCGGGATCAGCTCGTTGGCGAGGTTCTTGGAGAACATCACCAGGGCCGCCTTGGTGGTGTTGTAGATCGGCTCATACCACAGGGGCTGGGTGGCGCAGATCGAGCAGTTGTGCAGGACCACGCCACCGCCGCGCCGGATCATCTGCGGGGCCAGGCCCCTGCCCAGCCGGACCGCGGCCATGACATGCAGATCCCAGTAGTACTGCCACTTGTCGTCGGGCGCTTCCAGGATCGTCTCGTTGCTGCCGGTCCCGGCATTGTTGATCAGGATGTCGGCGCCGCCGAACGCCTTCTCGACCTCCTGGACGATCGTATCGCAGCCGGCAGCGGTCGCCACGTCGACTTCCAGCGCCAGGGTGCGCACGCCGTGGCGGCCGGCGATCTCCTCGGCGGCCGATTGGGCGCGCTCGCCGTTGCGCGCCGCCACCACCACATGCGCGCCCTCGGCGGCCAGGCCATGGCCGATCGCCAGGCCGATCCCGATGCTGCCCCCGGTGATCACCGCCACCTTGTCGCGCAAGCCCAGATCCATCCTTCGTCCTCCCTCTGGCCGGCATTCTGTGCCGGCGTTTGCATCAACTGTCGCGCTGCCGGAGCGCTGCCTCCACCACCTGGCGAGTCGGTGCGTCCACCGCCGGCGTCACGCCGCCCCAGTGGCGAAAGCCCGGCACGGCCTGGTGCAGCAGCATGCCCAGACCATCCACCACCGGGTGGCCCCGCAGCCGGGCGCGGCGCAGAATGTCGGTTTCCAGCGGGGTGTAGACCAGATCCGCCACCGGCGCGGCAACGGGCAGGGCGTCCAGCGTCAGGTCGAGCGGAGGCTGGCCCTTCATGCCGAGCGCCGTCGACTGCACCAGCAGCCCGGCACCGTCCAGCGCCCCTGCCCGCTCCGCCCAGCCGAGCGGGGTAACGGTGACACCGGGAAACATCGCCTGAAGCTCGGCGGCGAGCGCCTCCGCCTTGGCCAGGGTGCGGTTGACCAGACGCAGGCCGGGCACCCCGGCATCCAGCAGCGTGACCGCGACCGCGCGGGCAGCGCCGCCGGTCCCGACCAGCACCGCCTCGCCCTGCCCCGGATGCCACCCGGGCGCCTGCTCGGTCAGGTTGGCGAGAAAGCCCAGGCCGTCGGTGCACGCACCCAGCAGGCTGCCATCCTCCTGCACCATCACCGTGTTGACCACGCCCATGCGCCGCGCACTCTCGTCGTGGCGGTCCACGGCGGCATAGGCCGCTTCCTTGTGCGGCAGGGTGACGTTGCAGCCGCGCAGGCCCAGCAGCGGCAGGGCCCGGATCGCAGCGATGGCGTTCTCTGGCCGGACCGGGAACGGGACATAGGCACCGTCGATGCCGTAGCGCTGGAACCAGTAGCCGTGCAGCAGCGGCGAGAGCGAGTGGGCGATCGGCCAGCCCATCACCCCTGCCACGCGCGCAGCACCGCTGATTGCCATGTTCGCTCCCCCTCGCCTCGCCCGGGCGCCCCGACCGCAGGTGCCACGTCCGGCGTCCGGCGTCGAGACGTGGCGCTGGATCCGACGTCGGATAGCGTGGCCGGTGCGCCACGTCATCCGACGTCGGATGTCCAGGCCACTTGCGGTGGCACCGGCGCCCGCGTAGCGATCGGGTTGGCTCCACCGATCGAGAGGCTCCGGACGTCCACATGGCGGTGACCATCGCGATCGCCAACCAGAAGGGCGGCGTCGCCAAGACGACCACGACCTTCCATCTCGCCCATGCGCTGACCCGACGTGGCCGGCGCGTGCTCATGATCGACGACGATCCGCAGGCCAGCCTGACCGTCTATGCCGGTCACGACCCCCGGGTGCTGGAAGGGCGCGACCAGACTCTCCACGCCTTGCTGTTCGACCGCCAGCCCATCGACAAGGTCCTGCTCGGCGAAGCACCCACTCTGCTGCCGGCCTCGATCCGCCTGGCTTCCGCCGAGAGCGAGCTGGTCGCCGCCTGGAACGGTGCCACCCTGGTCCGAGACAAGCTGGCGCCCCTGGCGGAGCGGTTCGACGTCATTCTGATCGACTGCTCGCCCTCGCTGGGACTGCTCACGGTGAACGCACTGGCAGCCGCCGACCAGGTGCTGGTGCCGGTCAAGACGGACTATCTCTCGATCATGGGCGTGTCGCTGCTGTTCGACACGATCGACCGGATCCGGACCCGGCTCAACCCCGGGCTGGCGATCCTGGGTCTGCTGCCCACCATCCACGACGCCCGCAACCGGCACGACCGGGAAGCGCTGGAGGAATTGACCGCGGCGGTCGGTGCCAAGCACCGGGTGTTCGCCCCGGTGCGCCGCACCACCGCGTTCGACCGGGCGTCGGTCACCTCTGCGCCGGACGAGATCCGGGCGGACATCATCCGGGGTATCGAGGAGGTCGCCGATGCGATCGAACGCGAAATCCGCTAAGGTGGCGCGCCCGACCTTGCGCGACCGGATCGCCACCGACGCGCTGTTCCGCACTTCGGCCGACCTGCCGAAGATCGTGGAGCTGGATCTGGCCACGATCGACCCGGACCCGGAGCAGCCGCGCCGGCATTTCGATCCGCAGGCGCTGGAGGAATTGGCCGCTTCGATCGAGGCGCACGGTCTGCTGCAGCCGATCCTGGTCCGTCGTGCAGCCACGCCTGGCCGGTGGATCGTGGTCGCCGGCGAACGGCGCTGGCGGGCGTCCGGCGCGCTCGGGCGGGGCACCATCGCCGCGATCGTCAGCGACGGCGATCCACTGGAGCTGGCGCTGGTCGAGAATTTGCAGCGCGAGCAGCTGGGGCCGTTCGAGGAAGCGGCCGCGATCCTGCGCCTGATGCAGGAGAAGGGCTGGACCCAGGACGAGGTGGGCAGGGCGGTCGGCAAGAAGCAGAACACCGTCTCGGCGCTGCTGTCCCTGGCCCGGCTGCCCGACCGGATCCGCGAGGAGTATCCTGGCGTGCCCGGGCTCGGGCGATCGCTGCTGGTCGAGCTGGCCCAGGTCCAGGACGAGGAGGAGCAGCTCCGGCTCTGGGATCTCGCCAAGCAGGGACTGGCGACAGTGCGGCAGGTGCGCGCGGCCAGGCGGGCCCCGGTATCTTCCCGGCCGGCACCGGCGCGCCCCGCCGTGCGCATCGTGGGTGACAGCGGCCGGCGCCTGCTCAGCACGTTGGAGGCGGTCCAGGCGCAGGAGCTGGACGACGTCACCCGTACCACGCTGGAGCAGGTCTGGCTGCGGATCGGCAGCCTGCTCGGCAGAACCCGGTGAGGGCAGGCTCGCACCCTATCCGACGTCGGATACGCTAGTGCCATGACCCCCGCCATGCCCTTGCCTTCCTCCCGGATTCCCGCCGTCTCCCTGGAGCGGCTGGCACAGAACCGGCTCCTCGCCTCACTCTCCGCGGCGGAACGGCAACTCCTGTTGCCCGGTGCCGACATCGTCGAGCTGGCTGCGGACACGCTGCTGGTGGACAGCGGCGACGACGTGGTGAGCACCTATTTCCCGATCTCGGGCATGATTGCGGCCCTGGTCCTGGTGATGGCCGATGGCACGATTGCCGAGGCCGCGACCATCGGCAGGGAAGGGGCGATCGGCGGAGTGGTGAGTGCCGGTCACAAGCCGGCGTTTGCGCGCACGATCGTGCAGCTCCCGGGCAGCTGCCTCCGGATCGACACTGCCCGGCTGGAGGCGGCCAAGGCCAAAAGCCCGCGGCTGCACGACCTGTTCGCCCGCTATGCCGATGCCCTGCTGGCCCAGGTCCTGCAGTCGGTGGTCTGCAACGCCCTGCATCCGCTCGACCAGCGCTGCTGCCGCTGGCTGCTCTCCACCATGGATCGCGTCGGCAGCAACGAACTGAAGGTCACCCAGGAGTTCCTCGCCCAGATGCTCGGCGTGCAGCGCACCACGATGACGCGGACGCTGCGCGATCTCAGCAGGTGCGGCCTGATCCGCCAGGCGAGGGGCCGGATCATCATCCAGAGCCGTGAAGGCCTGGAAGGCGCGTCCTGCGATTGCCATGCCAGCGTGCGCCGGCACTTCCGGCGGATCCTGCCCGAGGTCCCTACACGGCCCTGAGCAGCCGTTCGCCGAAAAGACGAGAGCAGCCGGAGAATTGTCGCCCAGTGCACAGACAGTTATGATCGGTTCGTGCTTCTTCTTCCCCTGTTCGACCAGCCGCGGCGCTTCGTGGGCGACGGGCGGAGGCCAGAGGGTATGACGTTGGGATCCGCCGAATTGATCGTCCTGCTGGTCGAGGACGATCCGATCATCCTGCTCGACACCAGCATGACGCTGCAAAGCCTGGGTGCGGCCCGGGTGGATGCAGCACTGACGCTCGCCGAGGCCGAGGCCTTCGTGAACCGGCAGAGACCAGCCGTGGCGGTCATGGATATCGAGCTGCGCGATGGGACATCATTCCTGTTGGCGAACCGGCTGCAGCGAGAGGGCACTGCCTGCGTGTTCACCACGGGCCATGGCGCCGAGCTGCCGATCCCGCCGGACCTCCAGGACCTGCCGGTCATCGCCAAGCCCTATGATCCCGAACAGCTGCGGCTGGTGCTGAAACCCTATCTGGAGCGCCGAGCTTCCTGACGTGGCGACGCCCGCCGCAGGACCGGCTCCGGCAGGGGAGGGGGCGTCAGCTCCGGGCAGAACCGCTGCGCACCTCCGCCATCAGCCAATCCCGGAAGGCGCGCACCACCGGGCGATCGGCGCTGCGCCTGGGGGCCACCAGGAAATAGGCAAAGCCGGGCACGCTGAGCGAGAGCGCGAATGGCTGGACGAGCCGGCCCGCCGCCAGATCGTCGGCGACCAGGCTGGTATTGCCCAGCGCCACCCCCTGGCCATCCACCGCCGCCTGGATCGCGAGCGCACTCTGCTGGACATGCAGGCCGCGGCTGAGGTCGATGTCATCCAGCCCGGCCGCCAGGAGCCACATGCGCCAGTCCGGCCAGCTGCCGTCCTGTGACTGCCAAGCCTCGTGGATCAGGGCGTGATGGCGCAGGTCGTCGGGCACCCGCAGCGGCGGGTCACCGTCCAGCAGGCGCGGGCTGCAGACCGGGAAGACGTGCTCGTCGAACAGGCGGTCGCTGCGCAGGCCGGGATAGACCCCGGCACCGAAGCGAATCGCGACATCGACCTCGTCGCGCAGGAAATCGGCCAGCCGTTCGCTGACATCGAGCCGCACGTCGAGATCAGGATGGTGGCGGCGGAAGCGCTCCAGCCTCGGCACCAGCCATTTCGCGGCGAAGGAGAAGCCGGTGCTGATCTTCAGGCTCGGCCGCCCGGACGGCGCCCTGACCCGGTCGACCGCCTGGCCGATCCGGTCCAGCGCCTCGCCCACCGCTTCGAGCAGCACCTCGCCGGCCTCGGTCAGGCGCACGCTGCGGCTGGTGCGCCACAGGAGCCGCACGCCCAGCACCTCCTCGAGGCTGCGGATCTGGGCACTCACCGCCGCCGGCGTGACATCCAGTTCCTCCGCGGCCCGGGTGAAGTTCAGGTGCCGGGCGGCGGCCTCGAAGGTCCGCAGCATGCCTAGCCCGGGAATGAACCTCGCCATGGAAGCTGCACCCGATCGCCAACCAGGACTTGATGTTGCTTCAAGAACCGCTCGCTGGGCAAGCTGATAGGATCAGAGATAATTTGCACTTCATGGCTCATCAGAGCTGAAGGGCAAGTTGAAGATGGCTACCCAGATCGCGCCACTCCATGTTCAGAGATCCGGCTGGCCGAGCCTGTTTCCGTTGCTGGGCGCCATCTGGCGCCGCCTGGGCAGCGGCTTGCCGGACAACGCGGAGATCGGCCGCCTCAACCGGCTGCAGTGGCAGGACATCGGCGTGCCGCCGGCGGAACAGGCACGCATGGAAGAACTGCGCCTCATGGAGGCGTCGCGTGACTCGAACGCCCTGCTGTGGCGGCGCCTGATCTAGGGCCAGGGCAGGGGCCGTCGCCACGCATCACTAAAATATCTAACATCCTATCTACTTGCATGCTAGGCGATTGGCACCCATCTGCCCGCCCATGCAGGACGATCCCGCCAGCCACAGCACCTTCGGCCAGCTCGTCATCCATGTGGGCCGCCACTGGCGGCGCGCCGTGGACCAGGCGCTGGCCGAGTGCGGGCTGTCCCAGGCCACCGCCCTGCCGCTCCTCACGCTGCATCGGCTGGGCGACCATCAGCGGCCGGGTGCCCTCGCCGAGGAACTGTCCGTGGAAGGGCCGTCCCTGGTCAGGATCGTCGACCGGCTGGTCGCAGAGGGGCTGATCACCCGCCGCGAGGATCCGGCCGACCGGCGGGCGAAGATCCTGTCCCTGACCGAGGCGGGCCAGGAGCGGGTCCGCGAGATCGACCAGGTGGTGGTGGCATTCCGCCAGCGGATCCTGGCCGATATTCCTGCGGGCGAGCTCGCCGTCACCATGTCGGTGCTCCAGCGGATCGAGCAGATCCTGCTGCGCCCGGCCGGCCAGGCGGAATGATCAGCGTGGCCGGCCTCGGACGCACCGAATTCCTGTTCTCGGCCAAGACCTTCCTGGCAGCCCTGCTGGCGCTGTGGGTGGCGCTCAGCCTCGACCTGTCCCAGCCCTACTGGGCGATGGGTACGGTCTATATCGTCGCCCATCCGTTGGCCGGTGCGGTGACCTCCAAGGCAGTCTATCGCGTGCTGGGCACCCTGATCGGTGCGGTCGCTTCCGTGGCCCTGGTGCCGAACCTGGTCGATGCGCCGGAGCTGCTCTGCCTGGCCCTGGCCATCTGGGTCGGCGCCTGCCTGTTCGTCAGCCTGCTGGATCGCACGCCCCGTTCCTACGTGTTCATGCTGGCCGGCTATACCGCGGCGATCATCGGCTTTTCCTCCGTCACCCATCCAACCTTGATCTTCGACACCGCACTCGCGCGGACCGAGGAGATCACGCTCGGCATTCTCTGCTCGGCCGTGGTCAGCCGGGTCCTGTTTCCGCGCCATGTCGGGCCGATTGTCGCCACACGGATCGACCGCTGGCTGGCCGATGCCGGCCGGTGGGCGAACGACGTGCTGCTGCGCCAGAGCAGCGGCGGCACGGCCGAAGCGGACCGCCGGAGGCTGGCCGCGGACACGGTCGACCTGATCGCGCTTTCCACCCATCTCGCCTACGACACCTCGCGCTACCGGCACTCCGCCCGGCAGATGCAGGTGCTCCAGCAGCGCATGATCGCGCTCCTGCCGATCCTGTCGGCGCTGCGCGACCGGCTGGCGGCGGCCACGCCTGCCAACGCGATGGCGGCCCTGCTCGTGGCGATCAGCGACTGGATCGGCCGCGGCCTGGAGGCGCCCGTGGCAGAGGCCCAGCAACTGCGCCAGCAGATCGCGGGACTGCGGCCAGAGCAGCCGCGGGACTGGCACAGCCTGCTCCAGGCCAGCCTGTGCGCCCGCCTGGACGACCTGATCGACGTCTGGAGCGACTGCCTGGTCCTCCGCCAGGACATTCTGGCGGGCAGGGAGCGCCTGCCTTCCCACCTGCGCATGTCGTCCCGCTATGCCGGCGACGACAGCCTGCACCGTGACGTCGGGATGGCGGCCCTCTCGGGCGTGGCCGCCACGGTGGGCACGCTGGTCTGCTGCGTCTTCTGGATTGCCACCGGCTGGCAGGAAGGGGGCATGGCCGCGCAGATGGGGGCGGTGTTCTGCTCGATCTTCGCCGCCATGGACAATCCGGTGCCGATGCTCCGGCGCTTCACCCTGTTCCTGTGCGCGTCCCTGGTGCTGGTCCTGGCCTATCAGTTCGCCGTGCTGCCGATGGTGACCGGCTTCGAGGGACTGGCGCTGGTGCTGGCGCCGACCCTCCTGGTGAGCGGTGCGTTCATGGCGACGGCCAGATGGGGCATGGCCGGCTTCACCATCTCGGCGAACGTGCCGATGATGCTGGCGCTGCAGTCCCGCTACAATTCGGACTTCGCCACCTTCACCAACAGTGCGCTGGCAACGGTGGCAGGCGTGCTCGCCGCCACAGCCGTCACCGCGATCCTGCGCTCGATCGGCGCCGACCAGAGTGCGCGGCGCCTGCTGCGCGCCAGCCGCCGGGACATCGCGCGCGCCGCCAGCCGGGAGTATGGCCACGACCTCCACCGGCTGATCCGGCGCGTGGTCGACCGGCTGGGCCTGCTGGTACCGCGCCTGGCCGATGCCGGGGGCGCGGCCAGGGAAACGGACGCTGTGCTGGCGGACCTGCGCGCCAGCATCAACATCATGGAGTTGCGCAGCCTGCGTCACACCCTCACGCCGGAAGATCGCGAGACCGTTGCCGCACTGCTCGACCCGCTGAGCCGGCACTTTCGCGGTGAACGGGCCGATCCGGCTGGCCGCGAGCGGCTGGCGGCGGGCCTCGACGCCGTCATGACCCGCCTGATGAGGCGGGCAGGTCCCGATCGGGCAACCGACGCGGCACTCCTGGCCCTGTTCGGCATCCGGCGCGCCATCCTGCCGGCCGGCGGGCCGGTCATGCCCGAGAACCGTCCGCAGGAAGTCGCCTGATGCCCGGTGAGATCGACCTCTACGGTGTCTTCCTGCCGGCCCTGCTGGTGTACGCGGTGCTCGCGCTGGCGCTGAAGGAGCTCGCCAGCCGCCTGCTGGTGCGGATCGGTGCCTATCGCTTCGTCTGGCATCGCCCGCTCTTCGACCTTGCCCTGTTCGTACTGCTGCTGGGCGGCGTCGCCGCCCTGGCGGCCCGCATCTAGAGACGTTTCCATGAGCCGCTATCTCGTCCGGACCAGCCAGGTGCTGGTCACTCTCCTGGTCCTTGCTGCCGCCGCCTTCGTCGGCTGGCAGCTCTGGGACTACTACATGCGGGCACCCTGGACCCGGGACGGACGGGTGCGGGCCGACGTGGTCGGGGTGGCCCCGGACGTTTCCGGCATGGTCGCGGAAGTGCTGGTGCGGGACAACGAGAAGGTGGTGCAGGGCCAGGTGCTGTTCCGCCTGGACCAGGCGCGGTTCGCCCTGGCGCTGCGCCAGAGCGAGGCGGCTGTCGCCAACAGCCAGGCGGCGCTGGACCAGGCACAGCGCGACGTCGAACGCTACGGATATCTGGCCGAAGACGTCGTGGCCCGGCAGAAGCAGGAGCAGGTCGCCACGACGGCAGCGCAGGCTCAGGCCGCCCTGCGCCTCGCGGAGGCCGATCGAGACCTGGCGGCACTCAACCTGACGCGCTCCGAGATCCGGGCGCCGGTGGCAGGCGTGATCACCAACCTCACGCTGCGCCCGGGCGACTACGTCACTGCCGGAAAGGCGGTCACCGCCCTGGTCGACGACGCCTCCTTCTATGTCGCCGGCTATTTCGAGGAAACCAAGCTCGCCAGGATCCGGGTGGGCGACCGGGTGGAGGTCCGCCTGATGGGCGGCGGCACCGTGCTCGGCGGCAGGATCGAGAGCATCGCCGCGGGCATCGAGGACCGCGAGCGCAGCGACGGCCTGCTGGCCAACGTCAACCCGACCTTCGCCTGGGTGCGGCTCGCCCAGCGCGTGCCGGTACGGGTGGCGCTCGACCCGCTACCCGAGGGCACCCGGCTCGTGGCCGGCCAGACCGCGACGGTGTCGGTGCTGCCGGCACCGCGCTGACGAGGCGGGCGCTCAGTCGTTCAGGCCGGTGCAGTTGCCCTCCGCCTCGCAGTCATGGGTGAGATCCTTGCCGGCACTGCCGCCGTCCTGCACGGCAAACTCGCCCTGCTCGTCCCAGTGCAGCCGGGGTGCGGCACTCCAGCCCGGCAGGCCATCGGTCCAGGCGTTGAAATCGGCGGCGTTATGGATGAACGGGCGGCGGCAGATGCGGACGGTGCCGGTGGTGCGCGCACCGCTGATGGTCACCGCATCGTCGGTATAGCCGCGGCCCGCCAGGATCAGCTGCGCGTCGCCGATGATCTCGTTCCGGCCGGATCGGTGGTGAAGCCGGCCAGAAGAAGGGCCAGGCCGAGCAGCGGGCCATGCGGCAGTTCATTCGTTCTCCAGCGCTTCCGCCGTCAGGCTGCCGCCAAGGGCGGTCAGCAGGGCTGTGCATTTGAGGTGGAGCTCTGCCAGTTCCTCGGCCGGGTCGGACAGATCGACGATCGCACCGCCCGCACCGATCCGCACCGTACCGCCATGCAGCACGGCGGTGCGGATCACGATGGAGAGATCGACGCTGCCGTCCAGCCCGACATAGCCTATCGCACCGGAATAGATCCCGCGCGGCCGGCCCTCCAGCTCGTCCAGGATCGCCATGGTGCGCAGCTTGGGTGCCCCGGTCATGGAGCCCCCCGGAAACGTCGCTTCGATGCAGTCGATGGGCGAGCAGACAGCGGCGAGCTGGCCGCGGACGGTCGACACCATCTGGTGGACGGTCGCATAGGGCTCGATGGCGAACAGGCCGTCGACCCGGACGCTGCCGGCCTCACAGACCCGGCCCAGGTCGTTGCGCAGCAAATCGACGATCATCAGATGCTCGGAGCGGTCCTTGACGCTGGCACACAGCCGCTCGGCCAGTATCCGGTCTTCTGCTGCATCCCGGCCTCTGCGGATGGTGCCCTTGATCGGGCGGGCCTCGACCGCGCCATCCGGCCCGATCCGCAAGAAGCGCTCGGGCGAGGAGGACAGGACCGCCAGGTCGCCGAAGCGCAAGAACGCCGCGAACGGCGCCGGATTGACCTGCCGCAACCGGCGATAGGCGGCAAGCGGCTCGATCTCGCCCTGTGCCGCCAGCTCGTTGGTGAGGCAGACCTCGTAGCTCTCGCCGCGCCGGATCGCCTCCTTGGCCACGCGGATCTGCGCCAGATAGGTCTGGTCGTCCTGATGCGGGGCAAAGCGCAGCGGCGTGGCCGGGGGGCGCGGCGGGGGGAGGGCAGGGGCCTCCCGGATGCGGGCCGCGACGGCATCGAACCAGGCCGCCGCACGCCCGGCCGCGTCCGCGTGGTCGGCTGCCAGCAGGACGATGCGGTCCTGCTGGTGATCGAAGGCAATGATGCGGTCGGCGAAGATCAGCTGGGCATCCGGCGTGGTGGCCTGGTGGGCGGCTGCTGCCCCGGCATCCGCCTTCAGCTCGTAACCGAGATAGCCGATCCAGCCCGGCAGGCACGGCACGTCCAGCCCGGCCGGCCGCTCGACGCGGCGCTCGGTGAGCCAGCGTTCGAGGGCGTCGAACAGCCGCTCCCGGGACTTCATGCCGTTCACCGAGAGCTGGCGCCCCGCCACCCGGTAGCTGATCCGCTCGGCCAGCGGGCCGGACGCGTCGCCCATGAACGACCAGCGGCCGAGCTGGGCGGTCACAGCGGCACTGTCCAGCCAGAATGCATCCGCCGATTCGCCGTAAAGGGCGGCAAAGCAGCGTTCGGGCGAGACGCCGCCGGGCAGCTCCCGGGTGAAGATGCGCAAGCCTGGCGATGCTGTGCGGGCCGGGCGGGGAGGCGGCTGCCGTGCTGGCCAGGGCCGGCCCGGGGGGATCTCGGCCAGGAAGTTGCGCAAGAGGGCCGCCCCATGTTCGGTGGCGATCGATTCCGGGTGGAACTGGACACCGTGGACCGGCCGCGCGCAGTGGCGCAGGCCCATGATGGTGCCGTCCTCGGCAAAGGCATTGGCCACGAGCCCGGTTCCTGGCCGGGTCACCAGCAGGGAATGGTAGCGGATCGCCTGGAAGTCCTG
>NZ_DATMFZ010000291.1:0-7182 GCF_035556675.1 Geminicoccus sp. | reverse complement strand
TAGAGGCGGTCGTTGCCGAGCTCGCCGCGCAGCGTGTCGTTGCCCAGGCCGCCCTGGATGAAGTCGTCGCCCGCCCGGCCTTCGAGGAGGTCGTTGCCAGCCAGGCCCTGGATGGTGTCGCGTCCGGACGTGCCGAACAGCCGGTCGTTGCCGGCGGTGCCGGTAATCTTTGCCAAAGTGGAGGCCCCTTATTCGTGATGGGGCTAAAGGCTCTGCGTCCGGTACGCTAGACGGGCAAAGGAGCCTCTGGAAGGGGGATAACCGCCAGGGGAACCCTCCTCTGTGCGACCTGCGAGAGCCGCAGACCTAAGGTGAAGGTAGATCTCAAAACCTGTCACGGGGATCTAGGATCGCAGGCCTACAGAACAGGTCGAGCCACATTCACCTATCCGTTGTCGTCCATCTCGATCCGGGGAGATACATTTCCGAAGCGTGCCAGCAGGCTCGTGCAAACGCGAGCGACTAGGCCGCCCGACGCCTGCTAACCGCTTGAGAAAGCTTGGCGTCCCCAAGGGGACTCGAACCCCTGTTTGCGCCGTGAGAGGGCGCCGTCCTAACCGCTAGACGATGGGGACGTCTCGGTGACGGAGCGCTGGTTACAGGGCCCGGCCGGTGCGGTCAAGCGGGTTCGCGCTGGAAGATCGCGGCGAGCTCGATCTCGTCCGACCAGAGGAACTGGCCGATCGGCTGCACGCCCATCAGGTGGTAGCCACCGTCCACCAGGATACGCGCGTCGCGGGCAAAGCTACCGGAAGCGCAGGAAACATAGCCGATCCGCCCGACGCGGCTTCCGGCCAGGACCGTGCATTGCGGCCTGGCACCGGCACGGGGCGGATCCAGGATCACGGCATCCACCGGGCGCAGTTCGGCCAGCTGGAGCGGGTCCCGCTCCAGGTCACGGTGCTGGACGGATACGCGGCTGCCCCTGATGCCCTGCCCGAGTGCCCGGGCGAGCGTAGCGGCGGCCGCCTGGTCGCCCTCGACCACGTCCAGCCGGGCCGGCAGCGGGGCCAGAGCCAAACCCAGGGCACCGGTGCCGCCGTAAAGGTCGAGCACGTGGCGGGCGCCCGCCAGATGGCGGTTCAGGAAGCGGCGCATTGCCGCCAGCCCCGCATCGGTCGCCTGGCGGAAGCCGCCGGACACCAACTCGATGCGGATCGGGCCGTGCTGCGCAAACGGCACCGCCGCCGTGGCGACCGGCTCGCTCTCGTGCCCGGCAGCGCTCCGCCAGGAAATCCGGCAGACACCGGCGAGTTCGGGCAGGGAAGCGGCCAGCCGGATCCGGTCCGGCATGGCCAAGGGCTTTTGGGTAATCACCACGACGTCCACCCCGGCCTCGCTGTCCTCCAGGGCGATCTCGCCGTCGGCGGTGCCAAGCGCCGCCAGCAGGGCTCGCAGCGACGGCAGCAGGGCCACCAGCGCCGGCCTCGCGATCAGGCAGGTCGTCAGATCGACGATCCGCGCGGAACCGGCCTCGCGCATGCCGAGCACGACGTTCTTGCCCACGCGGCGCCAAGCCAGGCGCAGTCGGCGGCGGCTGGCCGGCGGGGACAGTTCGACCGGCTCGATCGGCACGCTTTCCAGGCCACGCGCCTCCAGGGCCGCCCTGATCCGCTGCTCGAGAAAAGCCGCATAGCTGGGCAGGGCCAAATGCTGCAGCCGGCAGCCACCACAGTTCCCGAAATGCGGGCATGGCGGGGCCACCCGTTCGGGCGAACCCTCGAGTACCGTGACGAGCTGGGCGCGCCGCTCGCCCTGCCGCCGCTCCGGCCGCACCAGGACGCGCTCGCCCGGCAGAGCGCCGGCCACGAACAGGCGGCTGCCGTCGGCCAGCCGGGCGATGCCGTCGCCCCGTCCGCCCAGGGCCTCGATCCGGACCTCCATCGTGCCGTCTGTGGTATCGTTCACGGTGCGATCGTCACTGGCAGGTCATGGACGGTGGCACCGCTGTTCGGGTCGAGCAAGCGCAACACCTGGCGTCCTTCCTGGTCCTCCAGCAGGAGAACGAGGTCGTCCGGGCCGCGCGACAGGTCCAGGATGCGCTGGCCAGGTGCGAGCCGGACGACGGGCGGTCCTTCGGTCACTGGGCTACGCTGGCCTTGCGCGCCGGTCGCGAGCAGCCAGATGAGAAGGACGATTCCGGCCACCAGCACGACCGCGCCGGCGATCACGAAGCCCAGGAGAATGCGGGTGGCGGTCTCGCCCATGGATCAAGATTCCGAACAGGATGCACGCGTGGACGCGGCGGTGGCAGACAAAGTGGCGGCAGACAGAACCGCGGCAGACGAGGCGGCGGCCACCAGCTTCGCGCGGGTGGTCGAGCCGGCCGATGCCGGGCGGCGGCTGGACGCCTGGCTGGCCGCGGTCCTACCCGATCTGTCCCGTTCGCGCATCCAGGCACTCCTGGACCAGGGCCAGGTGCTGCGCGACGGGCAGAAGGTGAGCCAGGCCTCGCGCAAGGTCCGCGCCGGCGAGAGCTACCGGCTGGCCGTGCCGCCGCCGACGGCGGCGATCCCGGCGGCCCAGGCGATCGACGTAGGCGTCCTGTTCGAGGACGAGCACCTGATCGTGGTCGCGAAACCGGCCGGCCTGGTGGTCCATCCCGGGCCGGGCCATGACGACGGCACGCTGGTCAATGCCCTCCTGGCACGCTGCGGCGGCTCGCTTTCGGGGATCGGCGGGGTGGCCAGGCCCGGCATCGTCCACCGGCTCGACAAGGACGTCTCGGGCGTGATGGTGGTCGCCAAGCACGACCGGGCACATACCCTGCTCTCCGGCCAGTTCACCGTCCACTCGATCCACCGGATCTACGAAGCGATCGTGCGTGGCCTGCCGGCCAAGGCCGAGGGCACCGTCGACCGGCCGCTTGGCCGCGACCCGTTCGACCGCAAGCGCATGGCGATCGTGCGCAGCGGCGGCAAGCGCGCGGTCACCCACTGGCGGCGGCTGGCGGCAGCGGGCACGCGCGCGGCCAGGGTCGAGTGCCGGCTGGAAACCGGCCGAACCCACCAGATCCGCGTCCACCTGGCCAGCCTCGGCCACCCGATCCTGGGCGACCGGCTCTACGGCCCAAGGCGCACCGGCGACCTGCCGGAAGCCGCGCGGCCGCTGGTCGAGCGGCTGGACCGGATTCTCCTCCATGCGCGCAAGCTGGGCTTTGAGCACCCCATCACCGGCCAGCGCCTGGAATTCGACCTGCCGCCTCCCCCCTTGTTCGAGGAGGTACTGGGCGCGTTTCGGACGGACGGCCCACCCGACTGAGCACGCGCGCGCTTGCGGCAGAACCGCCTCGGGAGCACCGCTCTTCTGGCAAGGTCGGCCGGGGTACGCTATCTAGACCCCATGGGTCCGAAATGCCGGGCCCTTTGCAAGCGCAGGAGAAGGAGTGCCATGGCCGGTCTTCCGACGGTCGCCCTCGAAGGCAGCGGGCTGTCCCGTTACCTCGACGAGATCCGCCGGTTTCCGATGCTGTCGGCGGAGGAGGAGTACATGCTCGCGCGCCGCTGGCGCGACGACGAGGATTCCGACGCGGCGCACAAACTGGTGACCTCCCACCTGCGGCTCGTGGCCAAGATCGCGATGGGCTATCGCGGCTATGGCCTGCCCATGTCGGAAATCATCTCGGAGGGCAATGTCGGCCTGATGCAGGCGGTCAAGCGCTTCGACCCCGAGCGCGGCTTTAGGCTCGCCACCTATGCGATGTGGTGGATCAAGGCAGCCATTCAGGAATATATCCTCCATTCCTGGTCGCTGGTGAAGATGGGCACCACGGCTGCACAGAAGAAGCTGTTCTTCAACCTGCGCCGGCTGAAGTCGCAGATGCAGGCGATGGAGGAGGGTGACCTCCACCCGGACACGGTGCGCGCGATCGCCGACACGCTGGCGGTCACCGAGCAGGACGTGATCGACATGAACCGGCGCCTGGAAGGGCCCGACCATTCCCTGAACGCGCCCTTGCGGGTCGAGGGCGAGAGCGAGTGGCAGGACTGGTTGGAGGACGAGCGCGAAACCCAGGACCGCTCGATCGCCGAGGCCGACGAGCGCGGCCATCGCGAGGCGTTGCTGGCCGAGGCGATGTCGGTGCTCAACGAGCGCGAGCAGCACATCCTGACCGAGCGGCGCCTGAAGGAGGATCCGACCACGCTGGAGCAACTCTCCGAGAAGTACGGGGTGAGCCGCGAGCGGGTGCGCCAGATCGAGGTGCGCGCGTTCGAGAAGCTGCAGAAGGCGATCCTGGAACTGGAGCGCAAGAAGGCCCAGGAGCATGCCGAGGCGGCACCCAGGATGCCGCAGATGGGCGATCTGCGCGAGCGGGGCCAACTCCATTGACCGCGCAGTCCGACGCGGCCGCCTTCCTGGCGTCGCTGGATGGTGCCGCACCGCCGGCCGGTCTGACACCGGCACTGCGCGCGGTGTGGTACGGACTGGCGGATCGCTGGGACGAGGCGCACGGTATCGTCCAGGAGCACGAGGGCCGGCCGGATGCCGACTGGGTGCATGCTTGGCTGCATCGGGTCGAGGGCGATCTCGGCAACGCCGGCTACTGGTATCGGCGCGCCGGTAGGCAGGTCGCCCAGGGCGACCTCGCGGCCGAGGGCCGTGCCATCGCCGCCAGCCTCATCAGCCAGGCCTGACCGGCCTACCGGCCCCGCGCATCGGGGCATGTGCCAAGAATAGTGCCGCTGCCTGCCACCACAGCACCGCGTTCCAGGTGGTGAACAGGGACATGCTGGTCATGAGCGGCCAGGCGAACGGCAGCATGGCCGCCAACCCGGCCACCAGCACCAGCCGGCCACCCTGCGCAAAGCGCCGCAGCCAGGCGGCGAGCAGCCCGAGCCAGAGCGCGAGCGCCACCACCCCGCCTTCCACCAGCATCTCCATCCAGGGATGGTGGGGGTGGCTGACGCAGCGCACCTCGACCGGCCCGATGGCGGCGAGTTCCGGTGCGGGGCAGCGCCTGGGGAATTCGGAGACGCCGATCCCGGTGATCGGCTGCTCCGCGAACAGGGCCAGGCCGCTGCGCAGGATCTGGCCGTAGCGCTTGTCCGCGAACCCATCGAGGTCGTCGACGGTATGGCTGACGAACCGCTCGATCAGGATCGGGTGGACCACTGCCACCAGGCCCAGGCCCATCATCCCCAGCACCAGAGCCGGCAGGAGAAAGCGGCGCAGCACCGGCAAGCCCGCCAGACAGACCAGCCCCCCCAGACTGAAGGTGAAGAGGGCTGAGCGTTCCCCGGTCAACAGGATCACGAGGCCCAGCGCCAGCAGGCAGGTGAGCGGCACCGAGGCGGCCAGGCGCCGCTGCCCGGTCAGAGCCAGGAGCGGCAGGAGGGCCAGGAAACCGGTCTTGCCGAGGAAGGTACCGGCCTTTTGCGCGGAAAATGGACCGGACAGGCGGTAGGCTTCGGGCAATGGCTGGCCGGTCAGGGAAAAGCCGGTTGCGACCTGCACCAGGCAGTCGGCGGCGACCAGCAGGACGGCAGTGGCCAGGGTCAGGAGGAAACGCTGGCGGAGCGCCGGATCACGCAGATGCACGGCGGCGAGCGCTGCCGCGAACAGCACGAAGCGGATCTGCAAGAGGCCCTTCTTGCTCGCTTGCGCGGGATCGGCCGAGAACAGGCCGCCGAAGGTCAGCCAGGCGACCCAGGCCAGCGCCACCACCACCCAGGGCTCGCGCAGCCAGCGCCAGTCCCGCAGCAGGGCCGAGCGCAGCAGGAATGCCAGGGCCACCAGGATCACCACGCCGTCGGCGAACGCCCGGCCCAGCACGAACAGAAGGGGCAGGATGGTGACCAGGATGCCGCAGCCCCGGTCCAGCCTGCCGATGACACCTGAGTTCATGCGCCCTGGCCGAATTCCATGGCGACGGGCGGAACGGGCGACGACGAAGGTGGACTAGGCGGCAACAGCGCGGCTCCAGGTGACGGCTGCGGGTTGCGGGGGAAGATGGCAGCCGCTAGAAGCCATCGCCAGCCGAAACCGGAGGGATGGCCGAGCGGTTTAAGGCGCACGCCTGGAAAGCGTGTTGGGGGCAACTCCTCACGGGTTCGAATCCCGTTCCCTCCGCCAGTCGTACGTGATTTTCGTGCGAAACTAATATGTTAAGCGAGCCTCCGTTCGCTCGCCCCACGTCTAGCCCCACATCCATTGTCTGCACGAGCCCGGACGACCGTGGACAGTCCGTGGCATCTTGCCTGAGGGCATGTCCCACGATCGTCAAGAAAGAGAATCACAGGGAGCGGCATCAAGGCCGGTCCGGATGGTCGCGATCGGCATCCACCACCTCAGAACAAGTGATGTCCGGAGCGCCCCCGAAGCACGCCACCGACGCGGAACGCCCCCACGCTCGCTGGCACTACCTCTGAGTCGGTTGGCTGCGTAAGCCATGACCACGGACGTTGGCGGATGATGGCGGAAAGCTAATTTACCGGAAACTTACAGAGACGCCATGCCCTCAGCTTCATCCTATGCCGAGCAAAGGAGGCTGTAATTCGGGTATCGCTGGTATAGCCAAGGCAACCACGAGCAATAGCGCATAGAACTTCCATAATTTCTGTAGTTCGATAGCTTCAACTAGATAAGGCAGAGGATAACGATAATGATCATGACCTATGTGCGTCGTTTGAGTGCAGCAGCAGTTGTCTGTTCGCTGGGCGGGCAGGCAATGGCGGCCTGCACGCAGGGTGATATTTCTGGAGATTGGCAGGTTTATTCGCAGGGTTATGAGCGTGGCTTTGAACCTTATTGGACATTCTGCACGCTGCGAGTGAAGCCGAACGGCGTGGTCGACTTCAACGGCCAATCGTTTTGCAGAGGCATGAACGGCGCTCAGTTTCCCGTCTGGGGTTATCTGCAACTGGTTGGCACATCGGCGTGCATTTACTCCGGCTACATCGTGACGAATGGCTCACGCAACAACGTACCGCGAGCTACGATGAATAGATCGAAGGACACGTTGGCAGGCGTCGGGACTTTCCCAGCCGGGAATTTCGTGTTCACGGCAGTCAAACCGTAACAGCCAGCCGTTGAGTGCCGGGAGGGAGTGTCAGGAATTCCGTGTATCGGTGGGCGGTTGCCCATGATCAGGCCATGGCTCTGGTGAAGCGCTCGCCGAACAGGATGGCGAACTGGGCCTTGGCCATGCACCACTGACGGGGTGGCATCTTCCACTCCCGCTCG
>NZ_DATMFZ010000290.1:0-3633 GCF_035556675.1 Geminicoccus sp. | reverse complement strand
CTCTCCGGGCTGGCACGCCGCCCCGCCGCCCGCATGATCCGGTCGTCGCCCACCGAGGCCGCGGCACCCAGCGCCTCCTCGACGTCGCCCGGCTCGATCACGCCCCGGCTCCGGTCGGCCCGGTTCGCCCACACGCCGGCCAGGCAGTCCGCCTGAAGCTCGACCCGTACAGACAGGGCGTTGGCGGAGGCCTGGTCGGCACCCGCCTGCGCCTCGTGCACCTGCGGCAGGATGCCCAGCAAGTTCTGGACGTGATGGCCGACCTCGTGCGCGATCACATAGGCCTGCGCGAAGTCGCCAGGCGCACCGAAGCGCTGGGACAGCTCGTCGAAGAAGCCCAGGTCCAGATATACCTTGCGGTCGCCCGGGCAGTAGAACGGGCCGGTGGCCCCTTGGGCGAAGCCGCAGCCCGACTGGGTGGCATCGGTGAACAGGACGAGGCCGGGCTCCTGGTAGGTCTGCCCGTCGGCCTGGAACAGTTCGTGCCAGACGTCCTCCGTGCTGCCGAGCACCACGCGGGTGAAGTCGGCCTGCTCGTCGCTGCCGGCACCGCCCTGGCGCGGCAGCTCCTGGCGGGTCTCGACCGGGGCGCCGCCGTCGATCGCGCCGATGATCATGCTGGGATCGATGCCGAGCAGCCAGGAAACCACCAGGATCCCGACCAGGCCCAGCCCGCCGATCCCGCCGCCGACCCGCATGGCGCCGCCGCCCATGCGCATCCCGCCCATGCCCCGGCGGTCCTCGACATTGCTGCTGCGCCGGCCGCTCCGCCATTCCATCGCTCAGGCCTTTCCTTTCGTCCCCATGCCTGGCGGCCGCGCAGGACGAGCTGCGCCAGGATCATCAGCAACAACGAGACAGCCGATACCAACGTTCCGGCGGCGTTGATTGCCGGGGGATGCCGCCGGATCGGGCCGGACATGTCGCAGCCGCAGGGGCGGAGAGTTTCCGCCAGCTTGGTGTGTGGCTTCGACAAAGGGGCGGGTGCGGGCCAGCCATCTGCCCAGTCTCGGGTTCGTTCGTGCAAAACGCAACGGGGCAGGCTGCCCACCCGGCCTTCGACATCGGACGAAGCCGATCCAGCCATTCTGCCATGGCCGGGGTCGAAATCCCAGGAGCCTGCCGCAAGAAGATCGCGCCCGGCAGAGGCCGGACGCGACTTGCCGGAGGAAGGCCTCAGACGGTCGGCGGCGACAGGTTGTCGATCAGTTCGATGACGACGCCTAGGAGCGTGAGATCCGGGCCCGGGATCACGTCCGGCAGGGTGTCGGTGAAGTCGTCGCCGTCGAGCTGGGTTTGGCCCACCACGATCAGGGTGTGGTCCACATCCGCGTAGTGGGTGTTGATCACCAGGGAGCTGACGCCGTCGATCCTGCTCGTCGTCACGTGGTCGTCGTTGCGGTCGACGAAGCCGTCCTGGTTGGTGTCGAGGTCGGAGAACAGGTCGTAGCCGTCCGTCAGGATCCGGTCGCTGCCGCGCTCGAAGTCGAGGATCTTGTCGACACTGAACTCCGGGTCCTCGAACAGGTCCTCGGACAGCTCGAACAGGTCGTCGCCGGTACCACCCTCCAGCTCGTCGCTGCCGGCACCGCCCGCCACGATGTCGTCGCCCTCGCCGCCATGGATCAGGTCGTCGCCGTCGCCGCCGAACAGCAGATCCGCGCTGGAATCGCCATCCAAGTGATCGTCGCCGGTGCCGCCGAACAGGGCATCCTCGCCGCTGCCGCCGGACAGCTCGTCATTGCCTGCATCGCCCACGATGAGGTCGGCCTCGCGGCCGCCCGTCACGATGTCGTCGCCGATACCCGCGAGGATGAAATCGTCGCCGTCGCCGCCGTCGATCCGGTCGTTGCCGGAGAAGCCCGGCGGGTGGTCGGGCAGGAACTGCTCCGGCACGCCTTCCAGGATGAAGTCGTCGCCGTCGCCGCCCTCGATCGTGTCGTCGCCGTCGCCGCCGACCAGAATGTCGTCGCCGGAATCGCCGCGGATCAGGTCGTCGCCGCTGTTGCCGTAGACGAGGTCGTTGCCGTCGCCGCCATAGGCCTTGTCGCTGCCCGCACCGGCGTCGATGCCGCCGATCCGCGACAGGATCAGGCCCAGCAGGTCGTCGAGGTCGGTCGGGGCGCCGCCGATCCCGCCGGTGAGCAGGGCCGCGAGGCTGAGCCCGTCGCTGCCGCCACCGCCGGTGATGTAGTCGATGCCGTCGCCGCCATGGATCTGATCAGTGCCGTTGCCCCCGGCAATGACGTCGCGGCCGGCACCGCCGAAGATCAGGTCCCGGCCGTCGCCGCCGTTCAGCCGGTCGTGGCCGTCGCCGCCATAGATCGTGTCGTTGTCGGTATCGCCGAAGATCGTGTCGTCGCCGTCATCGCCCCAGATCAGGTCGCGCCCGGTGCCGCCATAGATGGTATCCGCGCCGCCCTTGCCGGCCAGAGTATCGTTGCCGCCATAGCCCCAGATCGTGTCCGCGGAGGCGGTACCGTCGAGGATGTTGGCCCGGTCGTCGCCCTTGATGATCGCCATGTTTCCTCCCATGCCGCGAATCTACGTCGTAGCGGGCGGAAATCGTATGGCATCCAGAGCAGGCGGTGAAGTGAAAACGTCCGGAAATGTGATAAGAATCACTAAGGATCCTGCACTGGATGGCAAAGTTCTCTGGTCGTTGATCGAATGAATGAAGTCATCATTGAGCTCCCGTGACGTGACGGCGGCCATGACTTCGCAGCGTGTCTTGCAGGCCCCGGGCATGCACGTTCCCCAGTGTCGCGCCCGCATCGGCGCCGGCAAGGCCCGGACGATTGACGCCTCGGGGGAACCCGGCCGGAACCTCGGGCATGGGCCCCCATTTTCTGACGGTAAGCTTGACGTGCGGCTCGCTCAGGAGCCCGAACGCACGTTCATGTCCGTTTAATTCGACGAACTCGGCGCCGATCGGCATCCTGCCACGATAATTCGTATTTTCCGGCGTGGGGTAGCCCGCATGATGAAGCTGAACTTCGAGGTTGCGCAGACGGTCGACAGCTCGCCCGTCATCGTCGTCGACCTCGATGGCACCCTCACGCCGGTCGACACGCTGCACGAGACCGTCCTGCAACTGCACCGCACCTCGCCGCAGGCGGCCATCGGCCTGGTGCAGGCGCTGCGCCAGGGCAAGGCGGCGTTCAAGCGGCACGTCGCCCAGTCCTTGTCCCTGGACGGGGCGCTCCTGCCGCTGCGCCAGGATCTCCTGGAATGGCTGACCGAGCAGCACGATCTGGGCCGCCGGATCGCGCTCGTGTCCGCGGCCGACCAGGCGTTCGTGGACGCGGTGGCGGCCCATCTGCCGTTTCCGGTCGATGCCGCGATCGGCAGCGACGGCCTGGCCAATCTGAGCGGGGAAGCCAAGCTTGCCCGGATCCGCGAGATGGTCGGCGACAATTTCATCTATGCCGGCGATGCGGCGGTCGACCTGCCGATCTGGCGGGCGTCGCAAGGGGCCATCCTGGTCGGCCGTGGGACGCGCTTCGAGAAGCGGCTGGGCGACGTCCCGGTGGTCGGCCGGTTCCCCCAGGCGGGCAGCGGCGCGCTGCGTGCCTGGTTGCGGGCGCTGCGCCTCTACCAGTGGCCCAAGAACCTGCTGGTGTTCCTGCCGGT
>NZ_DATMFZ010000289.1:0-17771 GCF_035556675.1 Geminicoccus sp. | reverse complement strand
GCCCTCACCCATGCCGCGGCCGGCGACGAGATCCTGAAGAACTCGTTCGCGAACTTCGCGTTCGAGAATTTCGAGGTCGCGAGCTACCGCGCGCTGATCAACATGGCGAGGCGTGGCGGCTTCAACATTGCCCTGCCCCTGCTGGAGCAGTCCCTCCAGGAAGAGCAGTCGATGGCCGCCTGGGTGGAGCAGCACCTGGACGCGGTGACCGACCGCTACCTGACGCTGGCCGGCTCCGGCGCCCAGGCGAGCCACTGACAGCCCGAGACCCGCCGGGCACACCGAATCCACGACCACAGGCAAGGAACGACGATGGCGACCAAGGAAAAGACCCTCGAAGATGCGTTCTACGAGACGCTGAAGGACGTGTTCTACGCCGAGAAGCAGTCGGTCCGGGCACTCGGCAAGGCCGCGCGCAACGCCCAGTCGCCGGAGCTGAAGCAGGTGCTGGAGCAGCACCGCGAGGAAAGCACCAACCAGGTCGAGCGGCTGACCCAGATCTTCGAGATCCTGGGCAAGGCGGCGCGCGGCAAGACCTGCGAGGCCGCCCAGGGGCTCACCGCCGAGATGGACGAGGACCTGGAGGATTTCGGCGGCACCCAGGCGGGCGACGCCGTCCTGATCGGCTGCGCCCAGGCGCTCGAGCATTACGAGATCGCCCGCTACGGCACCCTCAAGACCTGGGCCGGCCAGCTCGGCCTGACCGAGGCGGCCCAGCTGCTCGACCAGACCCTCCAGGAAGAGAAGAAGGCCGACGAGCTCCTGACCAAAGTCGCCGAGCAGGCCGCCAACCAGCAGGCCAAGGGCGAGGGCGGCAAGTCCTCGAGCCGCAAGTAAGCATACGAACCGGGGAGCGCCGGCCGCTCCCCGGATCCGGCCTCACCACGGCACGTAGTCGGGGAACAGTGCCTTGGTCAGCTTGAGGAACAGTTCCCCCGACTGGCTCTCGTCGTCCGCATCCAGGCGGTTGACGTTGATGACCACCACCGCCTTGAGCGGCGGCAGGTACCACATTTCCGAGCTGAAGCCGAAGATCGTGCCGTTGTGGCCGCAGAACGGCCCGAGCTTGGTGACACCCTCGCCGTAGCGGGCGAGCGGTGAGCCGCCGGTGAAGGCACGGGTGCGCAGGCGCGCGGCCTGGGTGGCAGGCTTGAGCAGGCGGCTGGCACCGCACACCTCCTTCGCCCAGATGTGCAGGTCGGTGAGGTTCGAGACGATCGCACCCGCTCCCCCGGCCGGTGCCGGGTTGAGCAGCGTCACGTCCACGAGCCGGCCGCTCCCCTCGTCCTGGCTGTAGCCGTGCAGCCGGCCATAGAGATAAGGCACCTGCGGGTAGAAGGAGTTGCGCATGCCGAGCGGGCGGAAGATCCGGTCGGCCAGCAGCCGGTCGATACGCCGGCCGGTGACCTTCTCCAGGATCTGCTCGAGCATCATGTAGTTCAGGTTGTTGTAGACCGTCGTCTCGTTGGGCGGCTGGAACTCGTCCGCGCGCCTGGCCGCGCGGGCGATCATGTCGCGTGGCGTGAGCGTGGTCAGCCGGTTGCGGTAGTATTCCTGCAGGAACGCATGGTCCGCGGAATCGGCCAGGCCGCTGCGCATCCGCAGGAGGTCATAGACCCGGATCCGCTCCGCACCGGGAAAGTCGGGAAACCATTTCGAGATCCGGTCCCACTTGCTGAGCCTGCCCTCGTCGGCGAGCTGCAGGATCGCGGTGGCGATCACCGTCTTGGTGATGCTGGCGATCCGGAACAGCTCGGTGGGCTCCCGCCGGCGGCCGCTGCGGAGGTCGGCCGTGCCGACGCTGGTGACGTAGCGGCCCTCGCCCGGAACCCACACGCCCAGCACCACGCTCGGCAGGTTCTTCGCCCGCATCTCCTCGGCGATGATCCGGTCGACCAGCTTCAGGTTTTCCCGGGAGAAGCGCTCCCCGGCTGCGGCCAGCCCCGGCCAGCACAGCAGCACGCCCATCGCCAGGAGCATGATGGCTCGACGGCTCATTGATCCTCTACCCCCGTCCGGCCCGTTCTACTGGGCCGTGCGCCGCTTCCGCTTGCGTTTTCCTGCAATGGAAGCACCATGGATGAATCGATAAAGCAAGTGCACCGATGGTGCGCACCAGACGACACATCGCACTCCTGTACAGTGCGCCAAAGCTCATCTGACTGGATCAGGAGTGGACTTCATGTTCGCACGAAGGACTTTGATCTCGGCTGCGCCTGCACTGGCGCTGGCCGGGATGGGTTTGACGGCCGGCAATGCCGCGGCCGCGGGCTTGGCCGACCACCCGGCGCTGCTTGCCGGGCTCAAGCAGTTCCTCCAGCTGCCCGGCGGCAAGGGCTACCAGATCGACGTCGGCGAGCATGGCCGGATCTTCCGCACCTCCTACAAGGGCGGCACGGTCCGCTTCGTCGGCAGCGCGGTGAAGACCTTCATCCTGACGAAGTTCCTCCAGGACGTGGAGGACGGGCTCCTCGACGAGAATACCCTGCTCCCCGTCGACGACCGGGTGCGCTCGCTGAGCAGCCCGGTGCTGATCGGGATGAGCGGCGAGATGCCGGCCCGCATGGCGCTGGAGGCGATGATCTCGCACAGCGACAACACCGCCACCGACATGGCGATGGCGCAGGTGACCCCGGCCCGGGTCCGCGCCCTGATCCGCGCGATCGGCCTGCGCAACACGGTCGTCCCCGATTCCACCCGTCGGCTGTTCTCCTACCTGGCCGGTGCGCCGGCGGGGGTCGACAAGGGCTGGGCTGGCATGGAGGAGATCATGGCCGGGCGGCTGTTCGGCGAGCCGCGCCATGCGATCAACCCGGTCGAATCGATGCTGAGCACGCCGAACGACTTCGTCGCCTACTATACCCGGGCACTCAACGGCCGGTACTTCAAGAAGCCCGCGACCCTCACCGAGTTCAAGCGGATCCAGGCCATGGCGGATGCGATCGCCATGGTCGTCCCGCCGGATCTGGCCGCCTATGCCAAGGGCGGCAGCATCGACTGGGGCACGTTCCACGCACTCTGCATCCCCGGCCAGATGATCCTGCCGCCACCGCGGCGCGGCCAGCCCAAGACGCCGGTGACCTTCTGCTTCGTGGTCAACTGGGAGGGACCGGACTCGACCATCCCGACCGTCACCGCCGAGTTCATCGCCGCCATTTCCAAGGTGCTCGCCGAGGTCGAGCGCAGGTTCGGCTGAACGCCATGCCGGGACGGATCGAGCCCGGACAGGCGCATGCCCGGCTGTTTATCAATTTCGCATCAGCAACGCTGATACGATGCTGATTCGCTGACGCCGCCGGCTGTCCGGCGGCCAAGCGCTTCCATCGCTTCCCCTGGCCAGAGCCAGTTTCGCCGAGATCGACTGGACGATCGGCGCATCGCGTAATCTGTTCTCAGGATCATCTGGTCGCGATTCCAGCGGCCGACCCATGGAAATCCATGGAATTCCGTGGTCATTCGGTGGTGCACTGTTCTTCTCGTGGTGCCGTCCGGCTAGGGTGAACGGTACGTTTCTTCGCCCATACTGGAAGCCGCCGCATGTCCATTTTCCACCGCCGTGCCCTCCTGGGCGGTCTGCCTGCGGCCGGCCTGCTGGCGGCATTGCCGGCCGCAGCGCAGGACCGCCCGGATCTGCGCGCGGCCATTGCCCGCTTCGTCGCCCTGGAAGGCAGCAAGAGCTTCCGGATCGATGTCGGCGAGAACGGCCGGATCTTCCGCCAGTCCTACAAGGCGGTCCGGCCGATGTTCATCGGCAGCGCCATCAAGACCTTCATCCTGACCCGCTACCTGCAGGAGGTGGAGCGCGGCACGCACACGCTGGACGAGCGCTTCGCGGTCGACGATCGGGTCCGCAGCCTGAGCAGCCCGGTGCTGGAGCTCGTGGATGGCCGGCTTCCCGCCCGCAGCGTGCTGGAGGCCATGATCGCGCACAGCGACAACACCGCCACTGACATTGCGTTCAAGGCGGTGGGTGCGGAGACGGTGCGCGCCTTCCTGCGCGAGCATCGCTATGCCTCCGTGCTCGTCCCGGATTCGACCCGGGTCATGTTCTCCTACCTGGCCGGCGCCCCGGACGGCGTCGACAAGGGCTGGAAGGGCATGCAGCAGATCATGGAAGACCGGTTCTTCGGCAAGCCCCGGCACGCGATCAACCCGGTCCAGTCGATGATGGCCACCGCCAATGACCTGGTGACCTATTACGGGCGCGCCCTGCGCGGCGACTATTTCACGAAGCCCGCCACGCTCACCGAGTTCCGCCGGATCCAGACCATGGCCAATGCCCTGGCACTGACCGTGCCGCCCGGCGTGGCCGCCTACGGCAAGGGCGGCAGCGTCGACTGGCAGGGCTTCCACGCCGTCTGCCTGCCCGGCCAGATGGTGCTGGGCCGCGCCGGCATTGCCCCGCTGCCGGTGACCTTCTGCTTCACCTACAACTGGGACGGTCCGGACGAGGGCGTGCCGGCCGCGATGGCGGCCTATGCCGGGAGCGTGACCGCCATCCTGGCCGAGATCACCCGCCTGTTCGGCTGACGTCCCGGCCAGCGCGGCGCCAAGCGAACCGGCGGGCGGCCACACGGCCCTTTCGCTGGGCGAGCCAAAGCGCTAGCGACGCCTCCGATCAAGGAGGCGTCGACGATCGTGACGGAAGGACGAGCCAGCCGGGTTGGACCGGCGGCAGCGGCGGCATTGCTGCGCGATCCCGAGGTGCTGCGCCTGTGGGGTGCCGGTGCGGTCATCCAGTGCGCGCGCTGGCTGGACATCCTGTCGTTCGGGGTGCTGGTCCTGGAATGGACGGCCTCGCCGCTCGCCGTGGCGCTGGTCCTGTTCGTCCGGATGCTGCCGCTCCTGCTGTTCGGCAGCATCGCCGGCACGCTGGCCGACCGGCTGGACCGGCGCAGGCTGCTGGTGATCGGCCTGTCCGCCATCTGCGTCCTGCTGGCGCTCGGCACCTGGTGGAGCAGCGACGGCGAGGCCCATCTGCCGCTGGCCTTCGGCCTGGCGATCGCGGGCGGCGTGCTGTGGTCCGGCGAACTGCCGATGCGGCGCGGCCTGCTGGCCGAGGCCGCCGGCATGGACCGGGTCGGCACGAGCATGGGCCTGGAACAGCTCACCAGCAACTTCACCCGGATGATCGGTCCGGCGACGGGCGGTGCCCTCGTGGCGACGCTCGGCTTCACCGGGGTGCTGGCCGCCGGCTTCATCCTGCACGGGCTGGCACTCCTCATGATCCTGGGTGTGAAGCCGTCGAGCCAGGCGCAGGCGAAGGCGACCGGGCCGATCCGGATCCTGGGCCCGCTGATGGAAGGCTGGCGCTATGTGCGCACCACGCCGATCCTGATCGGAACCGTCATGGTGACCGCCGCCATGAACCTCTGGGGCTTTCCCTACATGTCCCTGGTACCGGTGATCGCCCTGGAGGTCATGAAGCTGGGTCCGGTCGGCACCGGCCTGCTGGTCTCCGCGGAGGGTGCCGGCGCCTTCATCGGCTCGATCGCCATCACGCTGGCGGCACCCCCGCACTGGTTCCGGCGCATCTACAGCCTGGGCACGCTCCTGTTCCTGGCCGCGGTCGTGCTGTTCGGCTTCACCACCACGCCCTGGACCGCCGCGGCCTGCACGGCGCTCGCCGGGGTGGGCATGGCCTGTTTCGGCACCATGCAGATGGTGCTGATCCTCCAGGGTGCCGAATCGCATCTGCGCGGCCGGGCACTCGGCATCCTGGTGGGTGCGATGGGGCTGGCACCCTTCGGCTTTTTGCAGTTCGGGCTGGCGGCGAGCTGGCTGGATGGCAGCACCGCCGTCGTCCTGGTCGCCGGCATCGGCCTGGTGGCGGTGCTGGCCTGCACGCTCGCCTGGCCGACCCTCCTGCAGAACGGCCCGGTGACCCCGGTCAGGTCAATGTATCCGGAAGCACCGCCTCGCGCTTCGCGATGAACTCGTCCAGCGCCTCGACCACGCCCGGGTCGATCGGCGGCGGCTCGAAGGCGGCGAGCTTCCTGACCGCCGCCTCGACGCCGCGCGCCTCGGCCGTCTTTGCGCCCTCCAGCGACCATTGCTCGAAGCTGTTGTTGTCCATCAGCTCCGGCATGAAGAAGGCGGTCTGGAAATTGGCCTGGGTGTGCGCCGTGCCGAGGAAGTGCCCGCCCGGGCCCACGTCCCTGATGCTGGCCATCGCCTCGTCGAAATCGCCGAACTGCGGCCCCTGCGCGAACTTGTAGAGCATCTCCATCTGCTCGGCATCGAGGGCGAACTTGGCGAGCGACGCGCACAGGCCCGCCTCGGTCCAGCCGGCGGTGTGCATGATCAGGTGCGCACCGGCCAGCATGATCGGGAACATGTTGAAGGCGCTCTCGTAGCCCGCCTGGGCATCGGTCACCTTCGAGCCGGTCAGCATGCCCGACGAGCGGAACGGCACGCCGTATTTGCGCGCGAGCTGGCCGATCATCAGGTTCATCAGCGCCAACTCGGAGGTGCCGGCCATCGGCGCCCCGGACTTCATCGAGACCGCCGCCAGGAAATGGCCATAGACCATCGGGCAGCCAGGGCGGACCAGCTGGGTGAAGGCCAGGGCCGAGATCGCCTCGGCGTTCAGCTCGGCCACGGTCGCCACTGCCGAGGCGGGCGTGTTGGCGCCGGCCAGGGTGAACGGCGCGCAGATCACCGGCTGGCCGGCCCGGGCATAGACCTTGAGCGCTCCCAGCATGGTCTCGTCCCAGACCAGTGGCGAGTTGCAGTTGGCGAGCGACACCATCACCGGATGGTCGGGCAGGAAATTCTCGCCGAACAGGATCTTCGCCATCTCGACCGCATCCTGGGCGCGTTCCGGTGCGGTCACCGGGCCCATGAACGACTTATCACTGTTCGTGATGAGCGAGCGGACGATGTGCAGATGCCGCTTGGACACCGGGATGTCGGTGGGCTCGCAGATCACCAGCCCGGTGTTGTGGATGGCCGGGCTCATATAGGCCAGCCGGTGGAAGCGCTCGAGATCCGCCATCGTGCCGTAGCGGCGGACATCGTCCTCCATGCGCACGAACGGCGAGCCGTAGGTGGGCAGGAAGATCACGTTGTTGCCGCCGACCGTCACCGAGCGCTCGGCATTGCGCGCGGTGAGCGTGAACTGGCCCGGCACCTTCGCCAGAAGCGACATCAGCAGTTCGCGCGGAATGTGGACCCGCCAGCCCTGCACGTCCGCACCGGCATCCTTCCAAAGCGCCAGCGCCTCGGCGTCACGGAAGTCGATGCCGATCTCTTCCAGGATCCGGCAGGAGCCGTCGTGGATCAGTTCCAGGCCCTCGTCGTTGAGGACCTCGTAGAGAGGGGTCCGCCGCTTGAGCGTCGGCAGACTGGTGACCCGCATCGACATGCGCTCGGCGCGCCTGGCACTCCGGCCGCCCCGCCTGCCTTCCGCCATCGTGCTCACGACCCGCCTCCTCCGGACGACCGACGCAGCGGACAGTAGGACAGCCGCAAGCGCTTGGCTTGTCCCACCTGCGCCAGCCAATTGACCCACTCCGACAAGACGGCGATCACGACCGCACTTGCGGCCACTGGGCTCAAGGGTCCAAGGGAAACGCCTCGGGTGCAGGGCGGGGCTTGGCATGGACGCAGGCAGGGTGGTGATCGTCGGCGGCGGCGCGATCGGATCGGCGGTCGCGGCCTTCCTGCGCCGGATCGAGCCTGAGCGCGAGGTCGTGGTGGTCGAGCGCGATCCCACCTACCGGGAGGCCTCCTCGGCCCTGTCCGCCTCCTCGATCCGCCGCCAGTTCTCCCAGCCGGTCAACATGGCGATCGGCGCCTTCGGCTATGCCTTCCTGAAGGCGGCCCATCGCCACCTGGCCGTGGATGGCGAGTTGCCGGAGATCGGCCTGCGCGATGGCGGCTATCTGTTCCTGGCACCGCCGGCCGCCGAGCCCGCCATGCGCGCGGTGCACGCGCTGCAGCGGGCGGAAGGCGTCCAGGTGGCGCTGCTCGAGCCCGAAGCCCTGCGCGCACGGTTCCCCTGGCTGTCCACCGAAGGCATCGCGCTCGGTTCGCTGGGCCTCGCCGAGGAGGGCTGGTTCGACGGCTACGGCCTGCTCCAGGCCTTCCGCAGGCGGGCCATCGCCGATGGCGCCCGCTTCCTGCATGGCGAGGTCCAGGATTTCGTCCGGGACGGCGAGCGGGTCGGCGCCGCCCTGCTCGGCGACGGCAGCACGATCCCCTGCGACGCCCTGGTGGTGGCATCCGGCCCCTGGTCCGGGCAGGTCGGCCTGAAGCTCGGCATCGACATCCCCGTGCGCGGCCGGCGGCGCTCGGTGTTCGTGCTGGACACGCCCGAGCCCCTCGAGCCCTGCCCGCTCCTGATCGACCCGTCCGGCTTCTGGCTCCGCCCGGAGGGCCGCTACTACCTGTCCGGCATGTCGCCGCTGGCCGGCGAGCCGGATCCGGACGACCTGCCGCTCGAGGTCGACCATGACAGCTTCGAGGAAAAGCTCTGGCCGGCCCTGGCCGAACGGATCCCGAGCCTGGAGCGGCTGAAGGTCATGAGTTCCTGGGCCGGCTACTACGAGATGAACACGGTCGACCATAACGGCCTGGTCGGCCGGTGGCCGGGCTTCACGAACCTGTATGCCGCCACCGGCTTTTCGGGCCACGGCATCCAGCAGGCACCCGCAGTCGGCCGCGGCTTGGCCGAGCTCATCGTCCATGGCTCTTACCAGAGCCTGGACCTGTCGGATCTCTCGCCCACCCGCCTGGCGGAGAACCGCCCGCTGGTGGAGCAGGCGGTGATCTGAGCATGGGGCCACCCTAGATAACCAGGCAACGAAGCCAGCGGGAGGATGGCGGTGACCAGCTTCAGGCTCGACCGCATTCTGGAGACGGTGCTCTATGCCGACGACCTCGAGGCGGCGGAGCATTTCTATCGCGACGTGCTGGGTCTGCAGGTCGACAGCCGCAAGGACGGCGTCTTCGTGTTCTTCCGCCTGCAGGACGCCATGCTGCTCCTGTTCCGGGCCGAGGCGGCCCGCGCCAACGACGTGTTGCCGGCCCATGGCGCGGCCGGATCCGGCCATGCCTGCTTCGCCGTACCGGAACGGGAACTGGATGGCTGGAAAGAGCGGCTGGAGCGCCAGGGCGTGCGGATCGAGCACGAGCAGGCCTGGCCGCGCGGCAGCCGCTCCTTCTATTTCCGCGACCCGGCCGGCAACAGCCTGGAGATCGCCAGCCCGCTCATCTGGGGCATGGCCGATCTGCGTGGCCCGGATGCCACAGCCGGCACCGAACCCGACCCTCCACAGCCTGTGGACAACCGCCCATGACGATTGAGCGTGCCATCAGCGGCACTCAGCCGGATCAGGGCGCCTCGCCATGCAGCTAGGCCTGGTGCTGGATCGCGACCGCGGGCCGGCCCGGCTGGGCTTTGCCGGCGACTTCGCCTGCGCCTGGTGCCGCCTGGCCTGGCACCGGCTGCGCCAGGTGACGGCACCCAGGGGCATCGGCCTGTGCTGGCTGCCCTTCCAGATCGACCCGACCCTGCCGCCGCGCGGCACCGGCTACCGGGCCTGGCTGACCCGCCGCCATGGCGGTGCCGTCGCGGCCGAGGCCGGCCTGCAGCGGATCCGCGCCGCCGCGGCGGCCGAGCAGATCCCGTTCGACCTGGCAGCGATCCGGCTCCAGCCGAACACCAGCGCCGCGCACCGGCTGGTGGCGGCCGCGGCCCGCAGCGGCCGCGGCACCGTCGTGGTCGACCGGATCTTCCAGGCCTTCTTCAGCGAAGGCCGCGACATCGGCGATCCGGACGTGCTGGACAAGATCGCGGCCGAGGCCGGGGTGCCGGCCGACGGCGGTGAATTGCCGGTCATCCCCTTGCCGGTCTCGGCGGTGGGAGCCGTGCCGGTGATCCTGGACCGCCATGGCGACGCGCTGGTGGGCTGCCAGCCGATCGAGAGCATCGCCGTGTTCGCCGATCTGGCGCTCGGCCGGGCAGCCCTGGCACCGGCATCTCCCGCCCGCCCCCTGTCCGGCTGCGCCTGACGGTTCTTCGCTCAGGCGGTCCGAGAAAGGATCGTCATGGTCCGGCAGCACTGCCAGCATGTCATGCTTGTAGTATTCCCTCCCGACACAGTCCACATCGAACAGGCCGACCGAATTGCTTTGCGCCTCGAGCCATTTGTTCATTCGGGCAACCATGTCATTGTCGCCACGAACAGTCTGGCACCGCCGATCGGATGACGCAGTGAGCTCGTCGAAGACTTCTGGCTATGCCAGTTTACTAAGAGTTCCTATCAAGACGAAACTTGGTGGTCCGGCGGCTGTTGGCCGGCATGATTGCACGGCTGGTTTCCGATGAGCTGTGGCAGGCCGTTGCGCCTCTGCTGCCGCCTGAGCGCACCTCGGCCCGGTTCAGCCGGTTCCGCAGGCTCACCGTCCGCTACGAGCGGCGCCTCGACATCGTCACCGGCTTCCACCTGCTCGCTGCCAGCCTGATCCGCCTCAAGTTCCTCAAATGATGGCTCAGTTGGAAACTCTAAATCTTCGGAATAGCGGAATGTTGCCGCTGCATGCGGCAGCACGGACGAGGAACCGGCCGCAATCCTTGCAGATTTCCTGCAGCGTCGGCTCAGCAGCTCGGTCATCAACTACTTCCTAAGAATCTATCTAATCCTCTATCCCAGTATGGTTGTTGTCCAAATCGGTCGGCGAGCCAGTCGACGAAGACCCTCACCTTCGGCGCCAGCTCGCGCGAACTTGGGTAGAGTGCCCAAAGTGTCTGTGTCGAGACGGGGGTGTACTCGGGAAGAGCCGGTACGAGGGCACCAGATCTCAGCTCGTCCGCGGCGCACCAAGTCGCCATCAGCGCGATTCCCAGTCCCGCACAGGCCGCGTCGCGCACGGCAGTTCCGTCGTTGATCCGAAGGTGCGGCGTGATACGCCGCTCGATCAGCTCCCCGCCCTTGCCTCGAAACGTCCAGAGATCGAGCGTACCGACGACGAGGCAGGCATGGTCGGCGAGGTCGTCAGGCGTGTTCGGCCGCCCGCGCCGCTCGATGTACGCGGGCGATGCAACCAGCACCCGTTGATCTGGAGCGAGCCGCCGCGCGACGAAGGACGAGTCGCTGAGCTCGGCATAGCGAACCGCTACATCGAAGGCGCCTTCGACGAGATCGACAATGCTGTCGGAGATGCGCAGGTCCAGGGCCAGATCGGGATAATGGCCGCAGAAGTCAGGCAGGCCCGGTACGATATGCAGGCGCGCGAACGAAGCCGGAGCCGCTACCCGTAGGGTGCCGCGCGGCGCGGCCTGCTCCCGCCCGAGCGCCGCTCGGGCATATTCCGCTGCGAGTACGACCTGCTCTGCATGCGGCAGGAAGGCGAGGCCGTCCTCGGTCAAGGTCGCCTGCCGCGTCGTTCGGTGCAGAAGCCTGGCCCCGAGCTTTCTCTCGAGCGCCGCCAGTCTGGCGCTCGCGCCTGCCGGAGTGAAGCCCAGATCGCGGGCAGCAGAGCTGATGCTCCGAAGCTGAGCGATGCGCACGAACAGATGCAAGTCGTCGATGTTCATCGCATCGCTTTCAACGGCTCCTTGAAACTGATCCTAGAGCTGAGCCGCTACCAACGGCAATCGTCAGAAGTCAGTTAGGTACAGAGATCGGCAACGGGTCGGTCAGCCAATCAGCCGGCCCTGGCTTCGGGCAAGTCACCACGGGTCATCGAGCCCGCCTATGCCGCTGGAACCCGAAAGGAGATCTGTATGACCAAGACCATGAAGGCAGTCGTCCTCACCCGCTTCGGCGGTCCGGATGCGTTCGAGCTGCGCGAGGTGCCGGTGCCGGAGGTCGGTTCACGCCAGGTGCGGGTGCGTGTGCACGCCACTGCCGTCAATCCGCTCGATTACCAGATCCGCCGCGGCGACTACACGGATTACGTGCCGCTGCCCGCCATTATCGGCCATGACATCTCGGGTGTCGTCGAGGAGGTCGGATCCGAGGTCGACGAGTTCGCTGCGGGCGACGAGGTCTACTACACGCCAAAGATCTTCGGTGGCGCCGGCTCATATGCCGAGCAGCATGTTGCCGACGTCGACCTCGTCGGCCGCAAGCCCCGGAACCTCACCCATCTCGAGGCCGCGAGCTTGACGCTCGTCGGCGGCACGATCTGGGAGGCGTTCGTCCAACGCGCACAGTTGAGCCTCGGCGAGACGGTCCTCATCCACGGCGGGGCCGGCGGTGTGGGTACGATCGCGGTCCAGTTCGCCAAGGCGATCGGCGCGCGGGTGATCACGACGGCGCGCGCCCGCGACCACGACTTCGTGCGCTCGCTCGGGGCCGACGACGCGATCGACTTCACCGCTGAGGACTATGTGGAAGGTGTCTCCCGGCTGACCGGGGGAGCGGGCGTCAACGTCGTCTTCGACACCATTGGCGGGGACGCGCTCACCAGAAGTCCCCTGGCCCTTGCCGCCTTCGGGCGTGTCGTCAGTCTCGTCGACATCGCCCAGCCGCAGAACCTCGTCGAGGCCTGGGGGAAGAACGCTGCGTACCACTTCGTGTTCACCCGCCAGAACCGCGGCAAGCTCGATGGGCTCACACGTCTGGTCGAGCGTGGGCTGGTGAAGCCTGTGATCGGAGCGACGCTACCGCTGGCACGGATGGGGGAGGCGCACGACCTTCTGGAGAACGGCACCGCGCGGGGTCTGCGCGGCAAGGTCGCGATCGACGTGGCGGGCGAGGCGCTTGCCTTGCCCTTCATCGAGCAGGCCGCCTGACACACAGCAGGGCTAACCGGCAGCTTCCAGCGCTGGTGGCCCCTCGTTCCACTCGGCAAGACCGCGATGGGCTCCAGGTCAGGCCGTACCGGCCTCTACGGCGTCCAGGCCTCGTAGTCGCCGGTGGCCCGGTCGCGCTGGCCGCGGCCGCGCTCGCTGCCGGGCGGGACATAGGCATAGGGCGTGCCGGTCAGGTTCGGCAGGGCCGGCTTCTCCCAGGGCTTGACCTGGAGCGGCGCCACGGTGGGCGGGTGCTCGAAGCGCTTGTGCAGCCAGCCGCTCCAGCCGGGCGGCACCAGGGTCGGCTCCGGCTCGACGCCGTCCGGATAGACCACCCAGCGCCGCTCGGCCCGCCAGTCCTGCGCGTTCAGGCCCTTCTCCCGACTGCGGTAGTAGCGATTGCCCAACTCGTCCTGACCGACCAGCTCGCCCCGGAATCGGGTCGTGAGCCAGGTCCCCAGGGCGTTGAAGCTCAGCCACTTCAGCAAGGTCGCACTCCGCGGAAAATCGGAGCCCCCGGGATGGACGGGCTCCGGCCGTGCCGGTATCCGGCGGGACATGTGCTGCCACGGACGGCAAATGTCCAGATCCCCGGTTCCGGCAATTCCCTTCGGACGATATTCCTGTGGATTGAGCGAGAAGACTGATGCCGCCTGATTTGAGCGGAGATTGATCGCCGTATCCAGGGAACCCTGATCAGTCTCGCCAACTCTTCGCATCAATCCCCTGCCCCATCGCCTGATCGCGACTCGAATCGGGTGCTGATGCGGCACTGGATGACGTTGCCGACGGACGCCAAATGGACTATATCTAGGGGCAAGACGCGTAAATGCCCCTACGTCTGGGGTTCCGGATCGCAGCAAGGCGCTGCCAGCGTGACGAAAGCGCTACGGAATCCAGGCGATGTCGCGCAGAACGCAAATTTCTTGTGGATGAATTACGACTGCCGATTGAGAGAACGTCCTGCGGGCCGTAGGATCGGCAGACGATCAGGAACCATTGAGCACCGTCAGTGACGGCTGATGCCGCCCTGCCCTTCTGGTCAGGGAAGCGACGGTGCACGTCCTGTGGATAAGCCTGGATGAGATCGGGCTTGCCGCAGGAACAGAGCAGGAACACTCTCGCTGGTGCGAGAACAGCGACCGGGAGAACGGAACATGCGGATCGAACGCTCTTTCACCGAGGCTGGCCAGGACCCGTATGCCCGGATCGAATGGCGTTCCGCGGTGTCGGAGATCCGCAACCCCGACGGCTCGGTGGTGTTCCGCCTGGACGACGCCGAGGTGCCGGCTGCCTGGTCGCAGGTCGCCGTCGACGTGCTCGCCCAGAAATATTTCCGCAAGGCTGGCGTGCCGGCCAGGCTGGTGACCGCCAAGGAGAAGGGCGTCCCGGCCTGGCTGCAGCGCCACCTCCCCGACCCGTCGCTGGCCGAGCTGCCCGCGCACGAGCGCACGGTCGGCGAGCATTCCGCCAAGCAGGTGTTCGACCGGCTGGCCGGCACCTGGACCTATTGGGGCTGGAAGGGCGGCTATTTCGATGGGGAGGAGGACGCCCGCGCCTTCTTCGACGAGCTGCGCTTCATGCTGGCCAATCAGATGGCCGCCCCCAACTCGCCGCAATGGTTCAACACCGGCCTGCACTGGGCCTATGGCATCGACGGCCCGGCCCAGGGCCATTTCTGGGTCGACCACAAGACCGGCCAGGTCTCGGCCTCGTCGTCCGCCTATGAGCGGCCGCAGCCCCATGCCTGCTTCATCCAGTCGATCAACGACGACCTGGTGAACGAGGGTGGCATCATGGATCTGTGGATCCGCGAGGCGCGCCTGTTCAAGTACGGCTCCGGCACCGGCACCAACTTCTCCCGCCTGCGCGGCGTCAACGAGCCCTTGTCCGGCGGCGGCAAGTCGTCCGGCCTGATGAGCTTCCTCAAGATCGGCGACCGCGCGGCCGGCGCCATCAAGTCCGGCGGCACCACGCGCCGCGCCGCCAAGATGGTCACGGTCGACGTCGACCATCCCGACATCGAAGAATACGTGATGTGGAAGGTGGTCGAGGAGCAGAAGGTGGCCGCCCTGGTCGCCGGCTCGCAGCTCCTGCGCACCCACGTCCAGGCGATCCTGTCCGCCTGCCACGACGAGAGCTTCGCCGGCAAGGACCGGTTCGACCCGCACGAGAACCCGGCCCTGCGCAAGGCCGTGCGCGACGCCAAGAAGGCGGCGCTGCCGCCCGGTGCCATGCAGCAGGCGATCCTGTTCGCCCGCCAGGGCTTCCGCCAGATCGACGTGCCGACCTATCGCGCCGACTGGGACAGCGAGGCCTATGTCACGGTCTCGGGCCAGAACTCCAACAACTCGGTGCGGGTCACCGACGAGTTCCTGGCCAAGGTCCAGGCGGGTGCGGAGTGGCCGCTGACCCGCCGCACCGACGGCAAGGTCAAGAAGACCGTCCAGGCCAAGGACCTCTGGGACAAGATCAGCCTGGCCGCCTGGGCCTCGGCCGATCCCGGCATCCAGTACGACACCACCATCAACGACTGGCACACCTGTCCGGCCAGCGGACGGATCAACGCGTCCAACCCCTGCTCCGAGTACATGTTCCTGGACGACACCGCCTGCAACCTGGCGTCCTTGAACCTGATGACCTTCAAGCAGGCCGACGGCACGTTCGACGTGGCCGGCTTCCGCCACGCCGTGCGCCTGTGGACGATCGTCCTCGAGATCTCCGTGATGATGGCGCAGTTCCCCTCGCGGACCATCGCCGAGCTGTCCTGGAAGTTCCGCACCCTGGGCCTGGGCTTCGCCAATCTCGGCGGCCTGCTCATGGCGTCCGGCTTCTCCTATGACAGCCCCGAGGGCCGGGCGCTCTGCGGCGCCATCACCGCACTCATGACCGGCGAGGCCTATCTGGTCTCGGCCGAGATGGCCAAGGAGCAGGGCCCGTTCCCGGGCTACCCGGAGAACCGCGACGCCACGCTGCGCGTCCTGCGCAACCACCAGGCCGCCGCCTGGTCCAAGGCCAGCGGCTACGAGGACCTGCACATCAACCCGGTCCCGCTGGACGCCGCGTCCTGCCCGCAGCCTTTGATCGTGGAAGCCGCCCGCGCCGCCTGGGACAAGGCCGTCGCCACCGCCACCGAGGCCGGCGTGCGCAACGCCCAGGTCTCGGTGATCGCCCCCACCGGCACGATCGGCCTGGTGATGGACTGCGACACCACCGGCATCGAGCCGGACTTTGCTCTCGTGAAGTTCAAGAAGCTGGCCGGCGGCGGCTACTTCAAGATCATCAACCGCATGGCACCGGAAGCCCTGAAGACGCTCGGCTACACGCCTGAGCAGATCGAGGACATCATCCGCTACGCGGTGGGCCACGGCACGCTCAAGGGCTCGCCCGCGATCAACCACGAGACCCTGGCCGCGCGCGGCTTCACCCCCGACGTGCTGACGAAGCTCGAGCAGGCCCTGCCGTCCGCCTTCGACATCCGCTACGTGTTCAACAAGTTCACGCTGGGCGAGGCCTTCTGCAAGGAGGTGCTGAAGCTCACCGACGAGCAGCTGAACGACTTCAAGTTCGACATGTTCAAGGCGCTGGGCTTCAACCGCGACGAGGTCGAGGCCGCCAACACCTTCGTCTGCGGTGCCATGACCGTGGAGGGTGCCCCGCACCTGCAGGACCAGCACCTGCCGGTGTTCGACTGCGCCAACCCGTGCGGCCGCAAGGGCAAGCGCTACCTCTCCACCGAGAGCCACATCCGGATGATGGCGGCCGCCCAGCCCTTCATCTCCGGTGCGATCTCCAAGACCATCAACATGCCGGCCACCGCCTCGGTGGAGGACTGCTCGGACGCTTATCTCCTCGGCTGGCGCCTCGGCCTCAAGGCCCTGGCCCTCTACCGCGACGGCTCCAAGCTCTCCCAGCCGCTCTCCTCGATCGCCCTCGACGACATCGAGGACGACGAGGACGAGCACGCCCCCATCCCGCAGCGCGTGGTCAACGTCGTCGAGAAGATCGTCGAGCGCCACGTGGCCGGCCGCAAGAAGCTGCCCACCCGCCGCAAGGGCTACACCCAGAAGGCGGTGGTCGGCGGCCACAAGGTCTATCTGCGCACCGGCGAGTACGAGGACGGCAAGCTCGGCGAGATCTTCATCGACATGCACAAGGAAGGTGCTGCCTTCCGGAGCCTGATGAACAGCTTCGCCATCGCCGTCTCGATCGGCCTGCAGTACGGCGTGCCGCTGGAGGAGCTGGTGGAGGCCTTCAGCTTCACCCGCTTCGACCCGTCGGGCCCCGTCCAGGGCAACGACACGATCAAGATGGCGACCTCGGTCCTCGACTACATCTTCCGCGAGCTCGCCATCTCCTATCTCGACCGCACCGATCTCGCCTCGGTCGACCCCGCCGACCTGCGCCACGACGCGATCGGCAAGGGCACCAAGGAAGGCGAGCTGGTCGACGAGGAGGAAGAGGTCAAGAAGTACGCCAGCGTCGGCTTCGTCCGCGGCAACCTGCGCCTGCTCGCCGGCGGTAACGGCAACGGCCACCACCACGGCAACGGCAACGGCAACGGCGGCACCACCCCCGCCCCCACCGCCTACGCCGACAGCCGTGCCGGCGACACCGCCGTCCTGGAACGCCCGAAGACCACCGCCGCCGACCCCGCCCGCCAGGCCGAGGCCGAGCGGATCCAGAAGGCGCAGATGGCGCGGCTGAAGGGCTACGAGGGCGACCCCTGCCCGAGCTGCGGCCACTTCACGCTGGTGCGCAACGGCACCTGCCTGAAGTGCGACACCTGCGGGTCGACGACGGGCTGCAGCTGATATCGACAATAGCGTGTGGCGCTCCCTGGAAGGGGAGCGCCGGCCTATAGATATGGATAAGGAGGCTGCATTGTCAGTTCTCGGATTCGATGTTGAGCGCGCTCGCATTCATATTTGTATACTGAGTGGTAGCCGCAGCAGCCCTACTTTCATTGCCCACGAATGCAGAAACTTCTCCTCCAAAACCTGCGTTCCCGAACTAATGAATTTCT
>NZ_DATMFZ010000288.1:0-17184 GCF_035556675.1 Geminicoccus sp. | reverse complement strand
ATGAAACCGCTGCTGTTGGATGAACTCGACAGTGACGAAGCTGCGGAAATGGATCGAATTTTCTGAATTTCGCCCCAATCACGAAAAACCGAACTGTCATGGGCTGCTGGGCCAATCGGGTAAGATCGATCGAATACCCGGGAGATTCTTGCGGTTTTCCTTCCCGAAGCGACATCGCCCTCGTGTGGCGCAATGTCGCACCCATGACCATTCAGCCCAGGCGCTTGGCGATCTCGGTCTTCACCCCGTCCAGCAGCACCGCGATCAGCATCAGCCCGCCGCGGATCACCTGCATGTAGCTGGCATCCAGCCCCATCACGTTGATCGCGGTGTCGATCGTGGACAGCAGCAGCACGCCGGCGAACACGCCGGACAATTGGCCGATCCCGCCGCGCAGCGACACGCCGCCGATCACCACCGCGGCGAACGCCTCGAACAGCATGCCGACGCCCAGGTTCGGCGTGGCGCCATTGGTGCGCGCGGCCAGCAGCCAGCCGGCGAACGCCGCGATCACCCCGGACAGGATGAAGACCCCGAACAGCACCCGCTCGACATCGATGCCGGCACGGAACGGCGCCACCGGATTGCCGCCCACCAGATAGACCCGCCGGCCGAACAGGGAGCCCTTCAGGATCTGGCCGAACGCCAGGTAGGTGACGATGGTGATCCACACCAGCATCGGCAGGCCGAACAGGTCGGTATTGGCGACCGCGCGGAAGTCCGGGGGCAGGCCGTAGATCGAGCGCCCGCCGGTCAGGATCAAGCCTAAGCCCCGGATCGCGATATAGGCGGCCAGCGTCACCACGAAGGCGTTGAGCCGGAACTTCACGATCAGGATCGCATTGAACAGCCCGGCCAGCGCGCCGAAGCCCAGCACCAGCAGGAGCGAGACCCAGGTGTTCACCTGGAAGGCGAAGGGCGAGCCGCGCGCGGCGGTGAGCCCGGCCGCCAGCATCGCGGCGAATGCCATGACGCTCTCGATCGACAGGTCCATGTGCCCGGCGATCACGCAAAACGCCAGGCCCAGCGAGAGCAGGCCGACATAGGTCGCGTGCTGCGCGATGTTGATGAAGATGCCGACCTGGAAGAAATGCTCGATGCTGAGCGAGCAGATCAGCAGGATCACCGCCAGGATGAACCAGACCAGATGGTCGAGCAGCAGCTTGACCAGACGGATGCGTCTGGCCGAGGGGGCAGGGGTCGCGGCGATCATTCAGGCGCTTCTTGGCTGGTACGTCGGATGCCCCGGCCGCAGGCCGGGCCGGGGCATCGCAGGAGACGACAAGGGATCAGGCCGGCGGCCTCACTTCACCACGTCGACCGGCACGTTCGGGAACTTCAGATTGCCCCAGAAGCGCGGGTCGTCGACATTGTCCTTGGTGATCGCCGCGCCCGGGATCTTCAGGTTCGGCCCCCAGTCCTCGTTGGTGAGCGTCGCGTCCAGCCCCAGCACCTTGTAGGAGCCGGTCTGCAGCTCCTCGCCCGCGATGATCTTGTCGATGAACATGGCCAGCCCATAGACCTGGGCATAGGTCGGCTGCTCGACCTCGACCTGCTGCCAGCCGGCGCGGATGTTGTCGAGCCCGACCGGCGCGCCGTTCGATGCCATCAGCATCATCTCGCCGGGCTTCATGCCCTTGCTTTCCATGATCGAGACGATCGGCACGGTCAGGTGGGCGGCATGGCAGAACACGAGATCGATGTCCTGGGTGACCAGGAGCTGGTCCTCGAACGCCCGCCCGGCATTGGTCGGCTCCCAGAGCAGCGCCGCCTTGGAGATGATCTCCACCTCCGGCGCCTTCTCGGCCATCACCGCCTCGAAGCCCTTCTGGATGTCCAGCGTGTAGGCGTCGCCGGGATCGCCCAGGATCTGCAGGACCTTGCCCTTGGGCGAACCGTGCCGCTCGGTGAGCAGCCGCGTGGCCTCGTTGCCCGCGATCTCGCCGATCTCCACCGTGCCGGCCACCGAGGTCAGCTCGAACTGGGTGGAGGTGATCAGCCGGTCGAAGTTCAGGACCTTGATCCCGGCCTCGCGGGCCTTCTCGATGCCCGGCACGATCGTGTCGAACGCCACAGCGTTGATGATCACCGCGTCGGGCTTGGTGTTGATCAGGTCCTCCAGCTGCGAGAGCTGGCGGGCGGCGTCGTTCTGGGCGTCCACCGAGGTGACCTCGTAGCCCAGCGAGCTGAACACCGACTCCACCGCCTTCTGGCTCTCGGTCTGGAACTCGTCCAGGAGGGTCGGGATCATGTAGACGATCTTGCCCTTGCCCTGGGCGCTGGCCGGCCGGGCGGCGGCCAGCGCCGCTGCGGCGGACAGGAGAATGCCGACATCGCGGCGGCTCAGACGCATGGAAACTCCCCCGAAGTTATTGTCCTGGACCCTTGCATCGAACGACCCGGCTAATGCTTAGTCAAGCTGCGGCGCTTGCCGGCAGCTGGTCAGGCAAGCACAGTCGGGTCGGCGCCGTACCCGGAGGCCAGGATGTTCCCCAACCTGTTCACGCCGCTCACGATCCGCCACTGCACGCTGAAGAACCGGATCGTCTTCGGCGCGCACACCAACAATATGGCGGAAGGCGGCCTGCCGTCCGCGCGCACGATCGGCTATTACGAGGAGCGGGCCCGCGGCGGCGCCGCCATGATCGTGGTGGAGCCCGTCCCGGTGCACCGCACCGCCGTGCTCACCCGCGGCAACTACCTGCCCGACGACGACCGGGTGATCCCGGCCTTCCGGCAACTCGTGGAAGCCTGCCGGCCGCACGGGCCCGTCATGATCCAGCAGCTCTACCATGTCGGCGCCCATGGCGATGCCGACAACAGCTTCGCCCCCAACTGGTCACCGTCCGGCATGCGCTCCTTCCACGATGCGGACGGCAGCCACGCCATGACGCTTGCCGAGATCGCCGAGATCCAGGACGGCTTCGTCCGCTGTGCGCTGCGCGCGAAGGAGGCCGGCTTCGACGGGATCGAGCTGTTCGCCGCCTATAACGCGCTGCTCGACCAGTTCTGGACGCCGCTCACCAACCGCCGCACCGACCGCTATGGCGGCAGCTTCGAGAACCGGATGCGCTTTTCCGCCGAGCTGATGGCGCGGTTGCGCCAGGCCTGCGGCGAGGACTTCGTGATCGGCCTGGCCGTGTCCGCCGACCCCGGCACCCCCGGCTGCCTGAGCCTCCCCGACCTGCAGGCGGTGATCGCCTGGCACGACGAGCGCCGGCTGATGGACTACGTGACCTGCGGCACTGGCAGCTATTTCGACTTCGCCAGCATCATCGCGACCTCGCCCTATCCCGACCGGCTGGGCGAGCCGTTCGCCGCCGCCCTGAAGCAGGTGGTGCGCCACGCTTTTGTCCAGGCCGAGAGCCGGATCACCACGCCCGCCGATGCCGAGGCCCTGCTCGCCGCCGGCCATGCCGACACCGTCAGCATCGTGCGCGGCCAGATCGCCGATCCCTGGCTCGCCGCCAAGGCGCAGGCCGGCCGCCCGGACGACATCCGCCCCTGCATCGCCTGCAACCAGCTCTGCTGGGGCCGGCGCGCCCGCGACTACTGGATCTCCTGCCTGGTCAATCCCTCGGCCGGCCGCGAGTTCGAATGGGGTGGCGACCGCTTCGAGCCGGCCGACCGGCCACGCCGGATCCTGGTCGTGGGCGGCGGTCCCGCCGGCCTGGAGGCGGCGCGGGTCGCCGCGTCGCGCGGCCACCGCGTCACGCTGATCGAGCGGGAGGCGGAGCTGGGCGGCCGCTTCCGCCTGGCCGCACGCCAGCCCGCGCGTGAGAAGATCGCCCGCCTGCTGGACTGGCACCGCCACCAGCTCATGCAGCTCCAGGTCGAGCTGCGCCTGGGCCAGGAAGCCACGCCCGCCGACCTCGCCGGCTACGACGAGGTGATCCTCGCCACCGGTGCACGGCCCGCCCGTGACGGCTACCAGCGCGCCTTTCCCGATCGTCTGCGCCTGCCGGGCGTCGATCTGCCGGACGTCTTCGACATCGAGGACATCCTGGCCGACCAGCCGCAGCAGCACCTCCCGATCGGCCACCGCGTCCTGGTCCTGGACGATCTCGGCAACTGGCGGGCGATCGGCACCGCCATCCTCCTCCAGGAGCAGGGCCATCAGGTGACGATCGCCACGCCCGACGGCGAGGTCGCCAAGGGCCTGGCCAACAGCACCGCCGACATCCCGCTGCGCCGCCGCTTCGCCAAGGCCGGCGGCCGCGTCCTGCCCTACACCGCCCTTTCCGCCTGGCTGGGCGGCCAGGCCGAGCTCCTGGACCTCCAGGCGGACCAGCTGCGCACCGAGCCGTTCGACACGCTGGTCCTGGCCACCATGCCAAGAGCCGACGACCGCCTGATGCAGGAGGCCGCCGCCGCCGGCCAGCCCGCCCGCCTGATCGGTGACGCCGTCGCCTCCCGCCGCGCCAGCCTCGCGTTCTACGAGGGACGGGCGGTCGGCCGGGTTCTTTAACTTTTTCTTGTTATTTTTGGGCTATGGATGGTCGGGCCAGTCCCGATGGCTAGCTTATATTGTTCAGGTAAACATGACCGTTCCAGATTATCAGTCTCTGATGCTCCCTGTCCTGATTGCTTCTGCAGACGGCGAGGTACGTGTCGGTGATGTCGTCGAACGCCTGGCGGACCAGCTTCACCTCACGCCGGAGGACCGAGCAGAGCTGCTTCCTTCAGGCAAGCAGACACTTCTCGGCAACAGAGTACACTGGGCCAAGACATATCTCAGCAAGGCCGGGCTGGCCGAGATCACGAGACGAGGGTACTTCAGCATCACGGAGCGGGGCCGTCAGGCACTGGCCTCGAAGCCAGCACGCATCGACAATGTGTTCTTGAGCCAGTTTGCAGAGTTTCGGGACTTCAAAGACAGACCGTCACAAACCGTAGCTACTGCACCAGAAATACAGCCACTCGAACCTGCCCTTGTGAGCCAGACGCAGACGCCCGACGAGCTCATGCGAGCAGCCCATGTGCAGATCGAGGCTGCGCTCGCGCAGGAACTGCTGGATCGCATCCGTGCCGCACCGCCCGCCTTCTTCGAGCAGCTGATCGTCACCCTGCTCCTCAGCATGGGCTATGGCGGCTCGGCCGTCGATGCCGGCCGTGCGCTCGGCCGCAGCGGTGACGATGGCGTCGACGGCGTCATCGACCAGGACGCGCTCGGGCTCGACCGGGTGTACGTCCAGGCCAAGCGCTACGCCGAGGGCAACAATATCGGCGCTGGTGCGATCCGTGACTTCTTCGGCAGCCTCGACCGGCACAAGGCCAGCAAGGGCCTGTTCGTGACGACCTCGACCTTTTCCCCTGCGGCGAGGGAGACGTCGGAGTTCCTGAGCAAGCGCATCGTGCTGATCGATGGACCGCAGCTTGCGAAGCTCATGATCCGCCACTCGGTCGGCTGCCGCGTGGAGGAAACCCTCTACATCAAGAAGGTGGACGAAGACTTCTTCGAGTAAGCTTCCCGATGTTGCACCTGTCGACCTCCGCGCCGGCTCACCTCGCCAGCACGTAGATCCAGGCCTCCACCGGCCCGTCGGCTGTCTCCACCTGTGCCACCACCCGCCGGTAGCCATCGCCCTCGAACGCGTCGAGCCGGGGCCAGTGGTCGGGCAGTTCCGGGGAATGGAAGAGGTGGACGGGGGCCGCCTCGCCGGCCGGGTCGAGGACCAAGCCCGGAAAGCCCAGGGCAGCTCCCCAGCCGGCCTCCATCAGCCGGCCGCGCACCGTGCCGGTCATCCAGCGCCCGGTCAGCCCGGCCAGCTGATGATGGTTGACCTCTCCCGGCGCCAGCGACCCGTAGGTCGCGAGCCACTGGTCCGCCGTCCTGCTGGGTTCCGTCATCCGCCATTGTCTCCGATGCAGCGCCCGGTCGCCGGACTGAAGTACCGGGGCTTCTACCATCGGGCGTCCGCTCCTGCCCATGGCATGTTCAGCAACTAGAGAGCGCCGCCCTTCCTCATGTCACGCACCGCAAGCGTCCCTCGGCACCGTCCGGCAACCATGACGGCCTCGCTACCCGGGCGTCTGACGCCTTACGTCAGACCCGGCCAGTAGGCGCTGTCGGCGGTCGGCCGAGGCCCGAAGATCGCCTGGCCCACCCGCACGACCGTGGCACCCTCCTCGATCGCGGTCTCGAAGTCGCCGGTCATGCCCATGGACAGTTCGGCGAGCTCGATGCCGGGCGGCGGGCGCAGCGTGCGGCGCAGTTCGGCCAGCAGGCGGAAGCAGGCGCGCACCCTGGCATCGTCCGCCGAGAACACGGCCAGGGTCATCAGGCCGCGCACGCGCAGCGCCGGGAAGTCCGGCAGCCTTGCCAGGAAGTCCTCGACCTCGGCGGGTGCCAGGCCATACTTGCTGGCCTCGCCCGAACTGTTGACCTGGACCAGCACGTCCAGCTGCCGGCCCTGCGCTGCCAGATGACGCTGCAGCGCCTCGGCGACGCGCAGGCTGTCGAGCGCCTGGAACTCTCCGGCAAAGCCTGCCACCTGCTTGGCCTTGTTGGTCTGCAGATGGCCGATCACGCTCCAGGACAGGCCGAGATCGGCCAGTGCCTCCGCCTTGCCCGCCGCCTCCTGGACCTTGTTCTCGCCGAACGCGCGCAGCCCCAGGCCGGCCGCCTGGCGGATGATCGCGGCGGGCACGGTCTTGCTCACCGGCAGGAGCCGCACGCTCGCCGGATCGCGCCCGGCCCGCCGGCAGGCCTCGGCGATCCGCGCCCGCACCGCCGCCAGGTTGGCGGCGATGGTGGCGGCCGAGTCGGCGCCGAACCTTGGGTCCGGTCCCGTGCCGCTCATGGGATGACCATGACCTTGACCTCGCCCGGCAGCGGGTCGCGCCCGATCACCTCGGGCACCTGGTCCAGCCCGATCCGCTGCGAGACCAGCCGGCCCACCTCGATCGCCCCCGACGTGATCAGGGCGGCGGCCCGGCGGTGGACGAACGGATTGATGAACGAGCCCTGGATGCGCAGCTCGCGCATCATGATGTCGCAAGGCTCTATCTCGATCGTCTGGCCCTGCGGCATGACGCCGACGATCATCACCGTGCCGCGCCGCTTCGCCAGCTTCAGCGACTGGCGGACCGTGTCGGGCACGCCGGCGCATTCCATCACCACGTCGACCCCACCCGGCACCAGGCCGTCCGGCCCGGCGATCACCTGAACCGGGTCGGCCGCGGACGGATCGACCGTGTCGGTGGCGCCCAGCTCCATGGCGAGCTCGCGGCGCACCGCCTGGCGGGTCGACAGGATCACCCGCGTGGCCCCGGCCAGCCGGGCCAGCTGCAGGGTGAGCAGGCCGATCACCCCGCCGCCCAGCACCACCACCGAATCGCCTGCCTTGATCCCGGCCAGGTCGACCGCATGCAGGCAGCACGCCAGCGGCTCGCAGAACGCGCCGTGCTCGGGATGGAGCGAGAGCGGCAGCTCGACCGCCTGGCCTTCGGGGACCACGGTGTACTCGGCAAAGCCGCCGTCCAGCGCCAGGCCCAGCGCCTTCCAGTTCCGGCAATGGTTGACCAGACCGTCCTGGCAGGCCGGGCAGCGTCCGCAGGAGATGTTCGGGTCGACCGTGACCCGCATGCCCGGCCTGAAGCCGGTCACCTCGGCGCCCACTGTCTCGACGATCCCGGAGAATTCATGGCCGAGCGTCACCGGCGGCGAGGTCGGGAACTCGCCATGGAGGAAATGCCGGTCCGAGCCGCAGATGCCGCAGGCCTCGACGCGCACCAGCAGGTCGCCAGGCCCCGGTGCCGGCTTCGCCACCTCCCGGACGAACAGGTTCTCGATGGATTCCAGCCGCACGGCCTTCACGTCGGTCCCTTCCCTGCTGCATGCGTGCCGGTCGTAGCCGGCGGTCCTCAGTCCTGGGAGGGACGGGTCCTGGCGTCAACGCTGTGATCACGGCCGGGGATCGCCATGTCAGCCCAGCACGTCCGCCGAGATTGAGGTGATGCCGAACAGGCTGACCACGCTGACCGTCGGCGGGATGTCGACGCCCGCCTCGTGGGCGATCGTCATGCGCAGGGAGGCACGGCTCGCGCCCTCGAACACCTCGTCCACCAGCTGTACCCGGTCGTCCGCATCGGTGAGCAGGCCGTCGCCGTTGCTGTCGAGCTGGTTGAGATAGTCCTGGACGTAGAGCCGGAAGCCGCCCGGCACGTCGACGATCAGCGCATGGGCCTCGTCCGAATAGCCGACGAAGTCGTAGGTATCCATGCCCGGGCCGCCCACCAGGGTCGCCCTGGTATCCGAGGTCGCCATCGCCACGAGCGTATCGTCTCCGGCACCGCCATAGAGCAGGCTCGGGCCCCATTGGCTCGCGATCAGCGTGTCGTCGCCATCGCCGCCACGCAGCACGTCGTCCTTGCCGGCCGTGATGACGTCGTCGCCGGCATCACCGAACAGCGTGCTGCCGCCGTTCGAGATCGCGCCGGCATCGAGACCTCGCCCGTCGATGCGGTCGTCGCCGTTCCCGCCGCGCAGCACGCCGACTCCGCGCAGTTCGTCGTTGCCATCGCCGCCGAGCAGCAGGTTGGTGCCATGGATGTCGACCAGCACATCGTCGCCGGCATGGCCCCACAGTTCGTCGTCGCCCTCCATCCCCTCCAGCCGGTCGGCGCCGGCACCGCCCAGCAGGAGGTCGTCCCCGACATGCCCCTGCAGCAGGTCATCGCCGGCACCGCCGGACAGATAGTCGTTGCCCCCGCCGCCCCTGAGCACGTCGTCGCCGGCCCCGCCGTAGATGAAGTCGTCGGCGGCATTGCCGCCGATGACGTCGTTGCCGGCGCCGCCGCTGAGGACGCTCCGTCCTGCCGCGCCGCTGTGCCCGCTGCCGCCCAGCGAACCGGTGATCGTGACCATGCCGTAACCCCCTGCACCAAGCCGCCGGCAGCCGGCCGCTTAACTCGGCTGTCAGCGGAACATGACGAGACGGCAATCTTTCATCAAGATGCCCTGCCAGGTCCTGGCAGGCTCACTCCATCACCGCACCATGCTCCATGGGCTCCGCCTGGCCCGGCCGGCGCAGCAGGAACACCAGCGGCATCACCAGGAGCGAGAGGATCATCATCAGCTTGAAGTCGTCGATATAGCTGATGATCGTCGCCTGCTGGGTCACCAGTTCATCCAGCGCCGCCCGGCCGGCCGCCGCATAGGGGCTGTAGGCATCCGCGATCGCCGGCGTGTCGAAGGCCCGGTTGAACGGCGTGACATAGGCCGAGATGTCGGCATGGTTGATCTGGGTGTTCTCGACCAGCAGTGCGGAGACGATCGAGATGCCGACGCTGGAGCCGATGTTGCGCGACAGGTTGTAGAGGCCGGTGCCCTCGCCGCGCATCGCGGCGGGCAGGGTCGCGAACGTCGAGGTGGTGAGCGGCACGAACAGGAAGCCCAGCCCGGCCCCCTGGATGAAGCCGGTGGTGACGATCGTCCACTGCGCGACGTCCGGGGTCCAGCCGGTCATGTCGTACATCGCCCAGGCGGTGAGCCCCAGGCCGGTCAGGAGCAGCCAGCGCGTGTCGACCTTGCCGACCAGCCTGCCCACCAGGAACATGCAGACCATCGTGCCGAGCCCGCGCGGCCCCAGCACGATGCCCGCGGTGACCACGGGATAGCCCATCAGCGTCTGCAGGTAGGGCGTCATCAGGGCGAGCGAGGCCAGATAGGTCAGGCCGACGATGAAGATGAACGCCATGCCCACCGAGAAGTTGCGGTCGCGGAACAGGCCGGGGTTCACGAACGGCCGCTCGGCGGTGAAGCTGTGGACCAGGAAGACATAGAAGGCGGCGGCGGCGATCGTCGCTTCCAGGATGATCTCGCCCGACGCGAACCAGTTGAGCTGCTCGCCCCGGTCGAGCATGAGCTGCAGGGCGCCGATCGCGATGCTGAGCGCGCCGAAGCCCAGCCAGTCGAGCCTGGCGCCCCCGTCTGCGCGTGATTCCTGGACGAAGGCCAGCACGCCCACCAGCGCCAGGGCGCCGATCGGCACGTTGATGTAGAACACCCAGCGCCAGCTGGCATGGTCGGTCAGCCAGCCGCCGATCACCGGCCCCAGCACCGGGCCCACCATCACCGAGACCCCGAACAGCGCCATGGCAGCACCGCGCTCCTCGGGCGTGTACATGTCGAGCAGGATCGCCTGGGACAGCGGGACCAGCGCTGCGCCGAAGAAGCCCTGGAGCAGCCGGAAGCCCACGATCTGGCCGAGCGACTGGGCCAGGCCGCACAGCACGGAAGCGAAGACGAAGCCGGCGATTGAGGCCAGCAGGATGCGCTTGCGGCCGAACCGGTTGGCCAGGTAGCCGGACGGCGGCGTCATGATCGCCGCGGCGACGATGTAGGAGGTGAGCACCCAGTTCACCTGGTCGGCGCTGGCCGCGACGCTGCCCTGGATATAGGGCAGCGCCACGTTGGCGATGGTCGTGTCCAGCGCCTGCATGATCACCGCCAGCGTGACGCAGGCGGTGATCATGCCCCGGTGGGCGACCACCGGACGGGTGGCCGTCTCAGCCATGGCTGCCGGCAGTACCGCCGAACAGATCGGTGACGAAGGTCGGCAGGCCGCGCGGGTGGCCGGTATCGATCTCCAGCTCGACGCTCATGCCGGCGCGCAGCGGCGGCTTGCCCGGGTCGTTCTCGATCCGCACCCGCATCGGGATGCGCTGGACCACCTTCACCCAGTTGCCGCTGGTGTTCTGCGCCGGCAGCAGCGCGAAGCTGGCGCCCGATGCCGGGCTGATGCTCTCGACCTCGCCCTGCCAGACCAGGCCCGGATAGGTATCCACCCAGATCGTCGCGGCCTGGCCCGGCTGGACATAGGTGAGCTCGGTCTCCTTGGGCGAGGCCTCGATCCAGACATGGTCGGTCGCGACCAGGCTGAATCCCGGCGTGGCGGCCTCCAGATAGTCGCCCACCTGCAGGCTCGGGACGTTGGTCACGATCCCGGCCATCGGTGCTCGCACCACCGTGTGGTCCAGCTGGCGTGCCGCCTCGTCCTTCGCCGCCACCGCGTCCAGGTAGCGCGGATGCTGCTCGACCGGCTGGTCCGGCCGGTTGTCGAGGCTGGCGGCGATCCCGGCCAGCTGCTGCTGGAGCGAGTGGAGCTTCTGCTGGGCCACGTCGCGATCGTGGCGGGCCTGGTCATAGGCCGCCTTGGAGGCGAAGTCGTTGCGCGACAGCTCCTCCTGCCGGGCGAACTGCGCTTGGTAGAAGGTGAGGTCGGCTTCGGCCTGCGCGATCTGCGCCTGCATGTCCCGGTAGCTCGCCTGGAGCGCCAGGAGCTCGTCGCGCACCACGCCCACCCGGGATTCCGCCCGGGTCAGCGCCAGGCGCATCGGCAGGTCGTCCAGGCGGAACAGCACGTCGCCGGCCTGGACCGCCTGGTTCTCGTGGACCTCGATCGACCGGACGATCCCGGACACGTCGGTGGCGAGGTTCACGATGTCGGCACGCACATAGGCGTTGTCCGTCGCCATGACCGCACCGCCGGTCACATAGGCCCAGCCGCCGGCCAGCAGCGCCACCGGAAGGAGGGCGAACAGGGCGGGACGGATCCAGCCGCGCCGGCGCGGCTTCGCCACGCCCGGCTTGCCTGCCGGTGTGGCCGGGCGTGGTGGCAGCGGTGCCGCATCGTCCTCGGCCTCGGCGGAACGGTCCACGACGCGGGTCGTGGCGGAATCAGCCATGATCGGCTTTCCCCGGGGTGATCGCCGGCAGGCTGCACGCCTCCAGCAGGTTGGACTTCATGGTGGTGAGCATGGCGGTGAGCGCTGCGCGGTCCTCGGCGGTGAGGCCGGCCAGCGCCTCGGCCCGGGTGAGGTCGCCCAGCGCCCGGATCCGGGACAGGAGCGGGCGGGCGGTCTCGGTCAGGTAGAGGGTCTTGGAGCGCCGGTCGGTCGGATGCGCCCGGCGCTCGACCAGGCCGCGCGCCTCCAGCCGGTCCAGGATGCGCACCAGCGTGATCGGCTCGATCTCCAGGAGCTCGGCGAGCCCTGCCTGCTGGATGCCTTCGTTGGGCGCCAGATAGGCGAGCGTCTGCCACTGCGAGCGGGTCAGGCCCAGCTCGCGGGCGTGCTGCTCGAAGCGGCGGCGCAGCAGGCGGGCGACATCATGGATCAGGAAACCGAGGGTAGGGGCGGCGCTGGTCACCGGGGGCGGCATTAATGAGTGTGCTTATGATAAGCCTCCATATAGGTCGGCCATGCCCTGCCGCCAACCCGTCGTGATCACACGTCCATGATCCGACACGCGTCCGTGACCGGGCGCAGGCGAACCAGCCCGCTTGACGGATCGCCCGATGAGGCGATCACCTGTACCGGTCAGGCGAGGTGGGAACAGGAACAGACATGACGGGTCCTCGCGGGCGGCCGAAGACGGGCGCCCGATCGGCGCATCGGGTCGTGACCGAAGGGATCGGTCTCGGCATCCTGAAAGGCGAGTTCAAGAGCGGAGAGCTGCTGCCCAGCCCGGAGGAGCTGGCGCTGCGCTACAAGGTGTCCCGCACCGTGCAGCGCGAGGCGTTCAAGACCCTGGCAGCCAAGGGGCTGGTCGCGTCCAAGACCAAGGTCGGCACCTGGGTGACGCCGCCCCGGTCATGGAACATGTTCGACACCGAGCTTTTGGAATGGCGGACCCGGCTCGGGATGGACCAGGAGTTCATCGCCTCGCTGTTCGAGGTCCGCCGGGCACTGGAGCCCGAGGCGGCGGCCCTGGCGGCAAAGCGGCGCACGCAGGAGCAGCTCCGGGAACTCCGCGAGATCGCGCGGGCCATGTCGGAATGCCGCGATTCCGGCCGCTTCATCGAGCTGGACCTGGCCTTCCACGTCCTGATCAGCGACGCCTCGGCCAACCCGTTCCTCCAGTCGCTGGGTGGGTTGATCGAGGCGGCGCTGGCCGCGGCCTTCGCCCGCTCGACGCCCCTGCACGATCCCGTGCAGCTGCGCCTCTCAGCGCTGCAGCACGAGGCGATCTGCCAGGCGATCGAGGCAGGCGATCCGGAGGCCGCCCGCCAGGCGATGATCGCGGTGATCGACACCGGTGCGGTGAACGCCAGGCGCAGCCTGGAGGCGGCTCAGGCGGCGTCCTGACGGCGGGTCAGGCTGGTGTCGCCGGTGATCAGCTCGATCAGCTCGTCATGCGAGGTCTCCGCGCGGGTGCGCACACCCTCGACCCGGCCCTGGCGGATCACCACCATCCGGTCGGCGACCTGGAGCGCATGCAGCACGTTGTGGGTGATCACGATCACGGAGATGCCTTCCCGGCGCACCCGCTCAATCATGTCCAGACCCTTGCGGGTCTGCTCCACGCCCAGCGCCGCGAACGGCTCGTCCAGCAGCACCAGCTTGCCGCCGAAATGGACGAAGCGGCAAAGCTCGATCGCCTGGCGCTGGCCGCCCGACAGGTTCTCCACCTTGGCCCGCACGTCCGGGATCTTGGTGCCCAGCCGGTGCAGGGCGGCGCGGGTGATCTCCTCCATCTCCTTCTCGCGCAGCCAGGAGATGCCGGCCACCTTCCGGGTCAGCTCGCGGCCCATGAAGAAGTTGCCGACCACGTCCACGTTGGGTGCGAGCGACAGGTCCTGGTAGACCGTCTCGATGCCCAGCGCCTTGGCGTCGGCCGGGCCAGTGAGGGCGACCTCCTGCCCGTTCCAGAGCAGCCGGCCGGACGAAGGCGGCTGGGTCCCGGCGATGATCTTGATGAGCGTCGACTTGCCGGCGCCGTTGTCGCCCAGCAGCGCCACCACCTCGCCCGGCAGCACGTCGAAGCTGACATCGGCCAGCGCCGTCACCGCGCCGAAGCGCTTGGCGACATGGTCGATGGTGAGGAGCGGGGTGGTCATGGCGGCTCGCGGAACTTGGCTGGCCACAGGACCCTAGAGCGGTTTCCGGCCCGGCAGCAACGCCGGGTTGAACGTTGCGGCGCTCGTGGGGGCGGATCGCCACCATGGCATCCGGCAATCATGCGACCGGCGGACGGGAAGCCCCAGACTGGTGGCCGGCGCCCTGCTCGACCGCATAATGTGCCAAGCCATCGTCATATCGTGTTCAATGAGAAGTCGTGCTATAGTCGAGTCTTGGCCGATAGGATTATCGGCCGTCGATGCTCCCCGCCATGCGCGTTCGGGTACTGAGCGCGTTCTTGCAGAACTGGAGCTCGTGATGGACGTTGTTGTCAGGACATATACCGGCAAGGGTACGAAAGAGCTGTTTTCATTGCTGGAGAAACGCACGGACGAAGTCGAAAGAGCGATGCGCTCGATCAAGGGCTTCGTGAGTTACACCCTGGCCCGCAGCAGTGACGGCGAAGGCGGCCTGTCGATGACCGTGTGCCAGGACAAGGCAGGCATCGACGAGAGTGTCCGGGTCGCGAAGGAGTGGATCGCGGCAAATGCAGGGGACACTGGCGTGGGGCCGCCGAAGGTGTCGGCAGGAACCATCCTCATTCACGCGGTGAAGTAACGGTTCCCATGGCTCCGGCCGGTCGGGCGACCGGCCGGCCGTGCTGCAGCCCTATGCCTTGCCCTCCGGCAGGGTCTGCCCGCCATCCACCACGATCGTGGTCCCGGTGATGTAGGCGGCCTCGTCGGAGGCCAGGAACAGGAAGGCATGGGCGACGTCGCGCGGGTCGGCCAGCCGCCCGAGCGGGATGGCGCGCGCCATGCCGTCGATGAACTCGGGCGAGCGCTCGCTCTGCATGCCCTCGGTCAGCACGTTGCCGGGCTCGACCCCGTTCACGGTGATGCCGAATGCCGCCCCCTCCAGCGCTGCCGCCCGGATCAGCCCGTTCAGCCCGGCCTTGGACGCGGCATAGTGGGCATGGCCGGGCGGCACCACGCGCGGGCCGGTGATCGAGCTGGTCAGCACGATCCGCCCATAGCGCTGCCGCTTCATGGGCGCGAAAGCGGCGCGGATCGCCAGGAAGGAACCGCGCAGGTTCACACCCAGCACCTGGTCCCATTCGGCAGCACTGATCCCGTCGATCAGGGTCTCGGGAAAGATCCCGGCGTTCTGGACGCAGATGTCGAGCCGGCCATGCTCGGCGAGAATGGTGTCGATCACACCCTGGATGTCGGCCTCCACCGCCAGGTCGCAGGCGAGGTAGCGCCCGCCGATCCCCTTCGCGGTCGCCTGGCCCTCGAGCCGCCGGTCGGCGATCCAGACCTGGGCACCTTCCTCCGCCAGCCTGGCCGCCACCGCGGCACCGATCCCGCGCGCCGCGCCGAACACCACCGCCACCCGATCCGCAACCCGTCCTGCCAAGACAGCTCTCCCTGCAATCGATTTCGTGGCGGATCGTGCGCGCTTCCGTAGTGCCGCGCTAGAGCCGCGAGCGACCTGTGCCCTCGTGTCTGCGCCATCGGCCGGGGCGGGATGCCGGTGCGTTCGCCGCTGGAGCCTCGACAGCCGGGGCGGAAAGTCGGATGGCTGCCAGTCGTGCCACGATCACCGGAGGCTATCTTGCCGCTGCACTTCTCGCCCGCCGAGTTCGAGCGCCGCCTCCATGCGGCAAAGGATGCCATGGCCCGCGAAGGGCTGGATGGCCTGCTCCTGTTCAAGCAGGAGAGCATGTACTGGCTGACCGGCTACGACACGTTCGGCTTCTGCTTCTTCCAGTGCCTGGTGCTGACCGCAGGCGGCCAAAAGGTGCTGGTGACCCGCTCGGCCGACCTGCGCCAGGCGCAGCTCACCTCCAACATCCAGGACATCCGGATCTGGGTCGACCGCGACGGCGCCGACCCGGCCCGCACCGACCTCCTGCCCGTGCTGGAGGAACTGGGACTGCGCGGCCGGCGGATCGGCGTGGAGTTCGACACGCACGGGCTCACCTATCGCAACGGCAAGCGGCTGGAGGCGGCTCTGGACGGCTTCGCCAGGCTGGCCGACGCCTCGCTGCTCCTGTCCGGGCTCCGGCTGGTGAAGTCCGACGAGGAGTTGGCCTATGTCCGTGAGGCCGCGCGGCTGGGCGATGCCGCCCTGGACGCAGCGATCGCCGCGACCGGCCCCGGTGCCGACGAGGGCGTGATCCTGGCGCGGATGCACGACGCGATCTTCGAGGGCGGCGGCGACTATCCGGGCAACCCGTTCATCATCGGCAGCGGCCCGCAGGCCCTGCTCTGCCGCTACCAGACCGGCCGGCGCAGGCTGGACCCACAGGACCAGCTCACCCTGGAGTTCGCTGGCGTCTATCGCCAGTACCATGCAGCATTGATGCGCACCCTCCTGGTGGGAAGCGCGGACGACGAGCACCACCGGATGTTCGACGCCGCCCGCGAGGCGCTGCTCGCCGCCGAGGCCGCCCTGGTGCCCGGCCGCACCATGGGCGAGGTATTCGATACCCAGGCCGCCGTGCTCGACCGCCACGGCATGCAGGCCCACCGCCTGAACGCCACCGGCTATTCCCTGGGCGCGGTCTATGCCCCGTCCTGGATGGACTGGCCGATGTTCTACACCGGCAACCCGGTGGTGATCGGTCCGGGCATGACCTTCTTCATTCACATCATCCTGATGAACAGCGAAACCGGCCGCGCCATGACGCTCGCCCGCACCTCGCTCGTCACCGAAGGGAAGGCCGAGCCCCTGGCGAAGGCACCGCTGGAGCTGATCGTCCGCTAATGGTTCTAGGAAGATAGGCCTAGATCTGCCATCCTGTGCGATCCACCAGCACCGGATGATCGATGCCGCTCCCACCCGACCCGAACAGCATCTTACGAAACGAACCCGAGCCGCATCGCGCACCGCGACGACGAAACGAACCCGAGCGGCATCCACTGCCATCCGTCATCCCCCGGCTCGACCGGGGGATCAACAGGCGGACGCCCGTACAGGTAGATTCCCCGCCTGCGCGGGGAATGACATGAGGAATGTGGACACTCGCCGGGTTGCGGCAGCACGCGATCTGCACGAACGAACCCGAGCACACGGGATTACACCGAAACGAACCCGAGCCCGGTCGCTGGACGCATCGACGAAACGAACCCGAGCTGCCCCACCGCCATCCGTCATCCCCCGGCTCGTCCGGGGGATCCACAGGCGAACGCCCGCACTGGTGGGTTCTTCCGCCTGCATGGGGAATGCCATGAGCGACGAAGGTCATGTCCGGGTCCGGCGGACCCGTGTTCTGCACGAACGAACCCGAGAACCACCCGCCGGCCCGCTGTCACGGGAGCCGGCGGGGAGGCA
>NZ_DATMFZ010000287.1:0-3140 GCF_035556675.1 Geminicoccus sp. | reverse complement strand
CCGTCCGGCGCCACCCGTGTGATCCGTCCGGCCGCGATCTCCACCAGGATGATCGACCCGTCCGGCATCACCACCGGCCCTTCCGGAAAGCGCAGCCCGTCCGCCAACACCCGCTCGTCCGCCATGTCGTACGCTCCCTGCTCGTTGCCATGGCTCTACCGGCCACCGGCGCCTTCGTGAAGAGCGTCGCAGGGCTAATGCGGCGCTGCCACTCCGGTGACCCGCTGCTGCCGGCTCATGCCAAGGTATGGGCTGCAGTATTGCAGCCCATCGGTCATGTATTTGTACAGGGCTCGGGCTTCCAGCTGTCGGCCCGGCGGCAGAGGAACGACCATTGCGCCCGGAATGCCGGTTGCCGGTCAGACCACGATCCGGTCGCGACTATGGAAACCAGGGGACGTCCGCGACGTTCAACCATCACGCTTGGTCTGCTTGGTGATCGAGGAGGCATTGGTCTTGGGCGCCCGGGACGAGATCGCGCGACTGCGCCGCCACCAGCAGGTCCTGATGGAGCTTGCCCATCTGGCGGCACACCGGCTGCCGGGGGACGGGCTGCTGGAGACCGCGGTGGCACAGGTCGCCCGCGGCACCGAGATCGATCACGTCAAGCTGCTGCGCTACCGGCCGGAAACCGGCGACCTCCTGATCGAGGCCGGAGTCGGCTGGAAGGAGGGCGTGGTCGGCCGCGCCACCTTCGGCGCCGATCTGTCGTCACCACCCGGCCATGCCTTCCAGACCGGCCAGCCGGTCCATATCCTCGACCTGCGCCGATCCGACCAGTACCGGATGTCGGCGACCCTGCGCGAGCACGGCATCGTGTCGGTGCTGAACGTGCCGGTGCAGATCGACGGCTCCACCTGGGGCGTGCTGGAGGTCGACAGCAGCGTGGAGCGCGACTTCAGCGGCGATACCCGGAACTTCCTGATGATCGCCGCCTCGATCGTCGCCTCGGCGATCCACCGCGAGCAGGTCGGCCTGCAGCACGAGCAGGCCATCGCCGAGCTGGCGCTGGAATCGCGCCGGCACCAGCTGCTGCTTCACGAGATGCAGCACCGGACCAAGAACAATTTCCAGATCGTCCTGTCGATGATCGCGATCCAGGCGGCGCGGCTGCAGACGGAGAACAGCCGCAACGTACTGGGCAAGATCGACGACGGCATCATGGCCATGGCGCTGGCCCATGACCAGCTGGCCCCGGCGCAGGGCGGCGAGCTGGTCAACCTGCCCACCTATCTGCGCGCCCTGATCGCCAGCATCCAGAAGCCCCTGGAAACCGTCGCCGTCGATGTCCGCGCCGACGAGCTCAACGCGCCGATCGAGTATGCCGTCCCGATCGGCCTCATCGTCAACGAGCTGGTCACCAACAGCGTCAAGCACGGCTTCGACGAGGCCGGCGGCGCCATCCAGGTCGAGCTGGTATCGGGCGCGGGCCGCGGCGAGCTCAGCCTGGAGGTGACCGACAACGGCAAGGGCATCGACCCCGCGAAGCCGGGCGGGTCGGGCCTGAAGCTCATCGAGGCGCTGGCCCGCCAGGTCCGCGGCCGGATCGAGCAGGAAAGCTCGTCGGCGGGTACTAGGACCCGCCTGGCCTTCACTCTCCCCTGACGCTGGCCCCCTGCCCCGGCCCTTCGGCTCAGAACGCCAGCAGCTTGGCCTGGATCACGTGCGGCAGCGCCCGGATCCGTTCCAGCACGTAGGCCGGCACGGGCTGGTCGATCGCGATCAGCGCGATGGCGTCGCCGCCCGGCTGGTCGCGGCCCAGATGGAAGGTCGCGATGTTCACCTCGGCCTCGCCCAGGAGCCGGCCGAGCGCGCCGATGAAGCCGGGCTTGTCCTGGTTGCGCACGTAGAGGACGCTGCCGGACAGCTCGGCATCGATCGGGATGCCGCGGATCTCGACCAGGCGCGGCTTCACGCCCTGGAACAGCGTGCCCGAGATGGTGCGCGGCCCCTTCTCCGTCACCACTTCCAGCGTGATCAGGGTCTGGTAGCCGTCGACATGCTCGTGGGTGACCGTGGTCAGCTGGATGCCGCGCGACTTCGCCAGGGCCGGCGCGTTCACCATGTTCACCGAGGCGGCGAACGGGGCCAGCAGGCCCTTGAGGATCAGCTGGGTGAGCGGCTTGTTGTTCAGCGCGGCCGCCTGGCCGGCGAAGGTGACGGTGGCGCCCTTCAGCCCGGTCTCGGTGAGCTGGCCGGCGAAGCTGCCGAGCTGCTCGGCCAGCTGCATGTAGGGCCGGAGCCGGGGCGCGTCCTCGGCCGACACGCTCGGCATGTTCAGCGCATTGATGATCGCGCCGTCCAGGAGATAGTCGGAGATCTGCTCCGCCACCTGCAGCGCCACGTTCTCCTGGGCCTCGGTGGTGCTGGCGCCCAGATGCGGGGTCACCACCACCTGCTCCAGGGCGAACAGCGGGCTTTCCCTGGCGGGCTCGGTCGCGAACACGTCCAGCGCCGCACCGGCGACATGGCCTGCCACGATCAGGTCGTGCAGCGCCGCTTCGTCCACCAGGCCGCCGCGCGCGCAGTTCACGATCCGCACGCCCTTCCGGCAGGACAGCAGCCGCTCGCGGGAGAACAGGTTGCGGGTCTGGTCGGTGAGCGGCGTGTGCAGGGTGATGACGTCGGCACGGCGGCAGAGCTCGTCCAGCTCGACCTTCTCGATGCCCAGCTCCTCGGCCCGCGCATCCGACAGGAACGGGTCGAAGCCCACCACCTTCATCTTCAGCCCGCGCGCCCGGTCGGCCACGATCGAGCCGATATTGCCGCAGCCGACCACACCCAGCGTCTTGCCGGTCAGCTCCACGCCCATGAAGCGGGACTTCTCCCACTTGCCGGCCCGGGTCGAGCGGTCGGCGGCCGGGATGTCGCGGGCCAGCGCCATCATCATCGAGATGGCGTGCTCGGCCGTGGTGGTGGCATTGCCGAACGGCGTGTTCATCACCACCACGCCGGCCGCCGTCGCCGCCTCGACGTCGACATTGTCGACCCCGATGCCGGCCCGGCCGACCACCTTGAGATTGGTCGCGGCCTTCAGCACCTCGGCGGTGACCTTGGTGGCGGACCGGATCGCCAGTCCGTCATAGTCCCCGATGATCTCGAGGAGCTGGTCCTTGGTGAGGCCGACCTTGATGTCGGTC
>NZ_DATMFZ010000286.1:0-4633 GCF_035556675.1 Geminicoccus sp. | reverse complement strand
CCTGGCCGGTGCCAGCGGCAATCTGGCGTCACTGGGAGAAAGGGGAGGCGAGGTGGAGGCGGCCCTGGCCCGGGAGCTGGGGCTCGGCCTGGCCATGGCACCCTGGCATGCCGCGCGCGACACGGTGGCCGAGCTCGCCGGTTGGCTGTCCCTGGTGACCGGCTCGCTCGCGAAGATCGGGCTGGATGTCCTGCTGCTCGCCCAGAACGAGGTCGGCGAGGTCCGACCCGGCGCCGGTGGCGGCTCGTCGACCATGCCGCACAAGGCCAACCCGGTCGCAGCGGAAGTGCTGGTGACACTGGGATGCACCAGCGCCGGGCGGCTGGCCGCCATGCATCATGCCTTGCTCCACGCCCATGAACGGGACGGCAGCGCCTGGCTCGCCGAGTGGCTGAACCTGCCGGATCTTTTGGTCGGAGCCGGTGCCGCCTCGCGCACTGCGTTGGTCTTGCTGCAGGATCTGGTCATCGACGCGGACGCCATGACCAGGCGCGCCACCGCGGCGCCGGGCCTGCTGTTCTCCGAGCCGGCCGTGTTCGCGCTGGCCGCGGTCATGCCGCGCGGCGAGGCGGAAAAGCAGGTCGCCGCCGCCGCGAAGACGGCGCTGGCCGACGGGCGTCATCTGGTCGATGTGCTGGCAGAATCGCTGGGCCCGGTCATCGACTGGACGGCATTGCGCCGGCTGGACGGCACCGTGGCCGCCGCGACGAAACGAACCCGAGAAATCGTCCAGGCACTACGCGCGCCTGGAGTCAGTGCAGCAGAGCCAGCGGCCACAAGGCCAGGGCCGGGATAGCGGCTATCAGCACCAGCCGGATCAGGTCCGCCAGCACGAAGGGCAGGACGCCGGCATAGGTGTCCCGGATGGGCACCCGCTCGGCGATCGCGCTGACGACGAACACGTTCAGGCCGATCGGTGGCGCCGACAGGCCGATGCCCACCACGATCAGCACCAGGATGCCGAACCAGATCGCGGTCTGCTCCGCCGTCAGGCCGAAGTCGAGCCCGGCCACCACCGGGAAGAACACGGGCAGGGTCAGGAGGATCATGGCCAGCTCGTCCATCACCGCACCCAGGCCGATATAGGTGAGCAGGATCAGGGCGAGCACGCCATAGGGCGGCAGGCCGCTCTCGGCGATCCAGCGGGCGAGCATGCCGGGCATCTGGGTGAGCGTCAGAAAGCTGTTGAACAGCTCCGCACCCAGGAGGATCGCCGCGATCATGCCGGTGGTCTCGGCGGTGCGCAGCAGGCAGCGCATCACCCCGGCCAGATCCAGGCGGCGCGTCACCAGGGTCAGCAGCAGCATCGCGATGGCACCCACCGCCGCCCCCTCGGTGGGCGTGAACACGCCGCCATAGATGCCGCCCAGCACCACGAGGCCGATCAGGACCGCCGGCCAGACCCGGGCCAGGGCCGCACGGCGCTCGGCGGGCGAATGCGGCGGGTGGGCGGGCGCCAGCTCCGGCCTCAGCCGGACCCGGATCGCGACGGTGAGGCAATAGAAGAGGGCCGCGAGCAGGCCCGGGATCAGCGCTGCCGCGAACAGCTTGACGATGTTCTGCTCGGTGGTGATGGCATAGACGATCAGGATGATCGAGGGCGGGATCAGGATGCCGAGCGTGCCGCCCACCGCGACCGTGCCGGTCGCGAGCGAATCGGCATAGCCGAAGCGGCGGAACTCCGGCAGGGCCGCCCGGGAGAAGGTCGCGGCGGTCGCGACCGACGAGCCGCAGATGGCGCCGAACACGGTGCACGCACCGATCACCGCCATGGCCAGCCCGCCGCGCTTGTGCCCCACGAACCCGCTGGCCGCCCGGAACAGGTCGCGCGCGAGCCCCGACTGCTCGGCGAAGGCGCCCATCAGCACGAACAGCGGGATGACCGACAAGCTGTAGTTGGCGAAGAGATAATAGGGGGTCGTCTTGATGGCGTTGAGGAAGACCGGCCAGCCCGAGAGGGCGACATAGCCGGCACTGCCGGTGAGCAGCATGGCCAGGCCCACCGGCACGCGGACGGCGATCAGGAGCAGGAGGGCGACGAAGCCCGCCGAGGCCAGGACCAGACCGCTCATGATCTTCCGGTCGCCAGCCGGATCGCCGTGACCAGCGCCACGGCGGCGAGCAGGCCAGCCAGCAGGGCGGTCGCCACGATCACCGGCCCCACCGGAATGCCGGCCGACATCGAGGTGGTGCCGTAGCCGATCTCCTCCAGCCCGCCCTTGAACGCCTGCCAGGCGATCAGCACCGCGAACCCTGCCCAGGTCAGGTCCCAGAACGCGTCCAGGAGCCGCCTGCCGCGTGGCGACATCCAGCCGGTGAAGGTGTCGACCATGATGTTGCCGCGCCGTGCCTGGCAGAACGGCAGGAAAGCGAACACGGCAAGGGCGGTCGCCATCTCCATCATCTCGAAATCGCCGTCGATGCCGCTGCCCAGGAGCCAGCGCAGGAGCACGCTGGCCGTCACGATCCCGCCGGCCAGGAGCAGCACGATCCCGCCGCACCAGGCGGTGATCCGGGTCACCCCCTCGACCAGCCGGCCGGCGGGCTGGGCGTCCTCGACCCCGGTCACGCCGCGTACTTGGCGAGCGTGGCCCTGGCATCCTCGAGCAGGGCGGCACCGTCCTGGGTAGCCTGGACCCAGCCATCCACGACCGGCCGGGTCGCCTCGATCCAGCGCTCGGTCTCGTCCGGCTGGATCTCGACGATCTCGTTGCCGCGCTCCTCGGCGAGCTTGCGCGCGACCGGCGCCTCCTCGTCCCAGGCCCTGGCCGCCATGGCGGACGCGGTCTGCCCGGACAGGCCGTCCAGCACCGCCTTGAGATCGTCCGGCAGCCGGGCGTAGCTGTCCCGGTTCATCACCAGGCAGTGGGCCGAGGTGTAGAGCGTCGGCGTGCCGTCCGCGAACTCGGTATGGGCCGAGACCAGTTCCTGCAGCTTCAACGCCGGCACGACCTCCCAGGGCACGATGGCGCCCTCGATGACCCCCTGGGCGATGCTTTCGGGCACCTGGGGCACGGGCATGCCGACCGCGGCGGCACCCAGGGCCTTGAGGGCCTCGCCGGTCAGCCTCGATGGGAAGCGCAGCTTGCGGCCCTGCATGTCCTCCAGTTTGCGGATCGGCGTCCTGCTGTGGATCACGCCCTGGTCGTTGGCCCAAAAGCAGATCGGATGCACGGCGCCGAACTCTGCTGTGAGGTTCCGCTCGGCGAAGTCCTGGAGTGCCTTCGAGTTCACCGCCGACGTCCTGGCGCCCAGGAACGGCAGCTCGAAGGTCTCGATCCTGGGGAAGCGGCCGGCCGTGTAGCCGGGCAGGGTCCAGACCAGGTCGACCACCCCGTCCTTGGCCTGGTCGAACAGCTGGGGTGGTTTGCCGCCCAGGCTCATGGCCGGATAGATGTCGATCTGCAGCCGGCCGTCGCTCGCCGCCAGGACCTGTTCGGCCCAGGGCTGGAGGAAGCGTACCTGGCAGTTGGAGGTGGGCGGCAGGAAATGGTGCAGCTTCAGCGTCACCTCGGCCGCCCTGGCACGGCCCGTGCGCAGGATCGCCGGTGCCGCGACCGCCCCGCCGGCCAGCACCAGGAGACGCCGCCGCGTCGTTCCCGGCCCGAAACTCGATCGGTCCATCGAATGGCCTCCCCGATAGACGTTATTTGTTCGGTCCTGACCGAAGGATCGGCAGGAAACCGGCACGTCGTCATCGCAACCATGCCGGGCGACTATGCCGGCGGATCTTCGCGACTGCCACTATCGGGGCAGGTCTTCCGGACTTCGATCGGACTGGAAACGATCGCCGGACCTTTTCCCTTCCGGTCCGGGCGGCGATCCGCGAGACTTCGCAACCGGCACCAGCCGGAGGGGAGCCGAAGCGGGGAGGCAGATGCGCACCCAGGTCGCGATCATCGGTGCCGGCCCGGCCGGGCTGCTGCTCGGCCAGCTGCTGGGTCGGGCCGGGATCGACACGGTGATCGTCGAGCGGAGCAGCCGGGCCCATGTCCTGTCCCGGATCAGGGCAGGGGTGCTGGAGCAGGGCATGGCCGACCTGCTGGTCGAGGCGGGTGCGGGCGAGCGCCTCCTGCGGGAAGGGCTGGTCCATCACGGGGTATGGCTGGCGTTTGCCAACCGCCGCCACCGGATCGACCTCACGGGGCTCACCGGCGGCCGGCACGTCACCGTCTATGGCCAGACCGAGGTCACCCGCGACCTGCTCCAGGCGCGCGACGCCATGGGAGCGCCGATCTTCTTCTCCGCCCCGGCCATCGGGATCGAGCGGTTCGACGGCAAGAGCCCCGTCGTCCGCTTCACCCGTGACGGCGTGACCGAGGAACTGAGCTGCGACTTCGTCGCGGGCTGCGACGGCTCGCACGGCATCTGCCGGCAGCTGGTGCCGGGCCACGTCATCCGGACCTTCGAGCGGACCTACCCGTTCGGCTGGCTGGGCCTCCTGGCGGACGTGCCGCCAGCTTCGGACGAGCTGGTCTACGCCAATCACGAACGGGGTTTTGCGCTCTGCTCGATGCGCTCGCACACCCGCAGCCGCTACTACGTCCAGGTGCCGACCGGCGAGAAGGTCGAGGACTGGCCGGACGAGCGGTTCTATGAGGAACTGTGCCGGCGCCTGCCCGACGAGATCGCG
>NZ_DATMFZ010000285.1:0-12443 GCF_035556675.1 Geminicoccus sp. | reverse complement strand
TTGCCGAGCATGCTTGACCGAACTGGCCGGTGCCGTCCATCGGTTGCGCCAAGGACAAAGATGCCGGGGCAGGTGAGGCGCGCATGCAGACAATCCCGGAACAGCTCGGCCGTACGGTCTATGCCGAGGTCGACGAGGCGGCGGGGCCGGACCCGCTGCTGCAGGCGGCGGGCTGGCTGGCCCGTTTCGAGCCGTGGCTGGGGACCTGCCGGAACGTGGGCGTCGCGGTAAGGGCGCTGGAGGGACTGCGGGCGACGGTGGTCTTGGCCGGATACCAGGACGACCGGGCGGCGATGGTCCATCTCGTCGGGCCGCGGCCGGTGGATCTGCCGGTGCGCTGGAAGCTGGAAGGTGCCGCGGCGACCCTGGAGGCGGAGGACGGTGTGCTGCGGCTCAGCCGTGCCGGCCAGATCCTGGACCCGGCCGGCATCGCCCTGCCGGACGCGCTGCCGGGGCGGGTGGCGATCCTGAACGACGCGCTGGCCAAGGCCGCTGCGTCCAGCCTGGTGGAGACGGTCGAATGACGGACAAGGTGCTGCTGGTCACCGGCGGCGGGCGCGGCATCGGGGCGGCGATCTGCCGGCTGGCGGCGCGCGATGGCTGGGACGTCGCGATCAACTATGCCGCCAAGCCGGGGCCGGCGGAGGAGGTGGCCCAGGCGGTGCGTGCCGCCGGGCGCCGTGCAGTCACGATTGCCGGCGACGTCGCCGACCAGGCGGCGGTCGTGCGGATGTTCGACGAGGCCGAGGCGGCGCTGGGCAAGGTCATCGGCGTGGTGGCCAATGCCGGGATCGTCAACAAGGTGGGCCCACTCGCCGACATGCCGGTCGACGTGATCCGCCGGGTGATCGATGTCGACCTGCTGGGGGCGATCTGGACGGCACGGGAGGCGGTGCGGCGGATGGGCCGCTCGCGCGGCGGCCAGGGCGGGGTGATCGTCAACATCTCGTCGATGGCGGCGGTGTTCTGCGGGGCGGGCGGCTTTGCGCCCTACGGCATCGCCAAGCTCGGCGTCGATGCGCTCACCGAGGGGCTGGGCAAGGACGTGGGCGCCGACGGCATCCGGGTCTGCGGGATCAGGCCGGGCCTGATCGACACCGAGATGCAGAACGACACCGGGATCGAGAACCGGCTGGAGCGGTTCGGCCCGACCGTGCCGATGGGCCGGGCAGGCACGGCCGACGAGGTGGCCGAGGCGGTGGTCTGGCTCCTGTCCGACCAGGCCAGCTATGTCAGCGCCACGACCTTCAACGTGTCCGGCGGCAGGTGAAGGCCAGTGCATTAGTGAGGGAAGGGCCGCTCAGCCTAGATCCCGCCAGCCGGTGGGTCCGGCTCGACCCGTGTGACCCGGGCTTCTTCCTGGACCCCTACCCGACCTACCGGGCGATGCATGCGCACTGCCCGGTGTTCTTCTGGGAGGAGCTCGGCCACTGGTGCGTGGCCGGGCTGGCGGAGGTGGATGCGGTCATGCGCGATCGGCGCTTTGGCCGCGACGTGTGGCAGGCCGCCGCCTGCGCCGGGCAGGCGCCGCCCGAGATTTCGCCCCGCCTGGCCCCGTTCTACGCGGTCGAGGCCTGCTCGATGCTGGAGCGGGAGCCGCCTCTACATACCCGGCTGCGCGGCCAGGTGAGCCGCGCCTTCGTGCCCAGGCGCATCGAGGCGCTGCGGGACGAGGTGCAGGCACTGGCCGACCGGCTGGTCGACGCCTTCCGGTGGGGCGAGCGTTCGACCTGCTGCCGGCCTATTGCACCCCGATCCCGGTCGAGACGATCTGCCTGCTCCTGGGCGTGCCGGCGGCGATGGCGCCGGACCTGCTGGACTGGTCGCACCGGATGGTGGCGATGTACCGGCCGGGGCGCAGCCGGGCCGACGAGGACGCAGCGGTCGCGGCCACACAAGCCTTCGTGGCCTGGCTGAAGGTGCTGATCCGGGAGCGGTGCTGCCGGCCAGGGGACGACCTGATCAGCCAGCTGGCCGGCCAGGACCCGGCAGAAGGGGGCTTGAGCGAGGACGAGCTGGTCTCGACCTGCATCCTGCTGCTGAACGCGGGCCACGAGGCCACCGTCCACGCGCTGGGCAACGCCGTTGCCGTGCTGCTGGCGCAGCCAGGCGATCCCGCGGCCCGCTTCGCCACGCCCGAGGCCGCTGCCGCGACGGTCGAGGAAGTGCTGCGCTTCGTCCCGCCGCTCCATCTGTTCTGCCGCCATGCGCTGGCCGAGGTCGAGCTGGCCGGCCTGAAGCTGCAGCCGGGGGAACGGATCGGCCTGCTCCTGGGGGCGGCCGGCCGCGATCCCCGCCGGTTCGCCGATCCCGATCGGTTCGATCCCGGACGGGCGGACCGGCGCCACCTGGCGTTCGGGGCGGGCATCCATGCCTGCCTGGGGGCGGCGCTGGCGCGGCTGGAGCTCCAGGTGGCGCTGACGACCCTGTTCCGGCGCTGTCCGGACCTGCGTCTGGTGGCGCCCACGCGCTGCCGCGACAGCTGGCACTTCCACGGCCAGGCGGAGGTGCTGGTGGCCAGCGCGGCCGGGCCTCAGTCGATCGGGTAGTAGTCCAGCCGCTCGCCGCGGGTGACGAAGCTGGTGCGCACGAACCGGCCGCTCTCGTCGTACCAGATGGTGCCGGAGCGGCCCTGCGTGCCGCTCATCTCGTAGCGGGTCGCCGCCACTTCCCGGCCGTCGCCCAGGTCGACCGTTTCCGGCACGCCGGGCGTCGTGCTGGTCTTGATCAGCTCGGTGGTCTTGCTGTCGAGCAGGGCGGTCTGGTGGACGATCTCCTGGTTCCAGAAGGCGATGTCGGTCATCGTGCCGAGCGGCACGCGCACCCGGCCCTTGGATCCCTGCACCACGAGCTGCTCGTCCTTCGCCGCGAAGCTCACGTCGAAGATGTCGCCGTCATCGACGATCCGCGAGCGGCCCTCGACCAGCGTGCCGCCCCGCCAGTGCTCGACCGCGTCCTGCTTGAACGACGCGACGGTGATGAAGGCCAGCTTGACCTTGATGTCGATCGCCGTGGTGACCTTGACCAGATCGCCCTCCGGCTCGAAGCGGATCTCGTGCCGGCCGATGTCCTCGCCCTTGCGCATGACCCGGAACGTGGCGTTTTCGAACACGACGTCCGCCCGGCCCGAATCCGGAAGGAGCAGCGCTCCCGTGGCCGCGAGCAGGAACATGCGGCGTTCGATCATCCAGCTGGCCTCCCGAGGCGTCCTGTGACGCCAGAACTTCACTCAAGGCGGGCCGGTTGCGGCACACGCCCGCTGGCGCCGCGTTGCCGTGCCTCCTATTGCAGCGTCTAGCAGAACCGCCCAGGTCGGGACAGGGGGCCGCACCCCTGCCGGAGGCAGCAGGCGGCAGGGAGGTCGGCAACGATGGCAAAGCAGACAGGAGACAGGCTCCGGGTGGCGATGGTCGGCTGCGGGTTCTTCGCCCGCAACCACCTGCTGGCCTGGCATCATCTGCCGGACGTGGATCTGGTGGGCGTGTGCGACCTGGACCCTGGCCGCGCCCAAGGGTTCGCCGATCTCATCGCGGAGCTGGGCGGCAGCCGCCCGGCCGTCCACACCGACCTCGCCGCCATGCTGGCCGAACTGCGCCCGGACCTGGTGGACGTGGTGACCACGATGGAGAGCCACGAGGCACTGGTCGGGATCTGCGCCGAGGCGGGTGTCGCCACGATCTGCCAGAAACCGTTCGCCCCCGACCTCGCCGCGGTGCGCCGGATCGTGACAACGGCCGAGGCGGTCGGCATTCCCTTGATGATCCACGAGAACTTCCGCTTCCAGGGGCCGATGATGGCCGTCCGGCGCTGCCTGGACGAGGGCCGGATCGGCACGCCGCTCGCGGCACGCCTGTCCTGGCGGTGCGGCTTCGACGTGTTCAAGGGCCAGCCCTATCTGGCCAAGGTCGAGCGGCTGGTCCTGCTCGACCTGGTGATCCACCTGTTCGACCTCGCCCGCTTCCTGTTCGGCGACGTCGCCCGGATCCTGGCCAGGACCCAGCGGGTGCGCCAGGGGATCGCCGGGGAGGACGGGGCGGTCTGCCTGCTGGAGCACGAGAACGGCACGATCTGCGAGGTGCTGGGCTCGTACCACACTCGCATCGATCCCGACCCGTTCCCGCAGACCCTGATCCGGATCGACGGCACGCTGGGGCATCTGGAGGTCGGGCACGACTATGCGCTCCAGGTCCGCACCGCGGCCGGCACGGAGTGCTCCTCGATCGCACCGGTGCCGCCCGACTGGGGCGACCCGGTCTGGGCCATGGTCCAGGAAAGCGTGCTCAACACCCAGGCCCATTTCGTCCAGGCGGTGCAGAGCGGGCAGGAGGCCGCGACCTCGGCGCGGGACAACGAGAAGACGTTTGCCCTGGTCGAGGCGGCCTACCGCTCGGATGCATCGGCGGCCTGGGTGGACCTCGCCACGGTCTGAGCGATCAGGCACCTTCCTCGGGCACGGCCGGGGCCGGCCGTTTCGGCTTCAGGCTCTGCCAGTCGGAGCCGGCGGCGACCACGCAGGCCTGGCCGTCCGGAGCCAGGCTCACCATCGTCCAGGTGTCGTTGCCGGACGAGGCGAACAATTGGAGCAGGTGGCCGTTCGACTGCAGCCCCATCGAGACCGGCGCCTCGGCATAGGTGCTGGCCAGCTCACCCTGGATCTGCGTGTAGCCGGAACAGGGCAGGTCCGACAGTTCCGGGGCCGGGGCTGCGGCGGGGGTGCCGCCGGCAAGAACCGAGAGCAACAGGGCGACGAGCCAGTGGAACATCGGGGCACTCCAGCACCCGCGATCCTGCGGGCCTGAGCCACAGCATGCAGACTGCCGGTTAATGCCCGCTTAACGGGCGCACCGTCCTGCCACATGACCGTCACGCCACCGCCGCCGATGCGGATTAGTGCCGCTCTCGACTGGTTCCAGGGAACCGGGCAACCGATGGCGACGGGATCGACATGGCCGAGACGCACGACGACGCACGCAAGTTCCGCACTTCGCAGCTCGAGGATGCGATGGGCGAGGGACACAACCCGACCGCCAACCCCACCATGGGCGAGATCATCGCCAGCCGCTTCTCCCGGCGGGCCATGCTGAAGGGCTCGCTTGCCGTCTCGGCGATCTCGGCAACCGTGGGCCCGGCGGCCCTGATGGCGGCCGGAGAGGCCAAGGCCGCTTCCGTTTCCGCGTTCAGCTTCGAGGAGATCGCCGCGGGCGTGGACGAGCGGCATCACGTGGCGGCGGGCTACCATGCCGACGTGCTGCTGCGCTGGGGCGACCCGCTCTTCCCGGATTCGCCGCCCTTTGATCCGGAGAACCAGTCGCCCGAGGCGCAGGCCCGGCAGTTCGGCTACAACAACGACTATGTCGGCTACGTGCCGATGCCGGGTGCCGAGGATCCGTCGGCGCACGGGCTGCTCGTGGTCAACCACGAATATACCAACGAGCACCTGATGTTCCCGGGCATCGTCGAGATCGTCGATGGCGAGATCCAGGTGGCGCCGGCCGACCAGCGGCGGGTCGACATCGAGATGGCCGCCCATGGCGGCACGATCGTCGAGATCCGCAAGGTCGAGGGCCGGTGGCAGGTGGTCCGCGACGGGAGCTACAACCGGCGGATCACCGCGACCACGCCGATGCTGGTCAGCGGACCGGCGGCCGGACATGACCGGCTGAAGACCAGCGCCGACCCGGACGGGCGCAACGTGCTGGGCACGATCAACAACTGTGCCGGCGGCGTGACCCCCTGGGGCACCTACGTCATGGCCGAGGAGAACTTCCACGGCTATTTCGGCGGCAAGCTGCCGAAGGGGCACCCCGAGACGGCGAACTACGCGCGCATGGGCGTGCCGGATACCACCTATGAGTGGTTCAGATTCCACGACCGCTTCGACCTGGCGAAGGAGCCGAACGAGCCGAACCGGTTCGGCTGGATCGTCGAGGTCGACCCGTTCGACCCGCAGTCCACGCCGAAGAAGCGGACCGCACTCGGCCGGACCAAGCACGAGGGGGCCGAATCGATCGTCGCGAAGGACGGCCGGGTGGTGTTCTATCTCGGCGACGACGAGCGGTTCGACTATGTGTACAAGTTCGTCACCGCCGGCAGGTTCGACCCGGACGACCGGGCGGCCAACATGGACCTGCTGGACGAGGGCACGCTCTACGTGGCGCGCTTCGACGCGGACGGCAGCATGACCTGGCTGCCGCTGGTGCACGGGCAGGGGCCGCTCACCGCCGAGAACGGCTTTGCCGACCAGGCCGACGTGGTGATCGAGACCCGGCGTGCCGCCGACCTCCTGGGTGCCACCAAGATGGACCGGCCGGAGGACGTCGAGCCGGATGGGCGGACCGGCAAGGTCTATGTCATGCTCACCAACAACACCAAGCGTGGCGAGGAGCAGGTCGACGGGGCCAACCCGCGTGCGGCCAACGCGTTCGGCCACATCATCGAGATCTTGGAAGCGGAGGGCGATTTCGCCGCGACCGAGGGGCGCTGGGAGGTGCTGCTGAAGTGCGGTGACCCGAGCGTGGCCGAGGTCGGCGCGTCCTTCTCGACCGCGACCACCGAGAACGGCTGGTTCGGGATGCCCGACAACTGCGCGGTCGATTCGGCCGGGCGGCTCTGGGTCACCACCGACGGCAACTCGCCCAAGGCCACCGGCCGCACCGACGGGGTCTGGGCGGTCGACACGGAAGGGGAGGCGCGGGCCACCTCCAAGCTGTTCTTCCGGGTGCCGGTGGGCGCGGAGATGTGCGGCCCGCTGTTCACGCCGGACGACCAGACCATGTTCGTGGCGGTCCAGCATCCGGGCGACGGCGGCGAGGACTGGGAGGGCTTTGGCCGACTGTCCCATTACGAGGACCTCTCGACGCGCTGGCCGGACTTCGACCCGAACATGCCGGTGCGGCCGTCCGTGGTGGTGATCACCCGGCAGGGCGGCGGCAGGATCGCGGTCTGAGCCGGTCGGGCGGACCCGGGGACGATGGTCCTCGGGTTCGTTCGTGCAGATTTGCCGTGCCGGATGAGGCGGCCGGTTGCTGCGGGTGCCGTACCGTTCATCTCCGCCGGGTCCTGCGGGTCGGAAACTTGCAACCGGTTGATATGCCGGCGTTTCTCGGGTTCGTTTGTGCAGAACACGGTACGGCATGACGGTCGGGACACGGCAGGATCCTGCAGCTCGGGCAGACGTCACAGGATAGCATCAATGGACCGATATTCCTAACCGGTCATCGGCCTGCCGGCAGCGATCCTCATCCGACCCTACCCTTCACAAATAGAACGATCGTTCTATCTTGGGGGCATGAGCAACAAGCGACGTGACATCGCCCAGGCGGCCAACCGGGTCTTCTATCGGGAAGGGTTCGCGGCTGTGGGCATCGATCGGCTGGTGGATGAAGCCGATGTCGCGCTCGGTACCCTTTATCGCCATTTCGGGGACCGGACGCAGGTCATCGTGGCGGCGCTGGAACATCGCCACGCCGAGTTCCTGGCCTATCTGGAGGAGAGCGCCCACCCGGGCGAAGGTGCGGACTGCGTGCTGCAGCTGTTCGATGCGCTGGGCAGCTGGAGCCAGGGCCGCGGCGGAAACGGCTGCCTGTTCCTGCGTGCGGCAGCGGACCATCCCCAGGACGAGCGGATCCGGCAGGCGGCCCTGGACCACAAGCGGCGCTACCTGGCGCTGGTCGAGCAGCGTCTTCGGCAAGGCGGGCGGCGGGCCGAGCAGGCGCGGGAGCTGGCGCCCGTCATCTTCCTGCTCCTGGAAGGGGCGGTGGCCGCGGCGTTCACGCTCGGGGACGAGGCGGCAGTGGCAGGCGCCCGCCAGGCCGCCGCGATCCTGCTCGCGCAGCCGGGTGCGCCGTGAGCATGCCGGTGGCGCCGCTCGTCCTGCTGGAGGCGGGGCTCATCGTCGCCTGGAGCTCCGGGTTCGTGGGCGCCCGGCTGGCGGCCGATGCGTCCTCGGTCTTTCTCGTCCTGTTCTGGCGGTTCGTGATCGTGGCGCTGCTGTTGGCTCCACTGCTCTGGCGCGCGGCGCGGCAGGGCCTGACCGTCCGATCGCTGCTGCTGCAGACCCTGCTCGGCATCTTCGCCATGTTCGGCTTCCTGGCGCCGGGCATCAAGGCGATCGAACTCGGCGTGCCGGCCGGAACGGCTGCGCTGATCTCGGCACTCCAGCCTCTGGCCACGGCCGCGCTGGCCGGGCCCTTGCTGCATGAGCAGGTCGACCGGCGGCAATGGCTGGGTCTCGCCCTGGGGCTGGGTGGCGTTCTGCTCGCGGTGAGCGGGGCGCTGGGTCATGCTCCGCTCTGGGCCTATGGGCTGTCGGCCCTCTCGACGGCGAGCCTGGTCGCTGCGACCCTGCTCGCGAAGAGGGTGCCGGACTCCACGCCGCTGCTGCCGTCGCTCGCCATCCAGAGCCTGGCGACCGCGATCCTGTTCGCGCCCCTGGCCCTATGGGATGGCGGGATCCTGCCCGACCTCGACCTGGGCTTTGCCGCTGCCGTGGCCTGGTTCATCGTCCTTTCTACCATAGGCGGGTACGGCCTCTACTGGCTGTGCCTGCGCAGGACGACCGCTACCAGGGTCGGCAGCCTGATCTACCTGACGCCACCGGTGACGATGATCTGGGCCTGGGCCATGTTCGGCGAGCCGCTCACCCTCATGAGCATGACCGGGTTCGCGATCTGCCTCATCGGCGTCGCCTTCACCCATGGCTTCGGCTTGCGGACCCGGCAGCCGCCGCAGGAAGCGCCCGCGCGGCAATCCAGCGCGGGCGGTACCGTCAGGCCGCCACCGGCACCTGGGGCACCGCGCCGATCAGTTCCGCCGTGTAGGGGTGGTGCGGCGGGGTGAACACCTTCGACACCGGGCCGTAGTCCACCACCTTGCCCTGGTAGATCACCGCCACGTCGTCGGCGAAGCTGCGCACCAGGGCCAAGTCGTGGCTGATGAACACCAGCGTCAGCTCGCGGTCCTTCTGGATGTCGCGCAGGAGCTGGACGACGCGGGCCTGCACCGAGACGTCGAGCGACGCGGTGGGCTCATCGGCGATCACGATGTCCGGCTCGCTGGCGATCGCCCGGGCGATCGCGATGCGCTGCTTCTGTCCGCCGGAGAGCTGGTAGGGATAGCGGTCGGCGAATTCGGGGGTGAGGCGGACGGCTGCCAGCAGCCGGCGCACCTCCCCCTTGATGTCGCCCCTGGCCTTGCGCAGCAGCTTGAGCGGCCGGCCGATGGCATAGCCCACCGTATGGCTGGGATTGAGGGTGGCGTCCGGGTTCTGGAACACCATCTGCAACCGGGCCAGCACCTCCTTGGGCCTGGCGGTCACGCTGGCCGTGCTCAGGACATAGCCGTCGTCCAGCGCCACCGTGCCGTCCGGGGTCGTCTCGATGCCGAGCATGATCTTGGCAAACGTCGACTTGCCCGAGCCGCTCTCGCCGACGATCGCCAGCGTGCGCCCACGGCTGGCGGCGAAGCTGACGTCGGAAAGGGCCTGCACCTTGGTGCCGCCGCCGGATGCCAGCGCCAGGCCGCCACCCTGGACATAGGTCTTGGACAGGTCGCTGACCTCGACCGCCGGCGGCCCGTCCGGGGCCGGCCGCTCGGTGATGGGGTCGCTCAGCTTCGGGATGCTGCCGATCAGGCGGCGAGTGTATTCGTGCCGCGGCCGGGTGAACACGTCGGCACACGGCCCGGTCTCGACCAGCCGGCCGCGCAGCATCACGCCCACCCGGTCGCAGACCGTAGCGACCGTGCCGAGGTCGTGGCTGATGAACAGCATGGCGAGACCCAGGCGCTGGCGCAGCTCGGCCAGAAGCTCGAGGATGCCGGCCTGCACCCGCACGTCGAGTGCCGTGGTGGGCTCGTCCAGGATCAGCAGCGAGGGATTGCCCATCAGCGCCATGGCGATCACCACGCGCTGCTGCTGGCCGCCCGAGATCTGGTGCGGGTAGCGCCTGCCGATCGTCTCGGGCTCAGGAAGACGCACGGTGCGGAACGCCTCGATCGCCTTAGCCCGTGCCGCCTGCTCGTCCATGCCCAGATGGAGCCGGGCCACCTCCATGAGCTGCTTTTCCAGCGGGATCACCGGGTTCAGGCTGCTCATCGGCTCCTGGTAGACCATCGCCATCCGGCCGCCGCGCAGGCTGCGGATCTCGGCATTGCTCAGCGCATAGAGGTCCTTGCCCTCGAACAGGATGCGCCCGCCGGCCAGCCGTCCGTTCTTGGGCAGATAGCGCATCACCGCGAACGCCACGGTCGACTTGCCCGAGCCGCTCTCGCCCACCAGCCCCACGCTCTCGCCGGCATGGACGGTGAGGCTCACATCCTCCACCGCCAGGCTCTCGCCCTGGCGCGTGCGATAGGCGATCGACACCTGCTCGAGTGCCAGGACCGGTTGGCTCATCGGTTGGCGTTCCCCTGCTGCTTGAAGTCGAGCTTAAGCCTCATGCCAGCGGAAATGAAAGCGGCAGCATGCTCGGCACCGTACCGGCAGGAGGTGCTTGCAAGAACGCGATATTGAGGGTCAAGAACGCGCGAAGGCCATGCATGCCGCGCCGCAGGGATCATGGGATCCTCTTGGGGCAGCCTTTCTTGGGGGAAGCGAAGATTGGCGTTGCTGTTCGTGAGCCATGTGGATGATCCGGAGCTCTGGCGGGCGGAGCTGACCGGGCACGTGCCGGGCCTGGAGATGCGCGTCCATCCCGAGATGGGCGACCCGGCCGAGATCGACATGGCCCTGGTCTGGCTGCCGCCCGAGGGCCTGCTGGCCTCCCTGCCGAACTTGCGCGCGATCTTCTCGCTGGGGGCCGGCGTCGACGCCATGCTGCGCGACCCGACCCTGCCGGCCCAGGTGCCTCTCTGCCGGCTGGTCGATTCCTCGCTGACCGCCACGATGAGCGAGTACGTGCTCCTGCACGTCCTCAAATACCATCGCTACCAGGACCGCTATGCCCAGGACCAGCGGCACCAGCGCTGGCAGCTGCGCCTGCCGGGCCCGCCTGCCACCACCAGGGTCGGCATCCTCGGCCTGGGCGTGCTTGGCAGCGACGCCGCCCGCGTGCTGGGGGGGCACGGCTTCAGCCTGCGCGGCTGGTCGCGCACGCAAAAGGACCTGCCGGGCATCGCCTGCTTCAGCGGGGAAGACGGGCTGGCGCCGTTCCTGGCGGAGACCGACATCCTGGTCTGCCTGCTGCCGCTCACTCCTGAGACCACCGGCATCCTGAACCGCGACCTGTTCGCGCTGCTGCCGGACGGCGCCCGGCTGATCCATGTGGGTCGTGGCGCCCATCTGGTCGAGGCCGACCTGCTGGCGGCCCTGGAGAGCGGCAAGCTCACCGGCGCCACGCTGGACGTGTTCACCCAGGAGCCGCTGCCGGAGGGTCACCCGTTCTGGCGGCACGAGGCGATCGACGTGACGCCGCATGCCGCCAGCTACAGCCATCCCGAGGTCGGGGCCGCGGTGGTCGCGGACAATATCCGGCGCTTTCGGGCCGGCCAGCCGTTGCTGCATCTGGTAGACCGGGCACGCGGCTACTGAGGCCGACGGAGGGCCGGAGCATGGCGTCCAGGATCGTCACTGTCGCGCAGAGCAAGGGCGGGGCCGGCAAGACCACGGTCGCGGTGCAGCTCGCGACCGCGATGCAGGCGACCGGGCTGGATGTCTGCGTGATCGACGTCGACCCGCAGGGCAGCCTCAGCCGCTGGTTCGAGGAGCGCCAGCGCCGCCGCGATGGCGCGGACCGGCTGGTGCTGGCCAAGACCGGCGGCTGGCGGCTGGCCGTGGAGCTCAGCCGGCTGGTGCGCGATTTCGCAATCGTCGTGGTGGACACCCCGCCCCATGCCGACACCGACCTGAAGGCGGCGATCCGCGCCGCTTCGCTGGTGCTGGTACCCTGCCAGCCGAGCCCGCTGGACGTATGGGCGAGCCGGCCGACGCTGGAGATCGCGCGGAGCGAGGGCCGGCCGATCCGATTCCTGATGAACCGGGTGCCGCCGCGCAGCCGTTCGATCGAGGAGGCGGGTACGGCGCTCGCCGAGCTGGGTGTGGTGCCGCTCGACGCACAGCTGGGCAACCGGCAAAGCTATGTCGCGGCGATGGCGCGCGGGCTGGGCGTGATCGAGCACGAGCCGCGCGGCACGGCCGCCCAGGAGGTCCAGGCCGTGTGCGCCGAGATCGACCGGGTGAGCGGGCCGGGACTGGCCAAGGGGTCGGCCCAGTAGGGCGGACTCAGACGGATCTAGGAAAAGGAACCTACGCATGTCGGCACCGCCCAGTGGCCAGGGGGCGCCCATCGGTGGCAGGCACCAGCTGGTCGAGTGGATCGCGTCGGGCGAGAAGCCGGCCGAGGCCTGGCGGATCGGCACCGAGCACGAGAAGTTCGTGTTCCGCAAGAACGACCTGACGCCGGTACCCTATGACGGGCCGGACGGGATCGCCGCGGTGCTGGACGGGC
>NZ_DATMFZ010000284.1:0-4382 GCF_035556675.1 Geminicoccus sp. | reverse complement strand
GCTTCCTTCAGGCGGATCGCCTGCTCGCAGGCGATCTCGTCGAACGGGTTCATCGACATCTTCACGTTCGCGATGTCGACGCCGGACCGGTCCGCCTTGACCCTGATCTTGACGTTGTAATCGACCACCCGCTTGACGGGCACCAGGACCTTCATTGCGCCACCTGTTTCATCCGACGCGGCTTCAACAAGCGCTTCCCGCCGTCGGTAACCCGATTCGTATTGCAACGCACAAGGGCGATAAGACGCGCCTTGGTGCGTGTCAATCAGCGCAGCCGATACGGTTGCTGCCGACCGACGCCGATGACCACCCTCTGGCCTAGCGGCCCGTCAGCGATTGGCTCCTGGCACCCAGAGCACGTCGCCGGCACCATCGTCGTTGGCCGCGCGGGCCAGGACGAAGAGATGGTCGGACAGCCGGTTGAGATAGCGGACCACCGCCGGGTTCACCGCCTCCTGCTCGGCCAGCGCCACCACGCCGCGCTCGGCGCGGCGGACAACGGTGCGGGCCAGGTGCAGGCAGGCCGAGAGTGCGCTGCCGCCCGGCAGCACGAAGGATTGCAGCGGCTGCAGTGCCGCGTTCAGTCGGTCGATCTCCGCTTCCAGGCGGTCGACCTGGGCATCACTCACCCGCAGGCGGGCAGCACCGCCATCGTCCGGCCGGCAGAGATCGGCGCCGAGGTCGAACAGGTCGTTTTGGATGCGCGCCAGCATCGCATCGTGATCGCCCTCAGCGTGCAGCCGGGCGAGCCCGATGGTCGCATTGGCCTCGTCGACATTGCCGTAGGCCTCGACCCTGAGGGCGTGCTTGGCGACCCTGGTGCCATCACCCAGGGATGTCCGACCTTGATCGCCGCCCCGCGTGTAGATCCTGGTGAGCTGGACCATCGCCCGATCCCGAGCCGCTAGCTGTAGGCGAGGAACAGGATCGCCAGCACCGCCAGTGCCGCGAACTGCAGTCCCACTCGCCAGCGCATCAGCACGTTCGAGTACTTGCGGTTGAACTCACCGCCGCGGAAGAACCCTACCAGTCCGACCATCAGCACCCCCGCCGTGGCGAGGACCAGGAGCACCAGCAGGATTTCGAAGATGTACATGGCGCTGATATAGGCGCCTCACCGGGCCTGTCCAGCCATGGCGGCACGAGGCGCCCACCGGTTTTGCTGGCGGCTGCGGCTAGCCGGCGCCGGCCGGCTCGGCCCGGTCCGGCGCGTAGGCCACCAGCGGCCCCTGATGGACCGCGAACAACAAGGCGCCGGTGCCGTGCACCACCAGGAACAGGATGCGGCCCACCAGGATGAGCGCCACGCTCTCCGCAGCGGGCAGGCCAGCCACCGTGGCCAGCAGCAGCGCCATGATTCCCTCGTACACGCCGATGCCGTCGATGGTGATCGGCAGCCGGGTGATGGCCAGGGCCACGGCATAGGCGGCGGCCAGGTCGACGAAGAGCACCTCGATCCCGAGTGCCTGGGCGGTCAGCCAGCCGAGCGCCAGGGAATAGACGCTTTCCACCAGGGTGAGGCCGGCAAAGGCCGCAACCACCTCGGGACGCCGCCCCTGCCGCTGCCAGGCAGCGCGGAAGCGCGCCAGGATCCGCCCCGCCAGACGATGCTCGCTCAAGGCCAGGCGCAGCCGTGCCGGGCCGAACCAGGACCAGGCCAGGCCCGCCGCGATGGCCGCCATGACCAGGCCGGCCACCAGGATCATGCCGTGCATCTCCTGGGACAAGGGCGTCAGCCGGCCCAGCCAGACCATGCCGACCACGGCCATCGCCATGGTCACGAAGGCGCCGACGATGCGCTCCACCATGATGGAGGCGGTCGCGTCGTTGGCATCCACTCCGCTGCGCCACAGCCAGCCGACACGCATGGCGTCGCCGCCGACCGTCGCCGGGAGGAACGAACCGGCCAGGGTCGCGGCGCTGTACAGCCAGGTCGCAGGTAGGAGGCCCATGCGCACGCCGTGGACCCGCAGGAGCAGGAGCCACTTGCCGGCCATCAGGAAGCGCTGCGCCGCGTAGAGCAGCAGGCACAGCAGGATCAGCGCCGGGGATGCGCGGTCCGCGACCCGGACCACCGCCTGCCAGTCCAGCCACCACGCAAGAACCAGGATGGCCACTACGCTCAGGCCAACCTGGAAGATCTTGCTCCAACCCATTGTTTCCACATTCCTCCTGTGGCTGGGGCGTCACCCTATCGATGGTGGCCGCCTCCACCCAACCACGTAATTCGAACTCAGGCGCTGTTAGATCCCGACTGTTGCACGGGGTGTCCACCCCGGAAGGATGAAAGTTCCTTCAACGTAGTCCTCACGGGATCCTGGGCGGTCTCCGAACGTTTTTAGCAGAACGCGGTTCCCGGCGGTCTGGCCTGGCGGCCGCGGCAACTCCGCGATGACGATCTTCGAGCGCACCGTGTCGGAACCAGACGAGCGCGTTCAGGCAGGCCCGGCCTAGCCTGCTGTCCGATGAGGCAGGCCGAATCCTGCCGCTGGAGGGCTCGACGATGGCCATGATCTCCGCGCAGGACGGCATCCCGGAGCAGGACGCAGCCCTGACGCAGAGTTGCCGGCGGCGGGGCGGCCGGGATGCCCGCCGCGAGTTGCGCGCCCGCCCGCTCGCCGACGCGGCGCGAGTGGTCCGAGCGGGCCTCCAGGGCGGCCGCTACCGTCCTCTCGACGAGGCGGCGGTGCAGCGGGTCCATGAGGCGGCCCTCACCGCGCTGGAGACGATCGGCTTCGGCCAGCCGCTGCCCTCGACCGTGGCGGCGCTGACCGCAATCGGCGCCGAACATCGCGGCGGGCGCATCCATTTTCCGCGCGCCCTGGTGGAGGACGTTGTCGCCCGGGCCGCCCGGGACTTCCCGTTGTGCGCGCGCGACCCGAATCTGGACCTCCACCCATCCGGCAGCCGCGTCCATTTCGGCACGGCCGGGGCCGCGGTGACCATGGTCGACGCCGTTACCGGCCAGTATCGCGAATCCACCCTGCACGACCTCTACGACATCGCCCGCCTGGTCGACCGGCTGGACAACGTTCACTTCTACCAGCGCTCGGTGGTGCCGCGCGACCTGCCCGATCCGTTCGAGATGGACATCAATACCGCCTATGCCTGCCTGGCCGGGACCGCCAAGCATGTCGGCACCTCATTCGTGAAGGGTGAGCATCTCGAGGCGGCCCTGCCGATGCTCCATGCGATCGCCGGCTCGGAGGCCGCCTGGCGCGCGCGGCCGTTCATGTCCCTGTCCTGCTGCTTCGTCGTGCCGCCGATGCGCTTTGCCGACGATGCCTGCACCGCCCTGGAAGCCGCGGTGCGTGCCGGGATGCCGGTGCTGCTGCTCTCCGCCGGCCAAGCCGGCGCCACGGCACCCGCGGCCCTGGCAGGGGCGCTGGTCCAGGCGGTGGCCGAGTGCCTGGCCGGCCTCGTCTATGTCCATGCGCTGAAGCCGGGCGCACCGGCGATCTTCGGTCCCTGGCCGTTCGTGTCGGATCTGCGCACCGGGGCGATGTCGGGCGGCTCGGGCGAGCAGGCCCTGCTCACCGCGGCCTGTGCCCAGATGGGGCGGTTCTACGACCTGCCGACCGGCAGTGCCGCCGGCATGAGCGACAGCAAGCTGCCGGATGCCCAGGCGGGCTACGAGAAGGGCTATACTGACGTGCTGGCAGGGCAGGCCGGCCTCAACCTGGTCTACGAATCGGTCGGCATGCACGCCTCGCTGCTGGGCTCCTGCCTGGAAAGCTACGTGATCGACGACGACATGCTGGGTGCGGTGCTGCGCACGGTGAAGGGCATCGAGGTCACCGACGAGAGCCTGTCGCTCGACGCCATGCGCGAGGTCTGCCTGGAGGGGCCCGGCCATTATCTGGGCCATGCCCAGACGCTCGGGCTGATGCAGAAGGAATATGTCTACCCGGTCGTGGCCGATCGGGCCTCGCCCAAGGAATGGCAGGAGCAGGGCTCGACCAGCATGGTGACCCGGGCCCGCGCCCGGGTGCGCGCCATCCTCGCCGAGCACTACCCGACGCATATCGAACCGGCCGCTGATCGGGTGATCCGCGCCGCCCTGCCGATCCGGCTGGATCCTGCCCAGATGCGGCCGGGCAGCGGCCGCTGGTGATCCACATGGCGGCGCCCCGGCAGGGCGCGCTTCCGGCCGGGACCCACCACCGCTAGGCTGGCCGGACCGTTCACCATTCAGACCATGTGCATGCCTTCCGACGAGCCTTCGTTCTGTAGTCCTTCCATCGGGCTTCGCTGCCCGGCCAGCCGGCGGGAGGGCTAGGCATGTTCCTCGAGTGGATGGCCGATCCGGCGGCCTGGGCCGGTCTCGCGACGCTGATCGTGCTCGAGATCGTGCTGGGCATCGACAATCTCGTGTTCATCGC
>NZ_DATMFZ010000283.1:0-19652 GCF_035556675.1 Geminicoccus sp. | reverse complement strand
CGTCGCCCTCTTGGCGCTCAAGCAGCCGCTCCATGCTTGGCTGCGGCGGCTGACCTGGCCGGAGATCCGGGCCGGCCTGGTGCTGCTGGCGATGACCTTCCTCTTCCTGCCGCTCCTGCCCGACCGGCCGATCGACCCGTGGGAGGCGCTCAATCCCGCCGAGATCTGGCTGCTGGCCATCATCATCGCCGCCCTGTCCTTCATCGGCTACGTGGCGGTGCGGGTCATCGGCACGCGTGCCGGGATCGTGGTGCTCGCCCTGGCCGGCGCGCTGGCCTCGTCCACCGCGGTGACGCTCACCCTGGCACGGATGGCCAAAGGCAGGGCGGGGGGCGCACGCGTGCTGGCCGGCGGCATCCTGCTGGCGAGCGCGGTGATGGCCGGCCGGGTGCTGGTGATCACCTTCGCGCTGAACCCGGCGCTGGTGCTGCCGCTGGCCTGGCCGCTCGGCGCCGCGATCCTGGTGTTCCTGGTCGCTGGCGGCTTCCTGCTGCTACGCCGTGCCGGCGCGCAGGGCGAGGGGCCGGCGCTGACGCTGACCAATCCGCTGGAGCTGGGCGTCGCCCTGCAGATGGCCGCGATCATCGCCGCCATCATGCTGCTGGCCAAGCTCGTGGGCGACCGGTTCGGCGAGACCGGCCTCTATGTCCTGGCTGCCGTCTCCGGCATCGCCGACGTGGACGCCCTGACCCTGTCGATGGCGCGGATGGCCGGCAGCGGCATCCAGCTCGGGGTGGCCGCGGCTGCCATCGCCATCGCGGTCGCGGTGAACACGCTGGTCAAGTGCGTGCTGGCCGGCACCGCCGGATCGCTGCGCCTGGGCCTGCTGGTGACCGGCGCCAGCGCCGCGGCGATCGCAGCCGGTGCGGGTGCGTTCCTGCTGGTCCAGGGGTGACCCTGGATCCGGCCGCACCGGCGGGTCAGCCGATTGACGGTTAGTATTCATATCGTTAAATCTGGATGTATGGATGAAACTGCCGTCATCGAGGCCCTGGCGGCCCTTGCCCAGGCCACGAGGCTGGAGACCTTCCGCCTGCTGGTGCGGCACGAGCCGGATGGCCTGCCGGCCGGTGAGATCGCCCGCCAGCTGAGCGTGCCGCAGAACACGATGTCGGCGCATCTGGCGATCCTCACCCGGGCCGGGCTGGCCAGGTCGGAGCGCCAGGGGCGGTCGGTCATCTACTGGGCCGAGCTGGATGGGTTGCGGGCGCTGACCCTCTACCTCGTCAAGGATTGCTGCGCCGCGAGCCCCGATCTGTGCGGGCCGCTGCTCACCGAGCTGCTGCCCTGCTGCCCTCCCGAGCCGAGAAGCCCATGACCGTCACCATCTATCACAACCCGGCCTGCGGCACATCCCGCAACACGCTCGGCCTGATCCGCAACAGCGGCGAGGAGCCGGTGGTCATCGAGTATCTGAAGACCCCGCCCGGCCGGGACGAGCTGGTGCGCCTGATCGACCGCATGGGTATCGCCGTGCGCGACCTGCTGCGCGAGAAGGGTACGCCCTATGCCGAGCTGGGCCTGGGCGATCCCGCCCTCACCGATGAGCAGCTCGTCGACGCGATGCTGCAACATCCCATCCTGATCAACCGGCCGATCGTGGTCACCCCGCTCGGGGCGAAGCTCTGCCGGCCGTCCGAACGGGTGCTCGACATCCTGCCGAACCCGCAACGCGGTGCCTTCGCCAAGGAAGATGGCGGGCAGGTCGTCGCCGCCGACGGCCGCCGCCTCGTCTGATCTCCCGCCAGGAAACACCCCATGGCTTCGCCAGCGCCGGCCTCCCGGCTGTCCTTTCTCGACCGCTACCTGACCGTCTGGATCTTCGCCGCGATGGCGCTGGGCGTCCTGCTCGGCACCCTGTTCGACGGGCTGCCGGCCGCCCTCGACCGGCTGTCGGTGGGCACCACCAACATTCCGATCGCCATCGGCCTGATCCTGATGATGTACCCGCCGCTGGCGAAGGTGCGCTACGAGGAGCTGCACCGGGTGTTCGCCGACAAGCGGGTGCTGGCCCTGTCCCTGGTGCAGAACTGGCTGATCGGGCCGGTGCTGATGTTCGTGCTGGCGGTGATCTTCCTGCGCGACCAGCCGGAATACATGACCGGCCTGATCCTGATCGGGCTCGCCCGCTGCATCGCGATGGTGCTGGTCTGGAACCAGCTCGCCCGCGGCGACAACCAGTACGTGGCGGGCCTGGTCGCGTTCAACTCGATCTTCCAGATCCTGTTCTTCAGCGTCTATGCCTGGATCTTCCTGACCGTCCTGCCGCCGCTGTTCGGCCTGGGGGGCAGCGTGATCGAGGTCGGCTTCTGGACGATCGCCCAGGCGGTGCTGATCTATCTGGGCATCCCGTTCCTGGCCGGCTTTCTGACCCGGCGCATCCTGGTCGGCCGCAACGGGCAGGCCTGGTACGAGCGGGAATTCCTGCCGCGGATCGGGCCGATCACGCTGGCAGCACTGCTGTTCACCATCGTCGCGATGTTCAGCCTGAAGGGTGGCGACGTGGTCAGGCTGCCGCTCGATGTGCTCCGGATCGCCATCCCGCTCGCGCTCTACTTCCTGATCCAGTTCGTGATCAGCTTCGCCATGGGCCGGCTGATCGAGGCGGACTACCCGCGCACCACCGCGATCGCGTTCACCGCCGCCGGCAACAATTTCGAGCTGGCCATCGCGGTGGCCATCGCTGCCTTCGGCCTGGCCTCGCCCGTGGCCTTCGCCGCGGTGATCGGCCCGCTCGTCGAGGTGCCGGTGCTGATCCTGCTGGTGCACGCGGCCCTGCGCCTGGGCCAGCGCTTCTTTCCCCGAGACCAGTTCCCCCGAGATGGGGCCGCCCAAGCGGCCACCGAGGCATGACCATGCGCCTGCGCGACCTTCCCGAACCCGACCATCTGCCCGCCCTGGACCCGGCCTTTGCCCGCCAGCGTCCGGGTGCCGGCCTGGCCGAGCCTGGGCATCCGCCGCGCATCCTGCTGCTCTACGGCTCGCTGCGCCCGCGCTCCTTCTCGCGCCTGGCGGTCGAGGAAGCCGCCCGGCTCCTGCGCTTCTTCGGCGCGGAGACCCGGATCTTCGACCCGTCCGACCTGCCGTTCCCCGATCAGGTGCAGGGCGACGATCACCCGGCCGTGCGGGAGCTGCGCGAGCACTCGATGTGGTCGGAGGGGCAGGTCTGGTGCAGCCCGGAGCGCCATGGGCAGATCACCGGGCTGATGAAGGCCCAGATCGACCACCTGCCGCTGGCCATGCGCGGGATGCGCCCGACCCAGGGGCGCACGCTCGCGGTCATGCAGGTCTCGGGCGGCTCGCAGAGCTTCAACGCCGTCAACACGCTGCGCCTGCTCGGCCGCTGGATGCGGATGTTCACCATCCCCAACCAGTCGAGCGTCGCCAAGGCCTATCAGGAGTTCGACGAAGCGGGGCGGATGCGGCCGTCGTCCTATTATGACCGCATCGTCGACGTGATGGAGGAGCTGGTGCGCTTCACCCTGCTCACCCGCGGCCATGTCGGCCAGCTGACCGACCGGTACAGCGAGCGCAAGGAGGCCGGCCGGATCGTGGATCCGGGCCAGGATCTCTCCGCCATCGCGATCGCCCCGCAGGAGCCGGCAACCGGTGGGTGCTGCCCGGCACCGTCCAATGCCGCCTCCTGCTGCGGTGGCCCGGCCCAGGGCGAGCCGGATGCGTGCTGCGCATCGGACGCCGCGGCCAAGCGGGCAGGCCGGGCCGGCTGCGGCTGCAGCGGCAGTGCCGCCTGAGGCGGTCCGTGCGGCCCGGCCGGTCGCAGCTGCAGACATGCGGGGGCGGGCAGTTGTCGTCTCGGCGCTCGGCATCACCCAGATCCTCGCCTGGGGCTCGTCCTATTACCTGCTCGCGGTCCTGGCCCAGCCGATCCAGCAGGATACGGGGTGGCCGCTTGCCTGGATCGTGGGCGGCCTGTCGCTGGGGCTGCTCGTCGCCGGCCTGATCTCCCCCAGGGTCGGCCGTGCCATCGAGGTGCATGGTGGCCGGCCGGTCCTGGCAGGCAGCGCCGTGCTGCTCGCCCTGGGGCAGCTCGGGCTGGCCCTGGCACCCGGCCTGCCGGTCTACGTGCTGGCCTGGGTGATCATGGGCCTGGGCATGGGTGCCGGCCTCTATGATGCGGCCTTCGCCACCCTGGGCCGGCTCTACGGCCAGTCGGCCCGCCAGACCATCACCGCCCTGACCCTGTTCGGCGGGTTCGCCAGCACGGTATGCTGGCCGCTGTCCGCCTTCCTGGTGGACCTGCTCGGATGGCGCGGGACCTGCCTCGTCTATGCGGGCATCCAGCTGGTCGTGGCGTTGCCGATCTATCTGTGCCTGATGCCTCGGGCGGGCCAAGTACCGTCAGAGCCCAAGGGCGAGATCGTCCCGCCCGGCACCGCGACTGCCCGCGCGCCCAAGCCGGCCATGCCGATCTTCCTGCTGCTGGCGGCCGTCATCACGATCGGGTCGATGATCTCGGCGACGGTCTCTGTCCATCTGTTCACCATCCTGCAGGCGCAGGGCATCACGCTCGCCACCGCCGTGGCGCTCGGCACCCTGATCGGCCCTTCCCAGGTCGGGGCACGGGCGATCGAGATGCTGGTCGGCCGGTACCATCATCCCATCTGGACCAAGCTGGCCTCCGCGCTGGCGGTGGCCCTTGGCCTGGGCGCGCTGTGGGCAGGCTTCCCGATCGTGGCGGTCACCCTGGTCTTCTATGGTGCCGGGATCGGCCTGGCCTCGATCGCCCGCGGGACCTTGCCCCTCAGCCTGTTCGGCGCCCATGGCTATGCCGTGCTGATGGGCCGGCTGGCCATGCCCAGCCTGATCGCGCAGGCGGTCACCCCGTCTCTGGGTGCCCTCCTGGCGGAGGTGCTGGGTGCCCATGGTCTGCTGGGCGTGCTGGCAGGTGTGGCTGCCCTCAACCTGCTCCTGGTCGTGACGCTGCTGGGGTACACTGGGCACACAGGAGCGACCACTCGGCAGATCTGACCTGCCTTGGGGCCCAAAGCGACGAGCGGCGATGGTGGCAGCCGCACGTTGGTCCGACCTCGTGCTGGCCTGACGGCGGACTCCCTGGATGCGCCAGAATAGCCGCCGCCAGAAGCCGCGACCTTACTGGGCCCAGCTGCCGCCCAGCTCGTCGTCGATATGCGCCTGGATGATCTCCTCCAGGCTGGTGTCGCGCTCAAAGCCCAGCTTTTCCGCGCGAGTGGGCGCGAAGGTGGTAGGCCAGCCGGCGACGATCTTCTGGATGAAGGGGTCGGGAGTCCAGGTGACGCGGTCGACGACCTTCTTCGCGGTGACGCGCTCCAATGCGGCCATCATCTCGGCCTGGGTGTAGGTGAGGCCCGGCAGGGTGAGGGAGCGGACCTGGCCGATCTCGTCGGACGGGATGGTCGCGGCGTGGACCAGGGCGTCGACCACCTTGCGCGGCGACAGGCTGTACATCCTGGCCTCGGGTGCCACCGGGCAGACCACGCTCTCGCCGGCCAGCGGCTCGCGCACGATCGAGCTGGCGAAGCTGGAGGCGGCGGCATTGGGCTTGCCCGGGCGGACCACGATGGTCGGCAGGCGCAGCGAGCGGCCGTCGATCATGCCCTTGCGGGTATAGTCGGCGACCAGCAGCTCGCAGGCGGCCTTCTGCGCGCCGTAGGAGGTCTGGGGGGTGAGGATCTGCGCGTCCGGGATCGGGTCGGGCAAGGGGCCGCCGAAGGCTGCGACCGAGGAGGTGAAGATCAGCTTCGGCACATGGCCGGCCCGGCGGGCGGCGTCCAGCACGTTGAGCGTGCCAGTCAGGTTGACCCGATAGCCCAGGTCGAAGTCCTGCTCGCATTCGCCGCTCACGGCGGAGGCCAGGTGCCAGACGATGGCCGGCTTGCCGCCCATGAGGATGCCCACCTGGGTAGGGGCGGACAGGTCGCCGGTGACCACCTCGAGCCGGTCGTCCGCGGGCAGGCCCTGCGGGGCCACCACGTCGAAGCAGGTGATCCGCTCGATCTTCTCGCCGCCGACCCGGCCATCCTTCAGGAGGCGGGCGATCAGCTTCCTGCCGATGAAGCCAGCCCCGCCTGTGACCAGAACGCGCATCCTCTATTCTCCCTGCGGCACCTTCGCTGGCGATCTCCTAGCCCGCAACCGATCCCGTGACCATCGCGCCTTGACCGATCCCTTGGGGTTCCGCATGACAGGTCGGGTAACAAAGATGATTAATGCCTGCAGGGAGGCGAACAGGATGCGGTCGTTCAACCGTCGATCCACCTTGGGACTGGTGTCCGGAGGACTGATGGCCGGCGTGGCCGGCGGCACGCTGCTCGGCCGGGGTGCCCGGGCCGAGGTCGTGGTGGCCGACGTGCCGGCACCTGGCTATGAGATCGAGAGCGGTGCCGAGCTGCGCGTCTTGCGCCCCGCCAAGTTCGTGGCTGGCGACGAGGAACTGTTCCTAGCCAATTCCAAGAAGTTTACCGACCAGACCGGGGTCGCCGTCCGGGTCGACCAGGAAAGCTGGCAGGATCTCCGGCCCAAGACCGCGGTGGCGGCCAATGTCGGCACGGGGCCGGACATCGTGCTGGCCTGGAACGACGATCCGCACCAGTACCCGGAGAAGATCCTCGATCTGACCGATCTCGCCGACTATCTGGGCAAGAAGTACGGTGGCTGGGCGCCGCTCGCCGAGACCATGGGCAAGGGGCCGGACGGCAACTGGATCTGCATCCCGGTAGGGGCTTCCGGCGGCAAGATGGTCTACCGCGACTCCTGGATGAAGGAGGCCGGGTTCTCCGAGTTCCCGAAGGACACGGCGGGCTTCTTGGAGTTGGCCAAGGCGCTGCAGGGCATCGGCCATCCGGTGGGATTCACGCTGGGCCAGGCCGAGGGCGACGCCAACACGTTCTGCCACTGGATGCTCTGGGCGCACGGCGCCTCGGTGGTCGACGAGAACGGCAAGGTGACGCTGGATTCGCCGGAGACCCGCGCGGCGCTGGCCTATGGCACCGAGCTCTACAAGACCTTCATCCCCGGCACCCTGTCCTGGCTGGACCCGTCCAACAACAAGGCGTTCCTGGCGGGCGAAGTCTCGGTCGTCGCCAACGGCATCTCGGTCTACTATGCCGCCAAGACCTCGGACGATCCGGCCCTCAAGGAGATGGCCGAGGATATCGGCCATGCTCCCATGCCGATCGGCCCGGTCGGTCGGCCCACCGAGACGGCGCTGACCGTGAGCGGCATGATCTTCGGGCACACCAAGTATCCGAACGCCGCCAAGGAATATCTGCGCTTCATGATGGAGAAGGAGCAGTACGAGCCCTGGCAGGAGGCCAGCATCGGCTATTGGGCGCACTCGCTCAACGCCTATGACGGCAACCCGGTCTGGACCGTGGACCCCAAGCACACGCCATATCAGAAGATCATGACCGAATCGCTGCCCTACGGCTACAAGGGGCCGCTGGGCTATGCGAGCGCCGGCACGCTCGCCGACTATATCGTGGTGACCATGGTTTCCTCCGTGGTCAGCGGCGCCGCCTCGCCCGACGACGCGATTGCGGAAGCGACTCGCCGCGCCGAGCGCTATTATCGCTGATCCCTGACCGGATGGCCGGGTCCGCCCTCGGCGGCCCGGCCACCGCACGATGCGCAATTCCCTGGGAGGAACCATGGCCAGCGCCGCCACTGTCTGGGACGGACGCCGCCCGGAACAGTCCTGGCTGTCGCGCAAGCTCGACGACCGTCGCGTGCTCGCCGCCCTGTTCATGCTGCCCGTGGCAGCCCTGCTCTTCACCTTCCTGAGCTACCCTCTGGGCCTGGGCATCTGGCTGGGGTTCACCGACACCAGGATCGGCCGTGACGGCATCTGGATCGGGCTCGAGAACTACATCTACCTGTTCGAGGACTCGGTCTTCTGGCTCTCGGTGTTCAACACCATCGTCTACACCGTCCTGGCGACCGTCTTGAAGTTCGCTCTGGGCCTGTGGCTGGCGCTGCTGCTCAACCACCACCTGCCGTTCAAGAGCCTGATCCGGGCGATCGTGCTGCTGCCCTGGATCGTGCCGACCGTGCTCTCGGCGATCGCGTTCTGGTGGATCTACGACCCGCAGTTCTCGATCATCTCCTATGTGCTCAAGGGCATGGGCATCATCGACGCCAATATCGACTTCCTGGGCGAGCCCTGGAACGCCCGGCTGTCGCTGATCGCCGCCAATGTCTGGCGCGGCATCCCGTTCGTGGCGATCTCCTTGCTTGCGGGCCTGCAGACCATCTCGCCCTCGCTCTACGAGGCGGCGATGATCGACGGGGCCACCGCCTGGGAACGGTTCGTCCACGTCACCGTGCCGATGCTGATGCCGATCCTGGCGGTCGTCCTGACCTTCTCGGTGCTGTTCACCTTCACCGACTTCCAGCTGGTCTACGCGATCACCCGCGGCGGGCCCAACAACGCCACCCATCTGATGGCGACGCTGGCCTTCCAGCGCGCGATCCCGGGCGGCTACTTAGGCGAGGGTGCGGCCATCGCGGTGGCGATGATCCCGTTCCTGGTGGCATCCACCATCTTCTCCTATGTCGCGCTGGCGCGGCGCAAGTGGCAGCAGGGAGGCCGCGATGACTGAACTCGCCGCCGAGAAGGCGCCGGTGGTCACCGCCGAGCGGACCGGCGTGATCAACTGGGACTCGCTCCCCCGCCGGATGATGGTGATCTATGTCCCGCTCATCCTGTTCCTGCTGACCCTCCTGTTCCCGTTCTACTGGATGGTGATCACCGCGTTCAAACCGAACGCGGAACTCTACAACTTCACCGACTACAGCCCGTTCTGGGTGTCATCGCCGACGTTGGAGCACATCAACCGGCTCCTGTTCCAGACCGACTATCCGCGCTGGCTGTGGACCACCATGGTGGTGGCGGTGTCCAGCACGGTCCTGTCGCTGTTCGTATCGGTGCTGGCGGCCTATGCGGTGCAGCGGCTGCGCTTCAAGGGCAGCCAGTGGGTAGGGCTGGCGATCTACCTGGCCTATCTCGTGCCGCCCTCGATCCTGTTCATCCCGCTGGCGACGATGATCTTCAAGATGGGCCTGTACGACAGCCCGCTGGCGCTCATCCTGACCTATCCGACCTTCCTGGTGCCGTTCTGCACCTGGCTGCTGATCGGCTACTTCAAGTCGATCCCCTACGAGCTGGAGGAATGCGCGCTGATCGACGGTGCGACCCGGCTGCAGATCATGTGGAAGGTGACGCTGCCGTTGGCGGTGCCGGGGCTGATCTCGGCCGGGATCTTCGCCTTCACCCTGTCCTGGAACGAGTTCATCTACGCGCTGGCCTTCATCCAGAGCTCGGAGAAGAAGACCGTGCCGGTGGCGGTGCTGACCCAGCTGGTCGAGGGCGACGTCTATCACTGGGGCTCGCTGATGGCGGGGGCATTGCTGGGCTCGATCCCGGTGGCGCTGATCTACTCCTTCTTCGTCGACTATTACGTCTCGAGCCTGACCGGAGCGGTGAAGGAATGACCGGGCGGCCCGGCGTCATGCTGCCGGGCGCGCGCCTGGCCGGGCCGTTCAGCGGCGACGCTGGGTCGAGAAGCCGATCGGCTTGATCGCCGCCGGGCGGCCGCCCGGCGGCTCGGGCTCGTCGTCCGGGGGCTGCGGATCGCGCTGGCGCCCGGTGCCGAGCGCCCGGGCGAACCGGTTCAGGGGCCGGCTGCCGGGCTCGCCGACCGTGCCCGGCCGGCGCAGGCGGAACAGGAAGGGGTCCTCGCCCTCGTCCGCGGGTCTAGTCCGCTCCGGTGCAGTCCGCTCCGGCCGGGCTGGTTCCGCGGGCGGGGGGGCCACCGGCGGCCGGACAGGTGCCCGGGGCTGGCGGGTCGGTCGTGCCGGCGGCACTGGCTCGGGCGCTGCCGCGGCGGGGGGCCGCACTGGCGGCACCGCGGTACCAGAAGGAGACGTCCGCGTCGGCAGCGGCGGTAGGGAGGGGGGCGCCAGGGGCAAAGGCGCGATCCGTTCCAGGAACGGCAGCCGCCGCCAGCCCAGGACCGGCGGGTCCTCCAGATAGGTGATGGGCGGCCGGTCGACATCCTCCAGCCGCGGTGGCGGCGGGGGAACGGGGGGCTCCCCGGCCGGTGGCGGTTCCTCCACCGGAGGTGTGGGGGCAGGCGGCTCCTCGACCGGCGGTGCGGGCTGCGGTTCCGCCTGCTCCTGCGCCTGCTCGGCAGCCTCCGGGGCGATCAGATGGGTGGGGGCGGCCACCGGCGCTGCCGCTTCTGCCGGCTGGTCGGCCTCTGCCAGCCATGCTTGGCAGGCCGGCAGCGCCGCCAGGGCCCGGAAATAGCCGGTGGCGACCGGATCGGCGGCCAGGGCCTGGCGGAGCACGCGGCCGAGCAGCGGGGCCAGCAGCGCGTCGGCACCACTGAACGTCCCGAACAGGAACGGCCCGCCGCCGGCGGCCTGGTGCCGGTGCCGGTCGACCAGGCGCTGGAGGCGGCGCAGCTCCTCGGTGAGCCCCCCGATCTCGCGCGGCTGCGGCAGCCGACCGGCCGCCTCGCCGGCCGCCAGTGCCTGCAGGCGCGGGAAGCTGTTCGCCGCCTCGGCCGCGACCTCCCGCACCGCGGCACGGGCGGCACGATCGGCGGGCCACACACCGGCATGGCGCTCGGCCAGATGTTCCAGGATCGGCAGGGCACCCCAGACCAGCAGCCGGCCGGCATGGAGCAGCGGCACCTGGTCCTGGGGCGGCTCGACCGCGAACGGCAGCCGGCCCGCTACCGGCACCGGCCGGAACGGCGCCTCCTCGAACGGAATGCCCAGCTGGCGCAGCACCAGCCAGACCGGGAGCGCCGGCGAGCCGGCCTGCCGGCTGCCCAGCACGAAGCAGGGCAGCGGGCCCCCGGTGGTGGCGGCTGCCGCCGCGGCCATCACCTGTGCCTTTCGGGCATGGGCAGCTGCCCGGCCCGCGCCTCGATCTCGGCCAGGGTCGGCTGGGCGCTCTGCGCGCCCAGGCGCTCGCAGGCCAGCGCAGCACCGACCGCGGCACGATGCAGCGCCAGCTCCAGGCTCAGGCCGCGGTCCAGGCAGGCGGCCAGCACGCCGGTGAACGCGTCGCCGGCGCCGGTGGTGTCGACCGGATCGACCGGCAGCGCACCGACCTGGAGCAGCTGGTCGTCCTGGAGCGCGATCGCACCCTTGGCACCGAGCGTCACCACCACGGCGAGATCGCGCCCCGCAACCAGTGCTGCCGCCAGGGCACGCACATCGCGGTCGTCCGCACCGGCACGGGCGGCGGCGCGGGCCTCCAGCTCGTTCACCACCAGCACGTCCAGCGCATCCAGGACCTCGGCCGGCAGGGAAGCGGCCGGTGCCAGGTTCAGGATGGTCCGGGCACCCGTGGCCCTGCCGCGCAGCAAGGCCCGGAAGCTCTCCTCCGTGCGGATCTCGTTCTGGCAGAGCAGCGTGGTGCCGGGGCCGAGGAGTTCGTCCGGCACCTGGCCGGCATGGGTGTCGAGATTGGCGCCCGAGGCGACGATGATCTGGTTCTCGCCCTTGGCGTCTACCCCGATGACCGCGATCGCGGTGGGCTTGGGCGACACGATCAGGCCCGTCACGTCGACCCCGGCATCGGCCAGGAGCTGGCGGACCACCGGTCCGTAGGCGTCGTCGCCGACATGGCCGACGAAGCGGACCTCCGCTCCGGCCTTGGCCGCGGCCGCCGCCTGGTTGGCGCCCTTGCCGCCGGGTGCCATCGTGTAGGATGGGCAGAGCACGGTCTCGCCCGGCGCCGGCAGCGTCTGCACCGGAAACAGCAGGTCGGCGTTGATCGAGCCGGGAATGATGATCATGGCCACATGCCTCCGACCGCACCTCGCCCGATCGACCTCGGAGATCCGATCGGCCCGCGGCCCGATCGATCCGGCACCCGATCGGTGCAGCGCCGGTGATGCCGCCAACCGCGTGGCCTGTCCAGCCATGCCATACCCATGCCACAGGGAGGCGTGGCCGGGCCAGATGGCACGGCCCTGCGCATGTCCCCGAATACGAAGCTTTGCCCGCCGTTCATTTCCGGTTAACCGGATCGTGCTAGGGAATATGGCGGCAGGACTGGCGGGGTGGTGTCGGAGCCTGGCCAATCGCCGCACCCGGTTGCCGGGAAAGGGCGCCGGCGGCAGTTGGATCGTGCCGTCGGCCCGGTGGGGCCGGCAGGGAACGACTTTGGGGGAGAAGGACGATTCTGTTGGACCGACGCCGCTTCGTCGCTGGTGCCACCGGCCTCGCGGCCGCGGGCGCGCTGTCCCCGCTGCTGGCGGCGGCACCGGCCCGGGCGGAGGTGAAGTTCCAGCTGTTCGATGCCATGCGCTTCGTCGGCAAGCCGGACAATCTCGTGGCCTGCGGGCTGACGCCGATCCGGGTCGTCTACGCCTACGAGTTCTGGCCGAGCCGCAACTGGGACGAGCCGAACCTGGACCATATCGAGACGACGCTGGTGCCCAAGCTCCTCAGCGAGGGGCACGACCGGATCGTCCTGGACATCGAGCACTGGGAAGGCGACGAGGTCGACAAGTTCGTCCAGATCATCGAGCACATGCGCAAGCTGATGCCGAAGGTCCGGCTGGGCTATTACTCGATGGTGCCGGTACGCGACTACTGGGCCTTCCAGCCCGGTCGCGAGGGACGGCTGATTGTCTACCGGCAGAAGGTCCAGCAGTGGCAGAAGCTCGCCGAGGCGGTCGACGACCTCTATCCGACCCTCTACGCCTACTACAAGGACCGCGATGGCTGGATGCGCATGGCCGACGGCATGCTCGCCGCGGGCCAGGCGATCGGCAAGCCGATGTATCCGTTCCTCTGGCCGCAATATCACGACCACAACCGCAAGCTCGAACTGGCCCTGATCGAGGGCGACTTCTGGCTGCAGCAGCTGGACAAGGTGAAGGACAGCGGCTGTGACGGCGCGGTGCTGTGGGGCACGATCGCGCCGGAGCGGAAAACGCCGGACGGCAAGCGCGCGCGCCTGAAATGGGACCCGACGGCGGAGTGGTGGCTGCAGACCCGGGCGTTCGCCCAGGATGCCGGGCTCGCGGACAGCACCTGCACATGAGCCGCTACCGGCTCGATCCGGCGATCGACGCTTGGCTTCGGGAGGCCGAGCGGCTGGTCTCCCTGCCGCCTGGAGCCGGGATCGACGCGCAGCGCCAGGCCTATGCCCGGGTCTGCCGCCATTTCGGCAGACCGCACCCGCCGGGCCTGGTGACGGAGGATCGCCGGTTCGCCGGACGGTCCTGCCGGGTCTACCGGCCAGCACGGCCGCTGGGTGGGGGCATCCTGTGGTTCCATGGCGGCGGCTGGGTCGTGGGGGATCTCGACAGCCATGACAGCGTAGTGGCGGACCTGGCGGATGCAGCCGGCTGCGTCGCGGTGGCGGTGGACTACCGGCTAGCGCCCGAGCACCCGTTCCCGGCCGCGTTCGACGATGCGCTGGCCGCCTATCTGGCGGTGCGGGCCGCCGCTGCCGAGCTGGGCATCGCACCCGGCCGCCTGCTGCTCGGCGGCGACAGCGCCGGAGGGAATCTCGCCGCTGCGGTGAGCCAGGCCTGCCGGGACCGGCGCCTGCCCATGCCGGCGGGCCAGCTGCTGGTCTATCCGGCCTTGTGCGCCGACGACAGCCTGCCCTCGCGGAGGGAGATGGCCGACGCGCCCGGCCTGTCCGCCGCCGACATGCGCCACTACCTCCGGCTCTATCTGGGCCGCCCGCCCGTGGAAGCCGACCGCCACGATCTCCGCCTGCATCCGGGCGAGGCCGCCGAGCCCATGGGCCTGCCGCCCACCTTCCTCACCGCCGCCGAGTACGATCCCCTGGCCTCCGACGTGCTCGCCTATGCCGGCCGCCTGCGCGCGGCCGGGGTCGCGGTGGACGCGGTCGTGGAAGCCGGCCTGCCCCATGCCTGGCTGCGCGCCCGCCACGTCGCCGCCCCCGCCGGAGCGGCCTTTGCCCGTCTGGTGGTGGCGGCAAGACGGCTGAGTTTCGCTGACGGCACCGGAGCCAAGCATGATCCATGCAGGCAGGTAGTTGGTCGCTAGCCACTGCTTTCCGCGGGGGCCAGCGCCTGCTTCTTTCAGCCGTCGTCGGTTCTGCGACGAGGAGAAGACGACAGGTTGATTCACTCGTGGCACTCCGAGCTGCCGGGCTTGGCCTGACTGACTGTCGGCAAAGTCGCTGGGTTGGCCAGTTCGTAGGTTAATCAGGCATGTCGTGGCTGGAGAGTGCCATGCCTGATCGACCCTATCCTTGCGCTCTGAGTGACGCGGCATGGACAGCGCTGGAGCCGCTCCGGCTGCGCGTGGCGCATGCTGCCGCGCCACTTTCCTCCATCGCGCAGCGATCCCACGGAGTGATGTCAGCAGAGCCGACAGGGCCGACCGTGCCCGCGCAACTGACCCGCTGGCGCAAGGACGGCACGCTTCAGCGCATGCACGACCGGTTGCGTGAGCATGCGCGGGAGAAGGACGGCCGAGATCGGGAGCCTTTCGCTGCCGTGATCGATGCGCAGACGGCACGGACAACGGGCGCGGGCGGACCTGACCGAGGCTTCGATGCCGCCAAGAAGACGTTCGGGCGCAAGCGAGATATCCTGGTGGATGCGTCGGGCCTGATCCTCCTGGCGCACATCCACGCCGCCAGCCTGCACGACACGGTGGGCGCACGGCAGATGGTCGAGGTGGTACCTATGGCAGCCTTGCCGTGGTTGGAACTGGTCTGGTCAGAGGTGCCTATGCCGGACCATTCGCAACGTGGCTGGAGAAGGAACGCAGCTGGCGCATGGAGGTCCCCTTCCACCGTCAGCGTCAGGCATGGCGCTATGGACTGGCGGAACGGCCGGCAGGCTGCCACGTCCTCCCGCGACGCCCTCGGCGGTCTGCTGACCGCCGTCCCTTCGGGAAGCGGATCATCCGTCTGCTGACGGATGATGGGTGGTTGAGCGGACCTTCGCTTGGCTCTCCCGTTCCCGTCGCCTTGCCCGGGACGATGAGCGGCTGCCCGAAACTGGCGTGGCAATGATCCATGCTGCCATGAGCCGGATCATGCTGCGGCGCAGCATGTGACCGTCAGCGACTTTGCCGACAGTCAGTGAGGTCAGTCCCTCAGTTTCGACAGGAGTTCGCTGGATGGTAGAGGGATCCAGTCAGCTGGCATCGGCTGGCCTACAGACTGGTTACGGCGTCGATACAGCAGGTCTGCTCCTGGAACCGGAAGTGCCGGAGGATTCATAGCCACGTCATGGTCATGAACGCGTGGCGGGGCAGGCCGGTCCGGGTGCGGACTCACACCCTGCGGGTGCATGGTCAGGCCTGGACCAGAGCGGCCACCCGGTTCAGGTTCGACCCGGCAGGCCACATCTTTCTGCGTTTGACAGAACCTGGAACCGAAGTGGGGCCTGTGCCGCTTCGGGCGCCATGGCCAAGCTGTACGGACATTCAGGCTTCTCAAGCGGCTGGTGTGGAAGTTCACGAGGCTTCGTGCTCATGCGCGAATAGGATGTCGGCCAAGCGCTACGAACGAGCCAGGAGCAACGAGCGCGAACCGCAGCTATCGGGCAAGGCGGGTACAGGGGCTGCCCGGCATCAAAACAACTGATGGTTCGTGAACGGATGCTTGTGGGCTTGCGGTCGGGTTCGCACTGGCGCGAGCTGCCGGAGCATTGCGGCCCGTGGAAGATGGTGCACCGCAATTTGATCCGCTGGTGCGATGACGGGGCGTGAGAGCGGGTGTTCGGCGTGCTGATCGGACCATCCAGTCCTTCACGATCGACAGCACCATGGTCCGGGCGGACCGGCAGGGAAACGCAGGACCAGGCGCTGAGGCGTTCCCGCAGCGGACTGACCAGCATGAATGGCCACGAGGCGTTTGTTCGACCTCCAGCGGAGATTGATCCAGGAGGACGATGCCTTGAAAGGCTCAACTATTTCGGGAGGTTTGCCATGCTACGATCGGCTCCGCCATGATCTGGCTACGCTGAATGTCGATCCGGCCCGGAGCCATCCGGCAGGCGCAGCGGCCGCCACAGCCGGCTCAGCGTGCCGGGACCGCCACCGGGCTCGCGGTCTCGCGGATCGGCAGGTGGATGAGGGCGCTGAAGGCGCCCACGCCGACGCCGACCCACCAGACGGTGTCGTAGCTGCCATAGGCGTCGTAGAGCCGGCCGCCCAGCCAGACACCCATGAAGCTGCCCAGCTGGTGGCTCAGGAACACGATGCCGTAGAGCGTGCCCATGTAGCGCAGCCCGTAGAGATGGGCGACCAGGCCGGAGGTGAGGGGCACGGTGGCGAGCCACATGCTGCCCATCACCGCGGAGAAGATCAGCACGGTGGCAGGCGTCATCGGGGTCAGGATGAACCAGGCGGCGATCAGGGTGCGGCCGGCATAGATCGCGGCCAGCAGGTACTTCTTGGTGAAGTGCTTGCCCGCCCAGCCCGCCAGCAGCGTGCCCGCGATGTTGCCGAGCCCGATGATGGAGATCGCGACCGCGCCCAGCGCGTTGGTGGTGGTGATCCCCATGGCGTGCAGCACGCTGCCCAGCATGATCGGCCCGCAGCTCTCGGCCACGAAGGCCGGAAAATGCGCGGTGATGAAGGCCAGCTGGTAGCCGCAGGAGAAGAAGCCCAGGAAGATCATGGCGAAGCTCGGGTCGCGCAAGGCACCCAGCACCACGCTGCCCATGCTTTCCTGCAGTTCCGCCTTGGAGACGGGGGCGGGGGTGCGCATCCAGGGCAGTACCACCAGGGCCGCCAGGATCATCGCCGCGAACACCAGGAACACGTGCTGCCAGGGCATCAGCGCCAGCAGGCTCTCGGCGAGCGGCGGGCCCAGCACCTGGCCGGCGGAGCCGGCGGCGGTGACGATGGCCAGCGACATGGAGCGGTTCTCGGCCGACGAGGCCCGGCCCACCACGGCCAGCACCACGCCGAACCCGGTGCCGGCGACGCCCAACCCTACCAGCACCTCGTAGAGCTGGTGCTGGTAGGGCTGGGTGGCGCCTGCCGAGAGGACCAGGCCCAGCGCATAGGCGAGCGCGCCCAGGACGATCGCCTTGCGGTCGCCGATCTTCTCGGCCAGCGCGCCGAACAGCGGCTGGCCAAAGCCCCAGGCCAGGTTCTGGATCGCGATCGCGAGCGAGAACTCGGCGCGGGGCCAGTGGAATTCCGTGGCGATCGGCAGCTGGAACACGCCGAAGGAGGCGCGGATGGCGAAGCCCACCAGCACCACCAGGCTGCCGGCGATCAGGACGGGGGTGATGAGGGGGGCACGCTGGATCATACGGCGTCTTTGCGCGGGCGGAACGCCCTGTCAACCGAGCGGCCCGCAGCACCCACCCGCCGGACGTTGCCGGCAGCGATGCCGCGGGATGGAGCCCAGGTGCCGGCTGTGCCATCTCGCCCCTGGCCGCTTCAGGGTCAGGACGGAACGTCCGGCTGCAACTGGCGTTGCGCGTCCGAATCGAGTGGAGTCGCCGATGGACGTCGACATCCTGATGTTCGTGGCCATCGGTTTTCTCGCCCAGATGGTCGACGGCGCGCTCGGCATGGCGTTCGGCGTGATCTGCTCGTCCAGCCTGATCGCGTTCGGCCTGCCGCCGGTCATGGCGAGCGCTTCGGTCCATGCGGCGGAGATCGTGACCACCGGCATCTCGGGCGGCTCCCATGTCTGGCACCGCAACGTCGACAAGCGCCTGTTCCTGAGACTGGCCGTGACCGGCGTGGCGGGCGGGGTGGTCGGCGCCTACCTGCTCACGGGCCTGCCTACCGACATCGTGAAGGCCTTCGTCGCGTTCTACCTGGTGGGCATGGCGCTGCTGATCATCGACCGGGTGCGCGGACGGGTGCACGAGGGCGTCAAGCCGCCGCCTCAGGTCCTGGGTGCGGGCGGCGGATTTCTCGATGCGATCGGCGGCGGCGGCTGGGGGCCGATTGTGGCGTCGTCGCTGATGGCCACGGGCGGGGAGCCACGGCGCTCGATCGGGTCGGCCAACTGCGCCGAGTTCTTCGTCACGGTAGCGGTCTCGGTGACGTTCATGCTGCATCTGGAGCTGGCCGAGTATAGCCGGATCGTGCTGGGGCTGGTGATCGGCGGCGCGCTGGCGGCACCGCTGGCGGGCTGGCTGATCCGGATCATGCCGCAGAAGCTGGCGCTGGGCCTGGTCGCCATCGTGGTCTCGGCCCAGGCGGTGATCAGCCTGTACAGCTTCATGCGGGCATGACGTCCCCCAGGGGCAGGGACGGGCCGACTGGTCGGATAATGTTGATATAATTTATCAACTAAATAAGATCATCCGGCACGGCAGCGCCGCCCGGCGGCTGTCGTCCTGCCAACCAGCCGACCGGGATACCGCATGACCTTCGCCTCCAACGCGCTGCACCCGGTCCAGGGGACCGGCCCGGCGCCGGCGCAACAGGCCAATGTCCTCTGGTTCATTCCGACCCATGGCGACGGGCGCTACCTCGCGACCACCGAGGGCGCGCGCGACGTCTCGCTGCCCTATCTCACCCAGATCGCGCAGGCGGCCGACGATCTCGGCTACTATGGCGTGCTGCTGCCGACCGGGCGGTCCTGCGAGGACAGCTGGATCGTGGCCTCGGCGCTGGCGGCGCTCACCAGGCGGCTGCGCTACCTGGTGGCGATCCGCCCGGGCCTGATGACGCCGACCGTGGCTGCCCGGATGGCGGCCACGCTGGACCGGATCTCGGACGGACGGCTCCTGATCAACGTCGTCACCGGCGGCGATCCGGTCGAGCTCAAGGGCGAGGGGGTCTTTCTCGACCATGCCGAGCGCTACGCGGTCACCGACGAGTTCCTCACGATCTGGCGCCGGCTGCTCCAGGGCGAGAACGTCACCTGGCAGGGCCGCCACCTCCAGGTGGAGGATGGCCGCGTGCTCTACCCGCCGGTGCAGAAGCCTTATCCGCCGCTCTATTTCGGCGGCTCCTCGGCGGCCGGCATCGAGGTCGCGGCCGAGCATGTCGACCACTACTTGACCTGGGGCGAGCCGCCGGCGCAGGTCGGCGAGAAGCTCCAGGCCGTGGCGGCCGCGGCCGCGCGCAAGGGGCGACGGCTGAGGTTCGGCATCCGCCTCCACGTGATCGTGCGCGAGACCAACGAGGAGGCCTGGGCAGCCGCCGACCGGCTGATCTCGCGGGTCGACGACGCGACGGTCGCGCTCGCGCAGAAGACCTATGCCCGGATGGATTCCGAAGGCCAGCGGCGGATGAGCGCCCTGCATGGCGGCCGGCGCGACCGGCTGGAAGTGGCGCCCAACCTGTGGGCCGGGGTGGGGCTGGTGCGTGGCGGCGCCGGCACGGCGCTGGTCGGCGATCCGGAAACGGTCGCGGCCCGGATGAGGGAATACATGGCGCTCGGCATCGAGAGCTTCATCCTGTCTGGCTATCCGCATCTGGAGGAAGCCTACCGGTTCGCCGAGCTGGTGTTCCCGCTCCTGCCGCTGGCCGACACCACCGGCCGGGGCCGGCGCGAGGTGCGCAACGAGGGACCGTTCGGCGAGATGATCGCCAACGACGTGCCGCCGGCCGAGCGGGCCCGGGCGCAGTCCTGACGGGCAGGCGGCGGCACCCGGGCGATGGCGTCAGGCGGCCCGGCTGCCGGCCGGCCGCCGCTCCATGACGGTCCGCGC
>NZ_DATMFZ010000282.1:0-7374 GCF_035556675.1 Geminicoccus sp. | reverse complement strand
GGCAGGGCGGCCGACGAGAAGCGGATTGGCCTGCTCATGGCCGGCGTGCGCAGGGACGCCGCGTGACCAGGCCGGCCAGGAACGGTGACCGTGGCGCCGGCAGCGGCCGAGTATTGTCTGTCCTTGCCCGCACACCGGCGGAATGGCCGGAAACCGCTCGGAGCGGTTAGGCGGCACTTTGCTCGCCGGATGCTTGAATCGCGGCATGATAGCCCACTACCGCCTCCAACCAAGCATCCCCGTGATCCAGCACGTCCCAGATCGACAACTGGCGGTCCGGAAACCTGACGTAAGGCGAGTTCCCCACCTGCCACACTACCGTGCCAGGAATGGCATCAGCCATCCTCTTCAGATAGGATGCCTTGATTGAGCGGTCGGTCTGCGAGCCCCATATATAGCTCGTGTCCGCATTGCCGCTGTCTGGATAGACGGCTAGCAACCGAACTTTACTTCCCTCGCTAGGTAAGGTGATCATCAGAGTCTTTTTGACGTCAATGAACAGGCCGATGTCCTGACCCTTCTCGACCAGGGCGAGCAGACGGGTGGAGGTTCCGGGGCGCAGCGCATCCAGGGCCGTGAAGAACTCCATCTCCGTGATGTTGCTGGGGCGCCGAGCCCGCGCCGTGTCCGGCGGTGGCATGATGTGTACCGTCGGCATGGGCGATCCGGATCGATCTTCCACCATGACGATCCCGCGCACCACGTTGGTCGTCTGCAGCGGAATGGACGGCACGACCACCATCCCATGTCCGGGCAGATCGAAGATCGCGAGTTCGACCAGCGCCAGGGTGAAATGCAGCCCGGCATGCTGCTGCAGATAGTCGGCGATGGCCTGTACCGATTCGGTGATGCCGTCGCCTGCCACGATCAGCAGGACCCGGCCGAGCCGGAGGTTGCGGGCGACGGCATCGACGAATGCCGCTTCGTCCAGATCGGTATCGACCAGCCGGTAGAGCGAGCTCTGGTCGTGTCGGGCGCGGCGGACGGCAGCCTCGAGCGCCTCATAGTCCAGCCGGATCAGATCCTTCGCATAATCGATGACCTGCGCCAGGACCTCCCGCCTTGCCTGCGGGTTGCGCCACAGCTTGCACTCGACGAGCACCAGATTGCCGTCCGGCGTCATCAGGAGGTTGTCGAGGCTGCCCGAGCGCAGCGGCAGCTCCTGGCAGACCGGCACGACCCGCGCGAAGCCCGGCTCGACCCGTTCGATCGGCAGAACCGCCGGATGCTCATGCACGAGCCGCTGGATCCAGCCCTCGTCATAGGTCGCGCCATTGGACCGGGCGGTCGTCGTCAGCACCGCAGCCTGGCCGTGATCCGGCACGAAAATCGGCGAAGATTGCTGGCGCAAGCCTCCTCCAAACAAAGACGATGCGGCTCATCCGTGCTCCTGGAAACTTGGCCACGGCAGAACGTGATGCCGACCGGCCGCAGATCGCGATCGGCAATGGGCCAAATGTAGCAGGCAGACCTTACCGAAAGGTTGAGATGTCCAGCTGTTCTTCAGTGCATGCGCATCCGGACCATCCTGCGGATGGCGTCAGGACTGCCCTTGTTTCTATGCCTGTCACGGTACCATCGCCGGCCGGCTGGCCTCTGAATGGACGACGAAGACATCAATGCGTGCGGTCGACCGGCAGGCGCGGTCGTGAATTGATGCGGCGCCTCGAGCCCGCCAAGCTTGCGGGACGAGGCGCTCCGGTGCCGAGCCCAGGTTGACCGTCCCGCGACACGGTGGTCGAGGTAGGGACCCGCCGGGAACGGCGGCTGACAGGAACGGGACGTGGTTGCCGAGGTGGCGATGGTGAAGGACGACATGGCCCCGGCCAGCCAGGGCGCCCGCTGATGGCCGCGGGAATCTCCAGAAGGCTTCCCGCCTGGGCTGATTACGGCCTCCTGCCGCTGCTCAATCTGGTGGTGGCGTTCCTGATCGCGGGCCTGGTCGTGCTGGCGCTGGGCGAGAACCCGCTGGAGGCGTCCGCCTACCTGGTGCGCGGCGCCTTCGGCAGCCCCGAGCTCTTGAGCTGGACCCTGTTCTACGCGACCAACTTCGTGTTCACCGGCCTGGCGGTCGCCATCGCCTTCCATGCCGGCCTGTTCAATATCGGCGCGGAGGGCCAGGCCTATATCGGCGGGCTCGGCCTGACCCTGGTCTGCCTCTATCTCGGCGACCTGCCGTTCTTCGTGATCCTGCCGCTCGCCACGGTCGCGGCCGCGGCGTTCGGCGCCGTCTGGGGCTTCATCCCGGGCTGGCTGCAGGCCAGGCGCGGCAGCCACATCGTCATCACGACGATCATGTTCAACTTCATCGCCGCGTCGATCATGACCTATCTGCTGGTCTATGTGCTGATCCGGCCCGGCAGCTCCTCGCCCGAATCCGCCACGTTTGCCGAGAACGCCTGGATGCCGCAGCTCTGGCAGCTGGGTGCCGCCATCGGCCTCGACCTGCCGCGGGCACCCCTCAACCTGTCCTTCTTCTGGGCGCTGATCTGCACCCTGCTATTCTGGCTGTTCCTGAGCCGCACCCGGGCCGGCTTCGAGCTGCGCGTGGTCGGCCGCAACGATCAGGCCGCGGTCTATGCCGGCATCTCCCCGGCGCGCTGGCAGATGATCGCCATGGCCCTGTCCGGTGCGCTTGCCTCCTTCGTTGCGCTGAACGAGGTGATGGGCAGCCACCACCGCCTCCTGCTCAACTTCACCGGCGGCTACGGCTTCGTCGGCATCGCCGTGGCGCTGATGGGCCGCAACCACCCGGTGGGCATCCTGCTGGCCGCACTGCTGTTCGGGGCACTCTACCAGGGTGGCTCGGAACTGGCCTTCGACATGCCGGCGATCACCAAGGACATGGTGGTGGTGGTCCAGGGCCTGGTGATCCTGTTCGCCGGCGCGCTGGAACATTTCTTCCGCCCATCTTTGGAGGCCCTGTTCCGCCGTCGCCGGGCGGTGCCGGCATGAGCGACCTCTGGCTCCCGGCCCTGCTCCTGCTGGACAGCACGATCCGGCTGGCGGCACCCCTGATCCTGGCGGCACTGGCCGGCCTGTTCTGCGAGCGCGCCGGCATCGTCAACATCGCCCTGGAAGGCAAGCTGCTGGGCGGCGCGTTTGCCGCTGCTGCCGCCGCCCAGCTCACCGGCAGCGCCTGGATCGGCCTCATCGCCGCCATGGCGTTCGGCTGGGGGCTGGCCATGGTCCATGGCTTTGCCACCATCACCCATCGCGGCGATCAGGTCGTTTCCGGCATGGCGCTGAACATCCTGGTGGCCGGGCTGAGTCCGGTGCTGGCCAATGCCTGGTTCCAGCAGGCCGGCCGCATTCCGGTCACCGAGGAGGCGGCGCGCTTCCCGTCGCTGACGCTGCCCTTCGCCGAGGCGGCGCGCTCGGTGCCGGTCATCGGCCAGATCTACGCCGAGCTGATCTCCGGCCACAACCTCCTGGTCTACCTGGCCTTCCTCGCTGTCCCGCTGACCTTCTGGGTGATCTGGAAGACCCGGTTCGGCCTGCGCCTGCGCGCGGTCGGCGAGAACCCGGCTGCGGTCGACACGGCCGGCATCTCGGTGCCATGGATGCGCTATCGCGCGCTCATGGTGTCCGGTGCCTTGTGCGGGATCGGCGGCGCCTATCTGTCGATCGCCCAGAATGCCGGCTATCTGCGCGACATGAGCGCCGGCAAGGGCTATCTGGCGCTCGCGGCATTGATCTTCGGCAAGTGGCGGCCGGTGCCGACGCTTTTGGCCTGCCTGCTGTTCGCTTTCACCGACGCCCTGCAGATCCGCCTCCAGGGCCTGCCGGTCCCGGGCATCGGCGAGATCCCGACCCAGTTCGTCCAGGCCATCCCCTATGTCGTGACCGTGATCCTGCTGGCCGGCTTCGTCGGCCGCGCGGTGGCGCCCAAGGCGATCGGGGTGCCTTACGTGAAGGACCGCTGATCCTCCGCGGCCGTTGGGATCGTCGGCCTGTTCCTGCTATCCTCGCTCCTCGACCTGCCAGGGCCATGTTCATGTTTCATCGCCGGATCGGAACCATGCTTTTGCACGAACGAACCCGAGAACAGGCCATGGCTCCGTTGCGAAACGAACCCGACGCCGCTGACCCGGTGTCGTCGCCCGTCTATGCTCCGGCCATGAACCCGACCCCGCCGTCCGCACGTTCCGGCGCGACCGGATGAGCGCCCCGGCCGATCTCCTGGCGGCCGCGACCGCCGTGCTGGAGCGGGCCTACGTCCCGTACTCGCAGTTTCCGGTGGCGGCGGCGCTGCGCACTGTCGACGGCCGGATCCATGCCGGGGTGAACGTCGAGAACGTCGCCTACCCGCAGGGGCAGTGCGCCGAGGCCAGCACGATCGGCATCATGGTGGCGGCCGGCGGTCGGCAGATTGCCGAGGTCCTGGTGCTGGCCAAAGGCGAGCGGCTGATCGCGCCCTGTGGCGGCTGCCGACAGCGGCTGGCGGAGTTCTCGGCCCCGGACACACCGGTCCACCTCTGCCACCCGGACGGCCGGCATCTCGCGACCAGCATGGCCGAGCTCCTGCCGCACGCCTTCACTACCGCGCATCTGGGCGCCGCCGAAGCGGCCGCGCCGGGGGAGGACGCCGCTGAGATCGTCCGCCGGAACCTGCCGGACCTGGTCCCGCAGGTGGCGATCATCCTGGGCTCCGGCCTGGGCGGGCTGGCCGACGAACTCGAGGAGGCCATCAGCTTCGCCTATGCCGACCTGCCGGGCTTCCCCGCTGCCAGGGTCCAGGGCCATGCCGGCCGGCTGGTGCTGGGCCGCCTGTCCGGCGTGCCGGTCATGTGCTTCCAGGGACGGGTCCATCTCTACGAGGGCAAGCCCGCCGCAGCCGTCCTGCCGCTGGTCCGCCTGGTCCATGAGCTCGGCTGCCGACGCCTGATCCTCACCAACGCCGCCGGCTCGCTGCGCCCCGAGGTCGGGGAGGGCTCGATCAGCCTGATCGCCGACCACATCAACCTCCAGGGCACCAGCCCGCTGGTCGGCGGGCCCAACTTCGTGGGCCTGACCGCCGTGTACGACGGCGACCTGCGCCGGGTGCTGCGCGATGCCGCCCGGCAGCTGGGCCTGGACCTGCCCGAGGGCGTCTATCTTGCCACGCTCGGCCCCCAGTTCGAGACGCCGGCCGAGATCCGGGCCTTCCGCACCCTTGGCGCGGACTTGGTCGGGATGAGCACCGTGCCGGAGGCGATCGCCGCCCGGCAGCTGGGCCTGCGCGTCGCCGGCCTGTCCGCCGTCACCAACCTCGCCGCCGGAATGACCCCGGCCGAACTCAGCCACGACCACACCCTGGCGGGTGCCGAGGTCGCCGGGGCCAAGCTCCGCCGCCTGCTCGCCGCCGCCCTTCCGGATCTCGCCCGCGCATGATCGACAAGAACACCCAGGACCTGCTGGCCAAGGCCGATTCCGCCCCTGCCACGCCGGAGGTCGCCCGGCGGGCCATCCCGCTGGTCGACCTGACGTCGCTGTCCGGCAGCGAGACCGGGGCGGAGATCGAGGCGCTCTGCGCCAAGGCCCTGGCGCACCAGGTCGCCGCAGTCTGCATCTATCCGCGCTTCCTGCCGATCGCCCGGCCGCTGCTGGCCGGCGGCACCGTGCGCCTGGCCGGGGTCGCCAACTTCCCGGACGGATCCGACGACCTGGCACGGGCCGCGGACGAGGCCGCGGCGGCGGTGGCCGACGGGGCCGACGAGGTCGACGTGGTGGCGCCGGTCCAGGCGATCATGGAGGGCGATGTCGGCATCGTCGGCGAATTGGTGGAAGCGGTCCGGGTGGCGATCGGCCCGTCCACCCGGCTGAAGCTGATCCTGGAGACCGGCGTGCTGGCCGACCCCGACCGGATCACCGCGGCCGCGCGCGCTGCCGTGATGGCCGGCGTCGACTTCCTCAAGACCTCGACCGGCAAGGTGCCGGTGGGCGCCACGCCCGAGGCTGCGGCCGTGCTGATGCGGGTCTGCGAGGAGGCCGGGATGCGCGTGGGCTTCAAGGCGTCGGGCGGCATCCGCACGGCCGCCGATGCCGCCCGCTATCTCTGCCTGGGCGATGCCATCATGGGAGCCGGGCAGATCTCGGCCCAGACCTTCCGCTTCGGCGCGTCCTCCCTGCTGGACGACCTGGTCCGTGTGGCGGGGGGAGGTGCCTCGGAGGCGGGAACCGGCGGCTACTGATGCTCCCGCAGGAGATCATCCGGACCAAGCGGGAAGGCGGCGCGCTCGACCCGGCAGCGATCCGGATGTTCGTCGCGGGCCTGTCGGACGGGAGCTGGACCGAGGGCCAGGTGGCAGCCCTGGCCATGGCGATCCTCCTGCGGGGGATGGATCCGGCCGAGACCGCCCTGCTCACGCAGGCAATGGCCGGGTCGGGCGAGCAGCTTTCCTGGGAGGGCCTGCCCGGCCCGGTGGCCGACAAGCATTCCACCGGCGGGATCGGCGACAAGGTCAGCCTGGTCCTGGCCCCGCTACTGGCCGCCTGCGGCTGCTATGTGCCGATGCTCTCCGGCCGCGGCCTCGGCCATACCGGCGGCACGCTGGACAAGCTCGATGCGATCCCGGGCTACCGCACCGCGGCGCCGATCGGGCTGGTGCGCGCCACGGTCCGCTCGGCCGGCTGTGCCATTGTCGGCCAGACCGGCGAGCTGGCGCCCGCCGACCGGCGCCTCTACGCGATCCGCGATGTCACCGCGACCGTGGAGAGCATCCCGCTCATCACCGCGTCCATCCTGTCCAAGAAGCTGGCGGCCGGGCCCGGCTGCCTGGTGATGGACGTCAAGCATGGCTCGGGCGCCTTCCTGCCCGGCCTCGATGAGGCCCAGGCACTCGCCCGCTCGATCGTGGATGTCGCCCGCCATGCCGGGCTGCCCTGCCGGGCGCTGCTCACCGACATGGGCATGTGCCTGGGCCGGACCGCCGGCAATGCCCTGGAGGTCCGGGAGGCCATCGAGGTGCTGGCCGGGCGGGTCACGGCCGGGCGCCTGGTGGAGCTGGTCCTGGCGCTGGCCGGCGAGGCCCTGGACTTGGCCGGTATCGCGGATGGTGCTGCCCGGGCCCGCCAGGCGCTGGCCAGTGGCGCCGCCGCCGAGTGTTTTGCCCGGATGGTCCAGGGCCTGGGCGGACCGGCGGACCTGCTGGAGCGGCCCGGCACCCATCTCCCTGCTGCCCCGGTGATCCGCCCGCTCCTGGCCGAACCGGGCTTCGTCACCCGGATCGACGCCAGGGTGCTGGGCCTGGCGATCATCGGGCTGGGTGGCGGGCGCACCCGGCCGGACCAGGCGATCGACCATGCGGTGGGGCTCAGCGATGTGCTGGAAGTGGGCGAGGCGACCGGGCCCGACCGGCCGCTCCTGATGGTTCATGCCCGTGACGAGGCGGC
>NZ_DATMFZ010000281.1:0-12774 GCF_035556675.1 Geminicoccus sp. | reverse complement strand
TCTGCTGCAGCGCTGCCGATGCCGTGTCGGACGCGGCTTCCCAGTTCGGGATCAGCGGCGCGAACTTGGCGTAAGGCAGCATCTCGGTGAACGCCTTGAGCTGCGGGTCGTCCGCGAACACCGGGGCGGCGGCCTCGGCCTTCATCACCGGCAGGAAGCCCTCCTTCTCAGAGAAGGCGATGCGGTTCTTGTCGCTGAACGCGGCCTCCTCCAGGAACTTCCAGGCTTCCTCCTTATGCTCGGAGTCCTTGAAGATCATGATCGTGTCGGTGACGCCGTAGGTCGCCTGGACGGTGCCCTTCGGGATCGGCGCCAGGCCGTAGTTGAGGTCCGGCGCCTCGGTCTTGATCTGGCCGCGCAGCCAGGGGCCGGACAGGATCATCGCCGCACGACCCTGCTTGAACAGGGATTCCATGTCCTGGCGGTTGGAGCCGGTCGGGCTCGGCTGGGTCAGGCCCTGGTCGATCAGGCTCTTGTAGAGCGTGGCCGCCTTGACGCCGGCCTCGCTGGCGATCCCGGACTTGCCGTCCTGCACCAGCTCGCCGCCGTGCGCCCAGAGCGCATAGTACCAGTAGATGTCGGTCTCGATCTCCTTGCCCTGCATGCCGAAGCCGTAGGCGCCTTCGCCCTTTTCCTTCACCGCGGTGGCGGCCGCGACCAGCTCGTCCCAGGTGGCGGGCGGGGCCGAGATCCCGGCCTTCTCCAGGAGATCCTTGTTGTAGTACATGGCGCGCGCCGAGGCGGCGACCGGCAGGCCGTAGGTCACGCCGTCGATCACCGACGGCTCCAGGAAGGCCTCGATGAACTTCGCCTTGAACTCCGGCGTCATGTAGTCGTCGATCGGCTCGGCGATGTCGTTGGCGGCATAGTCGAGCAGCCAGCGCGTGCCGATGATCGCGATGTCGGGCACGGTGCCGCCGGCGATGTCGGTGGTCAGCCGCTGCTGGAGGTTGTCCCAGGACACGTCCTCGAGCTTGATGTCGACATCCGGGTGGGCCGCCTCGAAATCGGCCTCCATGCCGCCGAAGATGCCCATGGTCTGGTCGCTGTAATGCGCGACGATCACCCGGATCTCGGTCTTCTCCTGGGCCTGGGCCGGTCCCAGCGCCGACAGTGCGGCCAGGGCCACGCCGCTGGTCAGTATGGCAAGACGTCGGTTCAGCAAGACGTTTCCCCCTCATCACTCATCGGCGCGCGGCCTTGTCGCCCCGAAGCTTAAGGGCAAGGATGCGCCGGCAGCAACGATGTCGACAGGAAGCGCATGATGGTCGAACAGCGGCCGTACCGGTCGGTCTATGCCTATCCCTGGGATCTGGTCGATGACGGGGTGGGGACCTTCGGTGCCCGAATCGAGGCGACCGGCGCCGGGGCGGTCAGCCTGACCGCCGCCTACCATGCCGGCAAGTTCCTCCGGCCGCACGGCAGGAGCGGCAAGGTCTATTTCCCCGAGGACGGCACGGTCTATTTCCGCCACGACCCGAAGCACTACCAGCGCGTCCAACCCCTGCCGAACAGCATGCTGGCCGAGCACGACCCGTTCGCCATCCTGGCGGACGGCCTGCCGGAACTCGACCGCTATGGCTGGGTGGTGTGCTTCCACAACACGCCGCTGGGCCGGCTCCATCCGGACCTGGTCGCGCGCAACTGCTTCGGCGATCCCTACTGGTACTCCCTGAACCCGGCCCACCCGGAAGCGCGCGAATATGTGGTGGCGCTGTGCCGCGACCTCGCCGAGAACTACGATCTGGCCGGGCTGCGCCTGGAAACGCCTGGCTGGCTGCCGTTCGACCATGGCTACCATCACGAGTTCGCCCTGGTCCGCCTGGACGCCTGGACCAAGCTCCTGCTGGGCCTGGACTTCTCCGAGGCGACCGTGAGTGCTGCCGCGGTGGACGGGATCGACGTGCTCCATGTCCGCGCCCGGGTGGCGGCGGCGATCGAGGCCTTCCTGGGAGGCGAGATCGCCTTCAGCGACGCGCAGGCGGCCGACTGGATCGCGTCGGACCTGCTGGCCGATCCCGATCTGGCCGCGTTCCTGCGCTGGCGCTGCAAGGTGGTGGCCGACGTGGTGCGCGAGATCCGTGACGTGGTGCCGGCCAAAACGGAGGTCCGGGTGATCCCGTCCGTCCAGCGGCCCTCGGCCAGGGGCTGGATCGAGGGATCGGACCTGCGCCTCCTGGCAGGGGCCTGCGACGGGCTGGAGGTCTGCGCGTATGAGCGTTCGGCCGCCGATGTCCTGGCCGACATCCACCAGGTCCGCCGTCAGGCCGGCCCGGATGCCCGAATCTCGGCGATCATGCGCCCGAGCTTCCCCGACCTGGCCAGCGGTGCCGACACGGTCGCGGCGGCGCGTATCCTGGCCCGGCACGGGGTGGACGGGCTCGCCTACTACAATGACGGCCATATGCGCGAAAGCTACGTCCATCTGGCCCGCACCGGGTTCCAGGCCTTCGACGAGGTGGCCGAGGACGTGCGCGCGGAGGGCGCGCAATGAGCCGGTTCGACGGCAGGACCGTGCTGGTGACCGGCGGCGGCCGGGGCATCGGTCGCGCCACCTGCCTGCGCCTGGCGAGCGAGGGGGCGGCGGTGGCCGTGGCCGACCGCGACCTGGAGGCCGCCAGCGGCGTGGCGGAGGAGATCACGTCCACCGGAGCACGCGCGGTGGCGCTGCAGGCCGACGTGACGCTGCCCGATCAGGTGCAGGCCATGGTCCGGGACGCGGAGCAGGCGCTGGGGCCGCTCGATGTCCTGGTCAACAACGCGGCCGCCACGTCGGCCACGACGATCGAGGTGACCACGCCGGACGACTGGGACCTGGAGCTGGGCGTCACCCTGCGCGCGGCTTTTCTCGCGATGAAGGCGGTCCTGCCGGGCATGGCCCAGCGGGGCAGAGGTGCGATCGTGGCGATCGGCTCGGTGAACGGCCGCGTCTATGTCGGCAATCCGGCCTACAGCGCCGCCAAGGCCGGCCTGGTCATGTGGGTCAAGGCGATGGCGGTGGAGTACGGCCCCCGTGGGATCCGCACCAATCTGGTGAGCCCGGGTTCGATCCGCACGGAGAACCGCTCCTGGACCGAGCGCCTGGCCCGCGACCCCGAGATCTTCGACAAGCTGGCGCGCTGGTACCCGGCAGGTCGGGTCGGCCGGCCCGAGGACATCGCGGCGGCGGTGGCCTATCTCGCCAGCGACGAGGCCAGCTTCGTCAACGGCGCCGAGCTGGTCGTGGATGGCGGGCTCACCGCCGGCATGGGGCCGTTCGTCAAGGAGATCAACGGGTAAGCACCCGTACCAGGAAAGTGGGTGTGAACAAGGGAATGGTCGGCTGAGTCATCCCGGCCCCGGCGATCCACCGAAACGCCGGTAGGGAAGGCCGTGGCGACATCCAGGCCAACCGGTCTGGTGTTCACGGCCGCCACCATTCCCATGGAGTCGACCCGGACTCCCTCATGGCGCTCTGCCGGGGGAGGCGGTCGTTCAGATCGCCTTCTCGTCCGGCCGCGCCCGGTCGCAGCGCCAGCTGCGAACCTGCCAGCCCTGGTGCTGCTGCTGCCAGCGGGCGACTTCGGCCTGCCCGTACATGTTGCAGGCCATGAGCGAGACATCCTGGGAGTCGTAGCTCAGCCGGATCTCCTTGCAGTCGTCGGTGAGCAGGCAGGCGACGAGGACCAACTCGATCATGGGAAGGCGTTCCCTGATACGGGCCACGGCCCGTTGAAGCGAGGCTTCGCCCATAGGAGACCGGAAACGCCACCGGGGCAAGCCTGGGGCCTGCGTGCCCGATGCGGGCAGGACGGCTTTCCGGCGCTGGGCCGGATGTTCGCGCCGGTTACGCCGGTCGCCCAAGAACACGTCCGGAACATGCTATTCATCGCCATCTGCGCTGGTGCAGCTGGACGATCGACATCTTTGGTGCTGCTGCATTTATCGATTCGTTCAGGCGGTGGCGTTCCGGAGGCAGGATAGACATGCCTTCCGAACAGTCGACGCGTTCGATTTCTTGCCAGCTCATTGGAAGATATCACTAAAGCAAGCATTGCAGGGCAGAACAAAGCGCTGAGCGCGTACATCGAATCAGTATATTGACACGAGACTGTCACGAATCCATAACATGGAACGCTCGTTATGTTTGCGCAACAGGCTGATAGTTGGAGCGAGATTATGGGTGGATTGAGTACTGCCTGCAGGGCGGTAACGCTTACGTTGACTGCAGGTCTGATGACAGTTGCCGCTGGTGCCGCATCGGCCGCATCGGGCAAGGACAGGCACGAGGGCGTCAGCTGCCCGGCGACTCATGCCGGCCTGCGTGCGGCCCTGGTCAATGCCGTCCGGAAGCACGGCACGCAGAACATGTGGGCGGTTGTCGTCAACCGCGGCGGAGTGGTCTGCGCCGTTGCTTTCTCTGGTGGCAAGCTGAGCGACCAGTGGCTGCTCAGCCGCCAGATCGCCGCGGCCAAGGCGTTCACCACCAACGGACTGAGCAACAGCCCGGCCCAGAAGTTCACCACGGCGCAACTTTATGACGCGGTCCAGCCGGGCGGGCCGCTCTACGGCCTGGCGGCCGGCAACCCGGTCGACCCGGACGAGGCCTATGCCGGACCGCAGAGCCGGTGGGGCACGGCCAGGGACCCGATGATCGGCGAGATCGTGGGCGGAACCATCACCTTCGGCGGCGGCACGCCGATCCAGAAGGGCAGCCAGATCGTGGGCGGCGTCGGCGTCTCCGGCGACACGGCCGACAATGACCAGAAGGTGTCGGACACGGTGGCGGCCGCGCTGAAGTAGCGACCGCCCCGCCAGCCAGCCGCCGGCTCAGGATCAAGCCGGCGGCTGGCAGCGCTCGCAGAAATAGGTGGCCCGGTTGCCCTGGACGGTGCGCCGGATCGGGCCGCTGCAGACCAGGCAAGGCTCGCCGGCGCGGTCGTAGACCCGGAACATGCGCTGGAAGTTGCCGAGCTCGCCGTCGGCCTGGACATAGTCGCGCAAGGACGAGCCGCCTGCCTCGATCGCCTCGGTCAGCACGGTGCGCACGTTCGCCGCGAGTGCCTCCAGACGCGCCGGGTCGACTGTCCCGGCCGGGGTGGCGGGATGCAGGCCGGTGCGGAACAGGGCCTCGGACGCATAGATGTTGCCCACGCCCACCACGAGCTTCTGGTCCATCAGCGCCTGCTTGACCGCCACGATGCGGTGGCGGAACGCTTCGGCCAGGGCCGGGCCGGAGAACGCGTTGCCCAGCGGCTCGAGGCCCAGGCCGGCCAGGAGGCGGTGGCCGGGAAGTTCCTCCGCCGTGGTCAGGTCGAGCGCGCCGAAGCGGCGCGGGTCGACGAAGCGCAGCACCGTGCCATCGTCGAAGCCGAAGGTCAGATGCTCGTGCGGACCCATGGGCTGGCCGTCGAACACGAGGCGGCCGGACATGCCCAGATGGAGCAGCATCACCTGACCGTCGTCCAGGAAGACCTGGATGTACTTGGCGCGCCGGCCGAAGTCCTGAACGGTGCGGCCGCGCAGGCGGCCGGGCAGGTCGGCGGGCAGCGGCCAGCGCAGGTCCGGCCGGCGCTGGACCGTCTCGACGAAGCGCCTGCCGGTCAGGCGGATCGCCAGAGCGCGCTTGACGGTCTCGACTTCGGGCAGCTCGGGCAAGATATGTTCCGGATGTGGCAGGCCAGGCTCGGTTGAGCCAGCAGGTGCCATCACCTAGAACCGCCCGGCAAGGGGCTGCTTGGGAACTGGCAGGACATGAAGGACGCGGCGGACGAGCTGGCACGGTCGTTCGGCTACGAGATGGTCGACCCGGCCGAGAAGGCGACCAAGGTCCGCCAGGTGTTCGACCGGGTGGCGGCCCGCTACGACCTGATGAACGACCTGATGAGCGGCGGCGTCCATCGCCTGTGGAAGGACGCGCTGGTCGACTGGCTGGCGCCGCGCAAAGGCCTCACCCATCTGGACGTGGCCGGCGGCACCGGCGACGTGGCGTTCCGGATCATGGACCGGGTGGGCGGCGAGGCCGCCATCGCCGTCTGCGACATCAACCACGCCATGCTGGAAGTGGGGCGCGACCGGGCGATCGACCGCGGCCTGGTGCACGGCCTGTCCTGGGTCACGGGCGACGCCATGGCCCTGCCGTTCAAGGACAAGTCGGTCGACAGCTACACGATCGCGTTCGGCATCCGCAACGTGACCCATATCGACCGGGCGCTGGGCGAAGCCTACCGAGTGCTCAAGCCCGGCGGCCGCTTTCTATGCCTGGAGTTCTCGCGCCTGATCATCCCGCAGCTCCGGCCGATCTACGACCAGTATTCGCTGCGGATGATCCCGGCCATGGGCAAGCTCGTCGCGGGCGACGCCGAGAGCTATCGCTACTTGGTCGAGAGCATCCGCCGCTTTCCCGACCAGAAGACCTTTGCCGGGCTGATCGGCCGGGCGGGCTTCGACCTGGTCAAGCTGCGCAATCTTTCGGGGGGCATTGCCGCGATCCATTCCGGCTGGCGTCTCTGACCTTGCTCCGCCCGATCCGCCATCTGTTCCGCGGTGTCCGCGTCGTGCGGGTGCTGATGCGTCACCGAGCACTGTTCTTCGTCGACCTGCTGCCGCTCCCGCCCTTCGCCATGCGCCTGGCCGCACCCTGGAGCGGGCGTAAGGCCACGCGCCGGCCGGGCCAGCGCCTGGCGGACGCGCTGGTCGAACTCGGCCCCAGCTTCGTCAAGCTCGGCCAGACCCTGGCGGTGCGCCCGGACATCATGGGCAGCGACGTCGCGCGCGACCTGGCCCGCCTGCAGGACCGGCTGGAGCCGTTCCCGGGCGAGCAGGCGATGGCGCTGATCGAGCGCGAGCTGGGTGCACCGGTGGCCTTCCTGTTCCGCGGCTTCGACCCGGTGCCGGTCGCCGCCGCCTCGATCGCGCAGGTCCATTTCGCCCTCCTGCCGGACGGGCGCGAGGTGGCGGTCAAGGTGCTGCGCCCGGGCGTGGAGGCGGCGATCGAGCGCGAGCTGGCCTTCTTCCTGTGGCTGGCCGAGGCGGTCGAATACCTGTTCCCGCATCTGCGCCGGCTGCGCCCGGTGGAGACCGTCAAGGTCCATGCGATGTGGACCAGGCGCGAACTCGACCTGCGCCTGGAAGCGGCGGCGGCCGCCGAGTTCGCCCGCAACTGCGCCGACGACGAGGGCTTCCGGGTCCCCTATGTCGACTGGGAGCGCACCTCGCGGCGGGTGCTGACGCTGGAGCGGGTAAGCGGCACCCCGTCCGACCAGCGCGAGCGGCTGATCGAGCAGGGGCTGGATCCCGACCAGATCCTCGACCGGGCGGCGGTGGTGTTCTTCAACCAAGTGTTCCGCGACGGCTTCTTCCATGCCGACATGCATCCCGGGAACACCTTCATCGAGCCGGACGGCACGATCGTGCCGGTCGATTTCGGCATCATGGGCCGGCTCGACCTCGATACCCGCAAGTACCTGGCCGAGATCCTGGTGGGCTTCCTCGACCGGGACTATCGGCGGGTGGCGGACGTGTTCGTGCGCGCCGGCTACGTGCCGGCCGACGAGGACCGCGACGCGTTCGCCCAGGCGGCGCGGGCCATCGGCGAGCCGATCCTGGGCAAGCCGCTCAACGACATCTCGATCGGCCGGCTGTTCGGCCAGATCCTGACGGTGGCCGAGCAGTTCAAGATGCAGCAGCAGCCGCATCTCCTGCTCCTGCAGAAGACCATGGTGGTGGCCGAGGGGGTGGGCCGGGCGCTGAACCCTTCGGTCAACATCTGGCAGACCGCCCAGCCCCTGGTCGCCCAGTGGATCGCGGTGCATCTGGGACCGCAGGCCAAGGCGATGGAACTGGCGCGCGAAGCCTATGACGTGATGCAGCGGGCCCCGGTGGTGCTGCGCCGGCTGGAGCGGACGCTGATCCGGCTGGAACACCACCACACCGTGCTGAAGGACCGTGCTCCGATATGGCTGTTCCTGGTGCTGGCAGCGTTCCTGCTGGGCTGGACGATCCGCTGAGCCGACGGACACGGCATGTTGCAATGCAAGATGAAGTAGCAGACAATAGATCATGCCTGACAGTGGGTTAGTCAGAGGAGCGGAAGCAATGGGTCAGGATGGCATCCCTGCACTGCCGGGTGGGCGGGTGCTCCTGGTGATCGGCGGCGGGATCGCCGCCTACAAGTGCCTGGAACTGATCCGCCGGCTCAAGGAGCGCGGGATCCAGGTGCGCTGCGTCCTGACCGAGGCCGCGCGCGAGTTCGTCACTCCGCTCTCGGTGGCGGCTCTGTCGGTGGAGAAGGTCTATGGCGACCTGTTCTCGCTGACCGACGAGGCGGAGATGGGGCATATTCGGCTGTCGCGCGAGGCCGACCTCGTGGTGGTGGCGCCGGCTACTGCCAACCTGCTGGCGAAGATGGCGCATGGTCTCGCCGATGATCTCGCCAGCACCGTGCTGCTCGCCACGGACAAGCCGGTGCTGGCAGCGCCGGCCATGAACCAGATGATGTGGGGTCACCCGGCCACGCAGCGCAACCTGGCCGTGCTCCAGGCCGATGGGGTCGCTATGGTCGGGCCCAATGCCGGCGACATGGCCTGTGGCGAGACCGGCAGCGGCCGGATGGCCGAGCCGGCCGAGATCCTGACCGCGATCCTCGCCCGGCTGGGCCGGCCGGGCAGCGTGCCGGCTGGCGGGCTGGCCGGGCGGCGGGCGCTGGTCACCAGCGGCCCGACCCGTGAGGCGATCGATCCGGTCCGCTTCATTATGAATCACAGCTCCGGCAAGCAAGGCCATGCGATTGCAGCAGAACTGGCACGCCTTGGGGCTGACGTGACCCTGGTGTCGGGCCCGGTCGCCCTGCCGGACCCGCCGGGCGTCGCGGTGGTGCGGGTCGAGAATGCCCGCGAGATGCTGGCGGCCTGCCGGGCGGCCCTGCCGGCCGATGTCGCGGTTTGCGCCGCGGCGGTGGCGGACTGGCGGCCGGAGGAAGCACCCCTACAGAAGATCAAGAAGGAGGCAGGAGCGCCGCCGCCGGCGATCCGGCTGGTGGAGAATCCGGACATCCTCCGGACCCTGGCGGCCGACGGCCCGCAGCGGCCGCGCCTGGTGGTGGGGTTTGCCGCCGAGACCGAGCAGGTCGTGGCCCATGCCGCGGCCAAGCTGCGGCGCAAGAACTGCGACTGGATCCTCGCCAACGACGTGGCGCCCGGCAGCGGCACGTTCGGCGGTGACCGGAACGCGGTCACGCTGCTGCGCCGTGACTCAGCGCCGGAACCCTGGCCACCCGGCAGCAAGCAGGAGGTGGCGCGCCGGCTGGCAGGGCTGATCGCTGAGGAGCTCGGCCGTGGCTGAGGTGACGGTCGAGATCCGCCGGCTGCCGCACGGGGCGGACCTGCCGTTGCCCGAGCGCGCCACCGCGGGTGCCGCCGCGGTCGATCTGATCGCTGCCGTGGCGGCCGACGCACCGCTCGTGCTGTGCCCCATGGCCCGCGCGGTCGTGCCGACGGGGATCGCCATAGCATTGCCGGTTGATCACGAAGCGCAGATCCGGCCACGCTCCGGCCTGGCGGCAAAGCACGGCATCACGGTGCTCAACGCGCCGGGCACGATCGACGCCGATTACCGCGGGGAACTTGGCGTCATCCTGGTCAACCTTGGCGACGAGCCGTTCACGGTCGAGCGCGGCATGCGGATCGCGCAGATGGTGGTGACACCTACTGTCGGGATATTATGGAAAGAGAATGGAGTCCTGTCGGAAACCCCACGCGGCGTTGGCGGTTTTGGCTCTACCGGAGTAGCCCGCGCAATCGGAGGGCGAGAATGAGCCGCTTGTCCGCCACCACCGGGAGGGTGGCCCCATGCTGAAACCGTCCAAGAAGCTGTCACTGGCGCTGGAGGCAGTCACCGACATCGCCTTCCATGGCGGCAGCGACCCTGTCCAGAGCCAGGACATCGCCAGGCGCCTCAACCTGCCCAGGCGCTATCTCGAGCAGGTCATGCAGCAGCTGGTGCGTGCCGGGCTGCTCAAGGGCGTGCGCGGGCCGCGTGGCGGCTATCGGTTGGCGCGCGAGCGGCGGCGCATCAGCGTGGGCGAGATCGTCCGGGTGGTGCAGGGGGAGCCCGATCCGAACGGGTCGGCCCACGGCGGCGGCGCCACCGCGGAGGAGCAGGTCGCCGGCTCGCCGCTGGGGGCGCAGGTGATCACGCCGTTCTTCGAACGCACCGAGCGGGAGCTGATGCAGCGGCTGGATGACGTGTCCATCGAGGATCTCTGCCAGGAGGCCCGCCGGGCCGGGCTGGTGGGCGACCAGGCCCGCAGCGCCGATTTCGTGATCTAGCCGCGGTGCAGCAGGCCTCTTCGGAAGCACCCCGTCCCGCCGATGGTTGCGCGTCGCGCGGTTGGCTCTAGAATTCTGCACAGTTTCAGGCGGGTTTGCCGGAGTTGTGCATATGGAAGATGTAAAATCAGGGACACGGGTGGCCATGAACACGCGAGGCCGGATCTATGACAGCATCATCGACACGATCGGCGGCACGCCGCTGGTGCGCCTGCACCGGATCGCCGAGCAGCGCGGGGTGAAGGCCGAGATCCTGGCCAAGCTGGAGTTCTTCAACCCGCTGAGCTCGGTGAAGGACCGTATCGGCTACTCCATGATCGAAGCGGCCGAGCAGTCCGGCCAGATCGACAAGAACACGGTGCTGGTCGAGCCCACCTCGGGCAATACCGGGATCGCGCTCGCCTTCGTGGCGGCGGCCAAGGGCTACCGGCTGATCCTCACCATGCCGGAGACCATGTCGCTGGAGCGCCGCAAGGTGCTCAAGCTGCTGGGTGCGGAACTGGTGCTCACGCCCGGGCCCAAGGGGATGCGCGGCGCCATCGAGGAGGCGCAGCGCATCGTCGCCGAGACGAAGAACGCGGTGATCCTCCAGCAGTTCGAGAACCCGGCCAACCCGGCGATCCACCGCATCACCACCGCGGAGGAGATCTGGGCGGACACGGGCGGCCGGCTGGACGCGTTCATCGCCGGCGTGGGTACCGGCGGCACCATCACCGGGGTGGGCGAGGTGCTCAAGCCGCGCCTGCCGGGCCTGAAGGTGATCGCGGTCGAGCCGGAGGACAGCCCGGTGATCTCGGGTGGCAAGCCCGGGCCGCACAAGATCCAGGGCATCGGCGCCGGCTTCATCCCGGAGAACCTCCACACCGACGTGCTGGACGAGACGATCCGGATCGGCAACCAGACCGCGTTCGAGACCGCCCGCGAGGTGGCGCGGGTCGAAGGCATTCCGGTCGGGATCTCCAGCGGTGCCGCGGTCGCCGCGGCGCTGGAGGTGGGTGCCCGTCCGGACTATGCCGGCAAGCGGATCGTAGTGATCCTGGCCTCCTCGGCCGAGCGCTACCTGTCGACCGACCTGTTCGCCGAACTCGGCTGACGCGTCGTCCTAAATCGGTTGCAGACGCGAGACCCCGGGGCCTTTCGGCCCCGGGGTCTTTCTATTGGCGAAATCTTCCATCGCGGCTGATGTTTTCATTTGGCGAATGCGGTAAACGATGTCTTAACCATTTCAGGCGCATTCTTCGGCATGCCGAACGGGCCCTGGAAACACAGGCCTTGCCACAGGCGAAGGGACTGTTATCCTAGGACCATGAGCCTAGAGAGGTTGCCGTGCATCGAGAACCCGTCACCATCCCGGCCCGTCCGGTTCTGCCGAGGCCGCAGATCCTGCAGATGGTGCTGCTCGGCACCGGTGAGCCGGTCGACCTGATCCATGTCCAGGAGGACGACCAGGGGCGGCGCTACTTCGTGGAGCGGCCCTGCGGCAGCCAGATCCTGATCAGGGAGGAGCAGCTGGGCTGCCGCGGCTTCCGCCTCAACTGAGTGGGCCTCAACTGACCGACGCATAGAACTGAATGGTCGTGTCGCTGCCCGAAGCGGCTCAGGGCCGTGCCCCGGCCGCGAGCCTGGTCTCGATCACGTCGATCACCGGCAGGAGGTCCGCTACCGACGGGATCACGAAATGAGCGCCCGCTGCGCGCAGCCGGGCTTCGGCGCGGGCCAGCCGGGCCTGCCGTTCCTGTGCCGGCAGGGCCTGCCACTCTGCTTCCGAGAGGCCGATCTCGTTGCCGGACAGGGTGATCCCCACCGTCCACATGCCGGCTGCCAGGCCCTCCTCGATGCCGGGAACGGTGTCGTCGACCTTGACGCAGGCGGTGACGGTGCTGGCGGCCAGCTGTGCCGCGTTCACGAGGCACATGGCGGGCGAGGGGCGGGCCCGCGGCACGTCAGAGGCGGCGACGGCGCTGTCCAGCGTCATGCCCTGTTCGGCCATCGCCGCCTGGACCAGTTCCATCATCGCACGGTTGTAGCCGGTGTTGGCCCCGATCCGGATGCCGCGGGCGCGCAGGGCCGCGACCGTCGCGGCGGTACCCGGGATCAGCGCGGAGAAGGCCGGCAGGGTCTCGAGTTGTAGCGGAATGAAATCCTGGTAGATCCGGTCGATGTCCGCCTCATCCGGGTCGCGGCCGTGCCGGTCGGCAAAGCGCGCGCGTACCGCCGGCATCGCCAGGAGCTCGGCGACATGGGCACGCTTCTCCGCCCCCATCGGCAGGCGCGCCTCGGCCGGGCTGATCGTGATCCCGTGGCGGCGGAACACCTCGACGAACACGCCGGCCGGTGCCCGCGAGCCGAAGTCGACGATCGTGCCGGCCATGTCGAAGATCACCGCCTCGACCGGCCCGCAATAGAAGCGCCGATAGCCGAACCCCATCTGCATCATCCCTTCGCCGTTCCTGATGGTGCCGCCTCA
>NZ_DATMFZ010000280.1:0-3235 GCF_035556675.1 Geminicoccus sp. | reverse complement strand
ACTTCCGCTGGGGCAAGGAGGCTGCCGCGTAGCAGCGCACCAAGAAGAGCAGGTTTGGGACGGGGCTGAGCGGTCCCGTTCCTTCGAGGTCCCGTCGCCGGGACGCAGGAACCGGTGAGGCCGGGGGTAGTGCTGTGGGCGTTCAGCCTGGGTGAACCACGCGCCTTAGATTGGCCCACCGGCTCCTTTTTGACCGCATGATGTGGCGGCCCTGGTTCCGACCACGGACGGAAGCATGAGACCGGCGACAGGATGATCGCTCGGGGGACTTGACGCCCAACGGCCCGTTACGGAAGCACTACACCCTGAGACCGAACATCTAGTCACACGGCTGGCCGGAATCGAAAGCCGGCTCAATGCGGCCAATCTGGCGCCCAGCCACATGGCCGTGCTGATCGACAAGTACCGGGGGCCGGCTGGCGCTGCGACTCAACATCACGCCGCCGCGCGATTTCACGGACAGGTACTCGAGATCTGGATGACGCAAGCGGATGGTACGCCGCGCTCGCTGGGCCTGTTCCCCAGCGAGAAGAGTGGCACGATGACCGTTCTGGTCCTGTCGCAGGAAACGGCCATGTCGCTGGCCAAGGGGGAGCTTGCCGTCAAGCCTCAGGCCGTCGGGTGGCTCGGCAACCAGGGGCCCCGCCGGGCCCGGTCCTGTTCTCAGGCCCAGTCATGCCTGTCGATCTATGACGCGCCGAAATGGCGGCGACGCGGCATGGAAAAAAGCAAGACGCATCGCCTCATGAGGCGCTGTGGTCTGCCGGCTGAAGCTCGCCCAGCATGGTCGGGATCAGTTCCGACACGGTCGGGTGAATGTGCATGGCATGCTGCAACGTCGGGTAGGGTGCCTTGGCGGCCATGATGTCCAGCACGCCATGGATCGCCTCGTCCCCGCCGACACCGAGGATGGCTGCGCCCAGGATTGCCTGGCTCTGCGCGTCGACCACGATCTTCATGAAGCCCTGGGTCTCGCCCTTCTCGACCGCCCGGCCGACCCGGGTCATCGGCCGCATCCCGATCCGGATCGCTCTGCCCGATCGTCGGGCCTGGTCTTCGGTCATGCCCACGCGGCCGAGCGGCGGGTCGATATAGAGCGCATAGGCATCGATGCGGTCACTCACCCGGCGCGGCGCGTCGTCGAGCAGGTTGGCCGCCACGATCTCGAAGTCGTTGTAGGCGGTGTGGGTGAAGGCCCCGCGGCCGTTGCAGTCGCCGAGCGCCCAGATCCCCGGCACGTTCGTGCGCAGCTGATCATCGACCTGGATGTAGCCACGCTCGTCCACGGCAACGCCCGCCTCGTCGAGGCCCAGATCATGCGTGTTCGGCTGCCGGCCGACGGCCAGCAGGACGTGGGATCCCAGAACCTCGGGCTCGCCCGATCGACAATCGACGCCCAGGGCGATCTCGTCGCTGCGTGGCGCAAAGCGGATGCACTCAGCGCTCAACCGGACCGCAATCCCTTCGTTCTCGAGGATCTGCCTGATCGCGTCCGACACGTCCGGGTCTTCCCGCTGGACCAGCCGGGGCCCCTTCTCCACGACCGTCACCTCGCTGCCGAAGCGGCGGTACATCTGCGCGAACTCCAGGCCGATATAGCTGCCCCCCACGATGACGAGGTGCCGCGGCACCCGGTCGAGCTCGAGGATCGTGGTGTTGGTCAGGTAGGGGATGCGATCAACGCCGGGCAGATCGGGCACCAGGGCCCGGCCGCCGACATTGATGAAGATGCGCTGGCCAGCCAGCCGTTCGCTGCCGACCTGCACCTCGGTAGGGGAATGAAAGCGCGCATGGCCACGGTGGATCGTGCAGCCGTCCATGTTCTGCAGCCAGGCTTCCACGCCCTCCCGGGACTTGGCCGAGATCGCATCCTTGCGTGCCTTGACGGCGGCCATGTCGACCGCGACCGGGCCGCTGATCATCACCCCGTACTCGCCGGCCCGGCGCGCCAGATGAGCGGCATGGGCACTGGCGACCAGTGCCTTGGTCGGAATGCAGCCCGTGTTGACACAGGTGCCGCCGAACAGCTTCCGCTCGACCAGGGCGACCTTCATACCGGCTGCGGTAAGGCGGCCGGCCAAAGGCGGTCCGGCCTGACCTGCCCCGATTACGATCGCATCATAGTAGGCACTCATGCCGATGGTTCCCTGCCCGCCTGCTCCCGCACGATGTAGTCGGCGTACCAGTCCGGCCAGCCCGCATCATGCTGGCCGGTCCGCTGCTCATGTTCGCCATGCGCGTTCGCTGCACGCCGCAGCGCTGCTGCCAGCTCGGTCGCCGAGACGAACGCCGTTTCGCCGGCGTCCACGCGTCCAGGCAATCGGGTGGTGACTTCCTGGAGCAGCCAGCCATTGCCGTCAGGGTCGCTGAACGACGCATAGGACTGATAGCTGCGATGCTCGGGACCCGGGCCGCCGATCCGGCGCCGCCCGAACAGGTAGGGCGGGTCGGTGCCTGCGTGCTCGTCGCCGGCGCCATGGAACACTTCGCTGATCCCGATGCCACGCTCAAGCAGCTCGTTACGGGCAGCCTCGATATCGGCAACGATCAGGTACAGCCCCTGGGCAGAGCCGGGGGCTGCCGCGGTAACGTTTCTGCCGAAGATGACCGAGCAGCCAGAACCAGGCGGCGTGAACTGGATCACGCGCCAATTGCCGCCCGCCGCGAAGTCGGCGTCGAGCCTCCAGCCGAGTTTCCCGTAGAATTCCTTGGCCCGGTCGACATCCGCAACCGGGATGACGACGACTTCGAGTTTCGTGTCGACCGGCCGCGCCTTTGGTGCCTCGCCAACAGTGGCTATGGCTTCCTCCCGGGTGGACACGCTCGCACAGAGCTTCACGATGCTGCTCGTCTTTCGTTGCGGCGCAGGATCGACATGCCGGCTCATGACGCCCGAAGAACTCGAGCCACCACGATTTGTTCATGCAATGGAATGGATGATGCGAGAAAACGTCATTAGCTTTGTGACGGTCAAGGATCCATAGTCCACGATCTACACAAGATATGTCAACGCCAGGCTGATGCTCGCGCCAGTTCGCCCCCGCTTGAGCTGCGCCGGTGGCTGGTCACTCCGTCAGGACGACGAGCGGCTTCCCTGATCTTCCCTCGCCTTGGTGGACACGTTTGATACGCTCCTTGGGGCGAGGAAGGTGATCTGATGGCGAAGACGAGACGGGAGTTTACACCGGAGTTCAAACGGGAGGCTGTTGCGCTGTTGGAGAGCAGCGGCCGGCCG
>NZ_DATMFZ010000279.1:0-15526 GCF_035556675.1 Geminicoccus sp. | reverse complement strand
CGACATCGGCATGGCCATCCCGCTGCTCGATGCCGTCCCGCCACCTCGGCGGGTCATCGCCGACAAGGCCTATGATGCCGACGATCTTCTTAGCTGGCTCCGGGCTCGGCACATCCAGGCGGTGATCCCCGCCAACGCCAGCCGCACCATCCCCTATCCACTCGACCGCAAGACGTACGCCCGGCGCAACCTGATCGAGCGGCGGTTCGGCCGGCCATGTGCGACAGGGGTGTCTGCAGCCGGCCCGGCTATTCGTCGAAGCCGCGCTGGATCAGCTCGGCGATGGCCGTCAGCGCCTGGCGGGCCTCCTGGCCGCGGGCGGACAGGCGCAGGGTGGCACCCTGCGCGGCGCCCAGCATCATCAGGCCCAGGATCGAGGTGGCGGTGACCTCGGTATCGTCCTTGCCGACCACCACCACCGCGTCGAACGTATCGGCGAGCCGGACCAGCTTCGCAGCGGCACGCGCATGCAGGCCACGCGCGTTGCATACCCGAACCTCCACCGCCAGTCCGCTCTCCACCTTCGACCTGCCTTTGCTGCTGCCCTAGCTCTTGTCGCCACTCAGTATCTGGCTGGCAACCTGTATGTACTTGCGCCCGGCTTCCTGGGCGCTGCGGATCGCCTGCGGCAGCGTTTCGGTCCCGCGCACCATGGCGAGCTTGATCAGCATCGGCAGGTTGATGCCGCAGATCACCTCGACCTGTGGCCGGTCGGTGATGGAGATCGCGAGGTTGGAAGGCGTGCCGCCGAACATGTCGGTCAGCATGATCACGCCGCTCCCGGTGTCGACCTGCTTGACCGCCGCCACGATGTCGGCCCGGCGCCGCTCGATGTCGTCGTCGGGCTCGATCGAGATCGCCGCCACATCGGGCTGCGGCCCCACCACATGCTCCATGGCGGCGACGAACTCGTCTGCCAGATGGCCATGAGTGACGATCACCAGGCCGATCATGGCGTGCTCCCGGTCACGGCCGCCGGTGTCGCGGTGCGCGGGATGTCGCGGTGATGGGTGCCCACCGCCCAGCCGGCATCGCGCAGCCGCGCGGACAGAGCCTCGGCCACGAATACCGAGCGGTGCTTGCCGCCGGTGCAGCCGATCGCGATGGTCAGGTAGGACTTGCCCTCGGCACGATAGCGCGGGAGCAGGGGCAAGAGCAGGTTCACCAGCCGCTCCATGAACGAGGAGAAGTCCAGGTCGTTCGCGACATAGTCCTGGACCGGCCGGTCCAGCCCGGTCATCGGCCGCAAGACGTCGTCGTAATGCGGGTTGCGCAGGAAGCGCACGTCGAACACGAGATCGGCCTCGCGCGGCAGCCCGTTGCGGAACGAGAAGGACATGACGTGGATCGCCAGGCGCTGTCCTTCGGCCGGGTCGAACAGGCCGGTGATGACCCGCTTGAGATCGGCGGCCGTGAGCGCCGTGGTGTCGACGATATGGTCGGCCAGCCCGCGCACCGGGGCCATGATCTGCCGCTCATGCGCGATCCCGTCCTCCAGCGAGCGGTCGAACGCCAGCGGGTGGCGGCGGCGGGTCTCGCTGTAGCGCCGGCGCAGCACCTCGTCGTCGCAGTCCAGGAACAGGAGGCGGACCTCGGCCACGCCGGAGCCGCGCAGCCGTTCCAGCCGCGGCATCAGCTCATCCACGTCGAAGGTGCGCGAGCGCGGGTCGATGCCGATCGCGACATCGGTCTCGAGCGGGTCCAGTGCCTGGACCAGCTTGCGCAGGAGATTGATCGGCAGGTTGTCCACCGCCTCGAAGCCCAGGTCCTCCAGGACCTTGAGCGCGGTGGTCCTGCCGGCACCAGCCATGCCGGTGACGATCACGATCCGGTTCACGGCACCTCGCGCACCAGCCGGAAGAGGGACGCCGCGACCAGCGAGGCGGCCCGGTTCAGATCTTCCGGCATGATGTGGATCAGGGGCAGCACGACCCCGAGCATGCCGGTGGTGGCGGGAGGGGGCAAGCGCTCGATGGTAACACTGCGTGTCAGCTCGGCAACGAGGTCGACCGCTGCGGCATGCCGGCACGGCAGGCGGGCCAGGCCCAGCCGCCGCAGCTCGAGCTGGCCCCGGATGGCCAAGGGGCAGGTCGCGATCACGCGCCCGCTCTCATTGGCGAGCTCGACCGCGTCGTCCGCCACCAGCCAGCCGCCCATCGCCGCCAACGAATTGCACAGGCTGGACTTGCCGCTGCCCGACGGGCCCAGCACCAGCACGCCCCGGCCATGGAGCTGCACGCAGGAGCCGTGCTGGAGGGTGCGCCCGGTCAGCGGAGCAGCGCCTTGGCACGCCGGCGCTGCAGCGACGAGGCGATGCCCAGCGATTCCCGGTACTTGGCGACAGTCCGGCGGGCGACCTGCATGCCCTCCTTTTCCAGGAGCAGGACGAGCCGGTCGTCGGACAGCACGTCGTCCGGCGTTTCCCGCTCGATCATCTGCCGGATCCGCTGGCGGATCGCCTCGGCGCTGACGCTGCCCTCGCCATCGGCGGACGGCAGGCCGGTCGAGAAGAAATATTTCAGCGGATAGGTGCCGCGCGGCGTGCCGACATATTTGTCGCTGGTGGCCCGGCTCACCGTGCTCTCGTGCAGCCCGGTCACCTCGGCGATGTCGCGCAGCACCAGCGGGCGCAGCCGGGACGGGCCGTGGGTGAGGAAACCCTTCTGCCGCTGGAAGATCGCCTTGGTGACCCGCAGCACGGTGCGCGCGCGCTGGTCCAGCGCCTTGACCAGCCAGTTCGCCGACTGCCAGCGTTCGGACAGGTATTCCTTCGCCTTGCGGCCCTCGGCGCTGCCGCAGATCTCGGCATAGTAGCCGGTATCGGCCATCACCCGCGGCAGGGTGCGCGGGTCGACCTCGACCCGCCAGTTGCCACCGGGGGCCGGCAGGACGTGCACGTCGGGCGAGACCACCGGCGCCGGTTCCGGATCGAAGCTGGCACCCGGCCTGGGGTTGAGCGCCCGGATCTCCGCGATCATGTCCTGCAGGTCGTCCTGGTCGACTCGGCATACCCGGAGCAGGAGCGTGAAGTCGGCCCGGGCCAGGGCGGGCAGATGATCCAGCAGTGCCTGCATCGCCGGATCCAGCCGGTCGAGCTCCTTGAGCTGCAGCGCCAGGCACTCCCGCAGATCCCGTGCACCCACGCCTGCCGGATCGCAGTTCTGCACGATCCGCAGCGCCTGCAGGAGCTCGTCCCGGCCCGCGGCCAGCTCCACGGCCAGGTCCTCCAGCGGCTCGCGCAGATAGCCGTCACCATCCAGGCGCTCGACCAGGGCGAAGGCCAGGAAGCGGATGGCCGGGTCGCCGGCATCGGCCGCCACCTGCGCCAGCAGATGCTCGCGCAGGCTCACCGGCCGGCTGAGCGTCGCCTCCAGCGACGGCAGGTCATCCTCGGCAGCGCTGGAGCGGCGTTCGCGCCCGAGCGGACCCAACACCGCCCTGTCCGGCTCGCCGGTCTCGGCCGGCCAGTCCTGGCCATCCGCCGGATCGGCGGCGGGTTCGGGGGGCGCCCTTCCGTCCAGCGGCGCCTCCTGCTCGCCGGCCGGCTGGCCCTGCCGGTCGGACACGCCGTCACTGCGGGTCAGGAACGGGTTCTCGGTCAGCTCCTGCTGGATGAACTGGTCCAGCTCGAGGTTGGACAGCTGCAGGAGCTTGATCGCCTGCTGGAGCTGCGGCGTGATCACCAGTCCCTGGGACTGGCGCAGCTCCAGGCGCATCCCGGCGCTCATCGGCCGCACTTTCCATCACAGCGGGCCCGGCGGTGGCGGAGGGCAGGCACCGTGTGCCTGGTCCCTGCCAGTCCTGGGTAGCCGCCCGTCACGATGCGGTGGCTCACAGGGCGAAGTCGTCGCCGAGATAGACCTTGCGGACCATCTCGTCGGCCACGATCGAACTCGGCGTGCCCTCCATGATCACGCGCCCCTCGTGCAGGATATAGGCACGGTCGATGATCTCCAGCGTGTCCCGCACATTGTGGTCGGTGATCAGCACGCCCAGGCCGCGGTCCTTCAGATGCGCCACCAGACTGCGGATCTCGGCCACGTTGATCGGGTCGATGCCGGCCAGCGGTTCATCCAGGAGCATGAAGCCCGGCCGTGATGCCAAGGCGCGGGCGATCTCGACGCGCCGCCGCTCGCCGCCGGACAGGCCGAGTGCCGGGGCGCGGCGCAGATGGCTGAGCCCGAACTCGGCCAGGAGTTCGTCCAGCATCTCCTCGCGGCGTAGCCGGCTGGGCTCCACCAGCTCCAGCACCGCGCGCAGATTGTTCTCGACGCTGAGGCCCCGGAACACCGAGGCTTCCTGGGCGAGATAGCCCACGCCGAGGCGGGCGCGGCGGAACATCGGCAGGTCGGTGACATCCGAGCCGTCCAGCACGACCTGGCCATAGTCCGGCGAGATCAGGCCGGTCAGGATGTAGAACGAGGTGGTCTTGCCGGCACCGTTCGGCCCCAGCAGACCCACCGCCTCGCCCCGGCCGACCCGCAGGCTGACGTCGCGCAGCACGGTGCGGCCGCCATACTGCTTGCCGATCTTGAAGGCCGACAGCTCGGAGACCACGCTCCCGCGGCGTGCGGCGGCCTGCACCTGCTCGTGGCGCTGCTGGGCTGGCAGGAGGTCGGGCGACACCAGGCTCACGGCTGCTCGCTGCCCCCGTTCTCGGGCGTGAACACGGCGCGGACCCGCTCGCTGCGCTTGCCGCCCGACACGGTCGACAGGCCGGTGTTCAGGTCCATGTCCAGCCGATTGCCGCGGATCACGTTCTCGCCGCGGGTCAGGACCACGTCGCCGGTCAGCTGCATCGTGCCGGCCACCACGTCATAGACGCCGGCATCGCCCTGAGCGCTCTCCGCGGGCGAAGTGATCACCACCTTACCGAACGCTTCGATCATCCGGATCGAGTTGTCGGCCGGGGCAGCGCCGCCTGTGCCAGACCCGCTGCCGGCTCCGCCGCTGCCGGCCTGGTCGTTGCGGGCATAGTGCACCAGCAGCCGGTCGGCGCGCAGCTTCATGTCGCCCTGGACCGCGTCGACATTGCCGGCAAACGTGGCGAGCTGCTTTGGCTGCTCCACGGTGAGCGTGTCCGAGGTGATCTCGATCGGCTGGCGGGAATCGTGGCCCGCCAGGCCGTTGCTTTCCTGCGCCGCCGCGATGGCCGCCGGCAGGCAGACGATGAGCGCGAGTGCCGCTGCTGCCCGGTGCCTCATCAAGGAGCCTCCCCCGCGGGCCGGTCCTGCGTCAGCACGACCCGTACATTGCCCTCAAACCGGATCACATCGCCTCCTTCCTCGATGGCGAAGCCATCCGCGTCGATCGTTCCCCTGGTCCCGGTCCCATGGACCGGCCGCTCGCCCGTCGCCCGGCGCTCGTCCATGAGGATGGTCGCCTGCTCGGTGGTGAACTCCATGCCGTCCGGCGTATAGAGCTTGACGTCGTGGGCAAGGTCCAGTCGTTCGATATCGCGCTGATAAAGCGCGTCCCGCGACTCCAGCCGGGTCAGCCCGCCATCCACGCTCTCCATCCTGGCGCGCATGTGGGAAAGTGCGATCCGGTCCGGTGCCTTGGGGTCGATCTGCGCCTCGTCGGCCTCGACCACATAGGGTCGGCCGCCCTCGCTGTCGGCACCGACATAGCGGGGCTGGCGCATGCGCATGGGCTCGGTGATCGAGATGCCCTCGAACAGGCCGGAGGGTGCGATCATCCCGGCAACGTCGCCGAAGATCTTGGGCCAGGCCACCACCAGTACCATCAGGCCGATCGCGATGCCGGGCAGCACCAGCCGCATCAGGCCGACAAAGCGGCGCCTGGGCCGGCGGGGCGGCGCGCCCGGTCCGGCGGCGGCCTGGCCCCCATTCGGGGCCGGCTCGCGCGGGGCGGTTGCAGGAGCCTCGACCACCTGCTCAGGCCACTCCCGCCTTGAGGCAGTCGTGCAGGTGGAGCGCACCCACCGGGCGACCGTCCATCACCACGAACAGCACGGTGATCGCGGCGGCGTTCATCGTGCGAACGGCTTCCACCGCCAGCGCGTCGGGCGCGATGGTCCGGGCGCGGCTGGTCATCAGCGCCTCCACCGAACGGCCCAGCAGGTCGGGGGCCATGTTGCGGCGCAGGTCGCCATCGGTGACGATGCCGACCAGCCGGCCGTCCCCGTCGATCACGCCGATGCAGCCCAGCCGCTTTTCCGTCATCACCAGCAGGGCGTCGGCCATGCGGGTGCCGACCGGGACGAGCGGCAGATCGGCACCCTCGTGCATCAGCTGGCGCACGCGCACGAGCCGGGCACCGAGCTTGCCGCCCGGATGCAGCTCGGCGAAGGCATGGCTGGAGAAGCCGCGCCGGCCAAGCAGGACCACGGCGAGCGCGTCGCCCAGCGCCAGCATCGCGGTGGTGGAGGTGGTGGGCGCCAGGCCCAAGGGGCAGGCCTCGACCACCACCGGCAGGACCAGGGCCACGTCCGCGCTCTCGGCGAGCGTGCTGGGTGCCCGGCCGACCATGGCGGCCAGCGGGATGCCGAACCGGCGGGCATGCACCAGGATCGCGTGCAGCTCCGGTGTCTCCCCGGAGTTCGACAGCGCCAGCACCGCGTCCTTTGGGGTGATCATGCCGAGATCGCCATGGGCGGCTTCGGCCGGATGGACGAACTGGGCAGGGGTCCCGGTGGAGGCGAGGGTGGCCGCGATCTTCGCCGCCACATGACCGCTCTTGCCCATGCCGGTGACCACCACCCGGCTCGTGGCACGCTGGAGCAGGTCGCACGCGGCCAGGAAGTCGCGGCCGAGCGTCTGGGCCAGGTCCTGAAGTGCCCCGGCTTCGGTGGTGAGCACCTCGCGGGCGGCCGCCAGATCGGCGGCACCGGCCGGTTCCGGGCCGGCAACGGGCTGCGCCTTCGATGCGACGATGGTGGCGACCCTGGCCTTGGACGGCATGAGCGGCTCCGCTGGCCGGTTCAGTGGGCGAGAATGTCCTGCTCGGCGAAGCCGGCCAGGTCCAGTTCCGCCCGGGTGGGCAGGAAGCCGAAGCAGGCCTGCGCCAGATGCAGGCGGCCCTCCCGGCGCAGCATCGCCTCCAGCCGTTCCTTCAGGCGGTGGAGATGCACGACGTCGCTGGCGGCGTAGCGCAGCTGCGCCTCGCTCAGCTGGTCGTTGCCCCAGTCCGAGCTCTGCTCCTGCTTTTGCAGCTCCACGCCCAGCAGCTCGCGGCTCAGGTCCTTCAGGCCGTGGCGGTCGGTGTAGGTGCGCGCCAGCTTCGACGCGATCTTGGTGCACCAGAGCGGGGTCACCGCCACGCCCAGGAAATGCCGGAGCACGGCCACGTCGAAGCGCGCGAAATGGAAGATCTTGAGGATGTCGGGATCGGCCAGGAGTGCGCTCAAGCGCGGCGCCGCGTAGTTGCGGTCGGCAAAGCGCACCAGATGGATCTCGCCATTGGCCTTGGCGAGCTGCACCAGGCAGAGCCGGTCGCGGTGCGGCTGCAGCCCCATCGTCTCGGTATCCAGCGCCACCGGCCCGTCGGCAACGAAGTCCGGCGGCAGGTCGCCCTGATGAAGCTGGAATTCCATACGCACCGTTTCCGATCCTTCGGTCCTGGGAAGCACCCTAGACCCTAGATGGTAAACGATCCGTGAACGCGAAGAGTGAATGGTGCCCAGGAGAGGACTCGAACCTCCACGCCCTTGCGAGCGCTAGCACCTGAAGCTAGTGCGTCTACCAATTCCGCCACCTGGGCACTCGGTGCGGGGCGGGAAGTAGGCGAGTTCGCGACGGCCGTCAACGGGTGCCAGCGCGCTTTTCCGCATTTCCGCGCCATGCGACCGCCGCGCCAAGAAAACACCGTGCCCGCAGGATGCCGGCGGCAGGGGGGCGGGGACGTTTGCCTGTCGAGGGGCACAGGGCTAGACAGCGCCAGTCGGGGCGATGTGCGTAAGGAGAGCGGGATGCGCGGCATGGTGGTTGCGGTGACGGGCGGCACCGGATTCATCGGTCGACATCTGATCCAGCAGCTCTGCGCACGGGAGGCTCAGGTCCGCGTGCCCTGCCGGAACCCCGACCGGGCCCTGGTGCTCAAGCCGCTGGGCCAGGTCGGGCAGGTGACCCCGATCGAGACCGATCTCGGCCAGGACGAGCAGCTGGCCCGGGCACTTGCCGGCGTCGACGCGGTGGTGAATCTGGTGGGCATCCTCCATGAGCGCCGCTCCGGCGACTTCCAGCGGCTCCATGCGCAGCTGCCCGAACGGATCGGCCGCCTGGCCCCGGCCGGGGCGAAGATCGTCCAGATCTCGGCGATCGGCGCCGATCCCGGCTCGCGCAGCATCTATGCCCGCACCAAGGCGATGGGCGAGCAGGGGCTGCGGCAGGCGCGGCCGGATGCGGTGATCCTGCGCCCGTCCGTGGTGTTCGGGCCCGAGGACCAGTTCCTCAACCGGTTCGCGGCCATGTCGGCCACCCTGCCGTTCCTGCCGGCGATCGGCGGCGGGCGCACCCGGTTCCAGCCGGTCTATGTCGGTGATGTCGCCCGGGCGACCGTCGCGGCACTGGCCGGTCCGGGCCGGCCCGGCACCACCTATGAGCTCGGCGGGCCGGAGGTGCTGAGCTTCCGCGAGATCCTGGTCTGGCTGCTGCGGGTGCTGGGCCGCAACCGGCGGATCGTCAACGTCCCGTTCGGCGTGGCCGAGTTCCTGGGGCGGATCCTGCAGTTCCTGCCGGTGCCGCCCCTCACCGTCGACCAGGTGAAGCAGCTGCGCAGCGACAACGTGGCGAGTCCGGATCTGCCGGGCCTGACGGAGCTGGGCGTGCCGCCGACGCCGCTGGAAATTGCAGGTCCGCCCTACCTCCAGCTGTTTGCCCGAGCGCAGGTGCGGACTGTTCCGACCAGATCGTCTTGAAGCGAGACCATCTTCCGGGAGCCTTTGAACGGATCAGCTCGGTCATCTCAATGAGAAAAGGAAGCGTGAAGAAATAAGTCTCATATCGGGACCGATCCGGCTGCCTGAACTTTACCTGATTCCTCCTTCAGCTTAGGACGCTTCCAAGGCGGCACGCCTGCGTGCCGCGCCGTTGGCAAGTCGTGTGCGAAGGACAGGGCGATGGCCGCCTCGAAGATGATGCAGTTCGTTGCCGTGCCGCAGACCCTGCCGCACAAGCGCAGCGTCGAGGAGCGGGTCCAGGATTTCGCCGAGATCTATGACCGCTTCCGGCCGGAGCGTGCGTCGGAGCAGGCGTCGCGCTGCGAGCAGTGCGGCATCCCGTTCTGCCAGATCCACTGCCCGCTGCACAACAACATCCCCGACTGGCTGCGGATGACCGCCGAAGGGCGGCTCGAGGAGGCCTACGAGCTGAGCTCGGCCACCAGCGCCATGCCGGAGATCTGCGGCCGGATCTGCCCGCAGGATCGTTTGTGCGAAGGCAACTGCGTGATCGAGAAGGGCTTCAACTCGGTCACGATCGGCACGGTCGAGCGCTACATCAACGACACGGCCTTCGAGATGGGCTGGGTCCAGCCGCCCAGGCCCAGCCGCGAGCGGCCGGGCTCGGTCGGCATCATCGGCGCCGGCCCCGCCGGCTATTCCGTGGCGTTCGAGCTGCGCCGCAAGGGCTGGCAGGTCGACGTCTACGACCGCTACGACCGGGTCGGCGGGCTGCTGATGTACGGCATCCCCGGCTTCAAGCTGGAAAAGGACGTGGTGCAGCGCCGCGCGGACCTGCTGGAGCAGGCCGGCGTCCGGTTCCATCTGAACTGCGACGTGGGCACGCCCGGTCATCCGGGCTTCGCCGAGCTGCGCCAGCGCCACGACGCGATCTTCATCGGCACCGGCGTCTACAAGGCCCGCGCCCTGCAGGTCCCGGGCGTCGGCCTGCCCGGCGTCGTGCCGGCCCTGCGCTACTTGACCGCGTCCAACCGCAAGAGCCTGGGCGACCAGGTGCCGGAGTTCGACGACGGCAGCCTGAACGCCGCCGGCAAGCATGTGGTGGTGATCGGCGGCGGCGACACCGCGATGGACTGCGTGCGCACCGCGGTCCGCCAGGGCGCGCTCTCGGTGAAGTGCCTCTATCGGCGCGACAAGGAGAACATGCCGGGCTCGATGCGCGAGGTGAAGCATGCCGAGGAGGAGGGCGTGGAGTTCGTCTGGCTCTCCGCGCCCGAGGCCTTCCTGGGCGACGAGCGGGTCGAGGCGGTGCGCGCCATCCGCATGCGCCTGGGTGCGCCCGATTCCACCGGGCGGCAGTCCCCGGAGATCGTGCCGGACTCCGGTTTCCGCCTGCCTGCCGACCTGGTGATCGCAGCACTGGGCTTCGATCCCGAGGACCATCTCGCCATGTTCGGCGAGCCGGAGCTCAAGGTCTCGCGCTGGGGCACCATCACGATCGACTGGAGCACCATGCAGACCAACCTGGAAGGCGTGTTCGCCGGCGGCGACATCGTCCGGGGCGCCTCGCTGGTGGTCTGGGGGGTGCGCGACGGCCGCGACGCCGCCGCCGCCATGCACGACTTTCTGCTGAACCGCACGGCCGGGCGCGACGCGCTCGCCGCAGCCGCCTGAAGGGGGCCTCCGTCATGAGCCAGCTGCCGATCGAGCGCGGTGCCGCCTTCATCCAGGCCTATGAGGCGAACCGCGACCTGCTGATCGAGCGCGGGATGTACACGCCCGAGGACGAGCACTCGTCCTGCGGCGTCGGCATGGTGGCGGCCATCGACGGCAAGCCGCGCCGCGAGGTCGTGACCAAGGCGATCGAGGCGCTGAAGGCGGTCTGGCACCGCGGTGCCGTGGACGCCGATGGCAAGACCGGCGACGGCGCCGGCATCCATGTCCAGATCCCCGACGCCTTCTTCCGCCGCTACGTCACCGATGTCGGCATCGATGTCGACGAGCGCCTGGGCGTCGGCATGGTGTTCCTGCCGCGCAACGATTTCGGCGCGCAGGAGACCTGTCGCTCGATCGTGGAAAGCGAGATCATCCGCGGCGGCTACCAGATCCGCGGCTGGCGCCAGGTCCCGGTCGACACCTCGGTGCTGGGCGACAAGGCCCAGGCGACCCGGCCGGAGATCGAGCAGATCATCGTCGGCAATCCGGACTGCGCCATCGATGCCGACCGGTTCGAGCGCGACCTCTACATCATCCGCCGGCGGATCGAGAAGCAGGTCCAGGCGGCGCATATCGCCGAGTTCTACATCTGCTCCTTGTCCTGCCGCTCGATCATCTACAAGGGCCTGTTCCTGGCCGAGGCCCTGTCGGTCTTCTATCCGGACCTGCAGGACGAGCAGTTCGTCTCCTCCTTCGCGATCTTCCACCAGCGCTACTCGACCAACACCTGGCCGGCCTGGCGCCTGGCCCAGCCGTTCCGCACCATCGCGCATAACGGCGAGATCAACACGGTCCGTGGCAACACCAACTGGATGAAGAGCCACGAGACCCGGATGGAGGCCGAGGTCTTCGGCGAGTTCAACGAGGACGTGAAGCCGCTGATCCAGGCCGGCTCCTCGGACAGCGCGGCGCTGGATGCCGTGGTCGAGGCGCTGATCCGGGCCGGGCGCGTTCTGCCGCTGGTCAAGACCCTGCTGGTGCCGCCGGCCTGGTCGAACAAGATCGTCATGCCGCAGGCCCATGCCGACCTGTTCAACTACTGCAACTGCGTGATGGAGCCCTGGGACGGGCCGGCCGCATTGGTCGCCGCGGACAGCCGCTGGGCGATCGCCGGCATGGACCGCAACGGCCTGCGGCCGATGCGCTACGCCCGCACGTCCGACGGCCTGCTGGTGGTGGGCTCGGAAGCCGGCATGGTGCCGCTGGACGAGGCCAACATCGTCGAGAAGGGCCGGGTGGGGCCGGGCGAGACCATCGGCGTCGACCTCACCAGCGGCCGCTTCTTCCGCGACGTCGAGCTGAAGGACTGGCTGGCCGGCCTCAAGCCCTACTCCAAGTGGGTGGAGAACATCCGCAACCTGGAGGACCTGGCCGCCGCGCGCGACTTCCAGCCGGCGAGCTTTTCCCGCGACGAGCTGCGCCACCGCCAGGCCCAGTTCGGCGTGAGCGTGGAAGACCTGGAGCTGATCCTGGCGCCCATGGTCCAGGACGGCAAGGAAGCGCTGGGCTCGATGGGCGACCACAGTCCGGTGGCCGTACTGTCCAAGCGGTATCGCGGTCTCCATCACTTCTTCCGCCAGCAGTTCGCACAAGTCACCAACCCGCCGATCGATCCGCTGCGCGAGTGGCGGGTGATGAGCCTGAAGACCCGCTTCGGCAATCTCGGCAACGTCTATGACGAGGACCCGAGCCAGACCTCGATCCTGCAGCTCGAAAGCCCGGTGATCACCACCACCGAGCTGCTGGCGCTGGAGGAGCATTTCCAGAAGCGGATGCGCCGGATCGACTGCACCTTCCCGGCGGACGGTTCGGAGCCGCTGAAGGCGGCGCTGGAGCGGATCCGCCACGAGGCCGAGGACGCGGTGCGCGGCGGTGCCGAGAACCTGCTCCTGACCGACGAGGACGTGGGGCCGGACCGGGCACCCATGCCGATGATCCTGGCCGTGGGTGCCGTGCACAGCCATCTGGTGCGCCAGAAGCTGCGCGCCTTCTCCTCGATCACCGTGCGCTCGGGCGAGTGCATGGACACGCACTGCTTCGCCGTGCTGATCGGCGTCGGCGCCACCGCGGTGAACGCCTATCTCACCGAGGCGGCGATCGCGGATCGCCATGCCCGCAACCTGTTTCCCGGCCTGACGCTGCAGGAGTGCCTCGCGCGCTTCAAGGAAGCGATCAACCAGGGCCTGCTCAAGATCATGTCCAAGATGGGCATCTCGATCATCTCGAGCTACCGGGGCGGGTGCAACTTCGAGGCGATCGGCCTGTCCCGCTCGCTGTGCCGCGAATATCTGCCGGGGATGGTCTCGCGCATCTCCGGCATCGGCCTCGCCGGCATCAGCAAGCGCATCCTGGAGATGCATGAGCGCGCGTTCGGCGAGGGTGCCGTGGTGCTGCCGATCGGCGGCTTCTACCGCTACCGCCGGGGCGGCGAATCGCATGCCCTGGAAGGCAAGGCGATCCACCAGCTCCAGCACGCGGTCCAGACCGACAGCTACTCGGCGTTCAAGCGCTACACCGAGATGCTGCACGACCACGAGCCGATGGCGATCCGCGACCTCTTGGCGTTCGCGCCCAAGGCCCAGCCGATCCCGCTGGACGAGGTCGAGAGCATCACCGAGATCCGCAAGCGCTTCGTGACACCCGGCATGTCGCTGGGCGCGCTCTCCCCTGAGGCGCACGAGACGCTGACCATCGCCATGAACCGGATCGGTGCGAAGGCCGATTCCGGCGAGGGCGGCGAGGGCAAGGAGCGCTTCACCCCCAGGCCCAACGGCGACAACGCCAACTCGCCGATCAAGCAGGTGGCGTCCGGCCGGTTCGGCGTGACCGCCGAATACCTGAACGCCGCCAAGGAGCTGGAGATCAAGGTCGCGCAGGGCGCCAAGCCCGGCGAGGGCGGCCAGCTGCCGGGCTTCAAGGTGACCGTCGAGATCGCGCGGCTGCGCCATGCCACGCCCGGCGTGACCCTGATCTCGCCGCCGCCGCACCACGACATCTACTCGATCGAGGACCTGGCCCAGCTCATCTACGACCTCAAGCAGATCAACCCGGACGCCAAGGTCTGCGTGAAGCTGGTCTCGGAGGCCGGGATCGGCACGATCGCGGCCGGTGTCGCCAAGGCCAAGGCCGACGTGATCCTGATCTCGGGCAATGTCGGCGGCACCGGCGCCTCGCCGCAGACCTCGATCAAGTATGCCGGCACGCCCTGGGAGATGGGCCTGTCCGAGACCAACCAGCTGCTCACCCTCAACCGGCTGCGCCACCGCGTCACGCTGCGCACCGACGGCGGCCTCAAGACCGGCCGGGACATCGTGATCGCCGCCATGCTGGGTGCCGAGGAGTTCGGCATCGGCACGCTGTCGCTGGTGGCGGTCGGCTGCATCCTGGTCCGGCAGTGCCACTCCAACACCTGCCCGGTGGGCGTGTGCACCCAGCGCGACGACCTGCGCGCCAAGTACGAGGGCAAGCCCGAGCACATCGTCAACCTGATGAGCTTCATCGCCGAGGACACCCGCGAGGTGCTGGCGTCCCTGGGCCTGCGCTCGCTCAACGAGGCGATCGGCCGGACCGACCTGCTCCGCCAGGTCAGCCGCGGCTCGATCGACCTGGACGACCTGGACCTGAACCCGATCCTGGCCAATGTCGATCCCGGCCCGCACCCGCGCTACTGCGTGGTCGAGGGCCGCAACGAGGTGCCGGACACGCTGGACGCGCGGATGGTCAAGGACGCCCGCCCGCTCCTGGAAGACGGCGAGAAGATGCAGCTCCAGTACAATGTGCGGAACGTGCATCGCGCGGTCGGCACCCGGCTGTCGGCGCACATCACCCGCAAGTACGGCATGGCCAGGCTGCCCGAAGGCCACATCACCGTGCGGCTGCGCGGCTCGGCCGGCCAGTCGCTGGGCGCCTTCGCCGTGCAGGGGCTGAAGCTCGAAGTGTTCGGCGACGCCAACGACTATGTCGGCAAGGGCCTCTCCGGCGGCACGATCGCGGTCCGCCCGCTGGTGTCCTCGCCGCTGGTCCCGCACCAGAACGTGATCATCGGCAATACCTGCCTGTACGGCGCCACCGCCGGCAAGCTGTTCGCCTCGGGCATGGCCGGCGAGCGCTTCGCGGTGCGCAATTCCGGTGCCGTCACCGTGGTGGAAGGCGTCGGCGACAATGGCTGCGAGTACATGACCGGCGGCACCGCGGTGATCCTGGGCCAGACCGGCGACAACTTCGCGGCCGGCATGTCGGGCGGCATGGCGTTCGTCTATGATCCTGAGAACCTGCTGGAGACCCGGATCAACGGCGAGATGGTGATCTGGCAGCGGGTGGAGGTCGACCACTATGCCGAACTGCTGCACGCCCTGATCCGCGAGCACGTGGCCGCCACGGGCAGCCCGCTCGGCAAGCAGATCCTGCACGACTACCCGGTCGAGCTCGGCCGGTTCTGGCAGGTCGTGCCCAAGGAGATGCTGGACAAGCTGGCCGTGCCGGTGACCCGCGACGCTGCGGTCGAGCAGGCGGCACTGCTTGCCTGACCGGCCGGCTGGCCCGGCGGAGGCGGCGGAGCGGATCCTCCGCCGGTCACTGGAGGGGGACGAGCGGGTCCTGTGGACCGGCCGTCCCGATCCCGCGGCCCTGATCAGGATGGAGCGCAAGTGGCGCCCGGGCGGGCTGGCCCTGGTGCTGATCGGGCTGTGGATCGCGTGGCGGACCGAGGCGCTGCCGCTGGCGACGCTGGTGGCGGCCTTCGGCGTGAATGCGCTGACCCTGCCATGGCGCGCGGCGCGGGCGGCACCAGGCATCCTCTATGCCGTCACCGACAAGCGGGTGCTGATCATCGATCCGGCACGGCTCCAGCCGGTGCAGCCTTATCCCTTCACCGCGCTGAAGCTCCAGCTGCGCCAGGTTTCCGGTGCCGGGACCGGTGATCTCCTGCTGCGCCGGCGCGACTTCTTCCCG
>NZ_DATMFZ010000278.1:0-3902 GCF_035556675.1 Geminicoccus sp. | reverse complement strand
CTAGTTTAACCTGCCAAATTGCATCGGCCCAGAAGGTATCGAAGCACTCCGTTGAGACAATCGTTGGGACCAGAAGGCAGTGGATGCTGCAGTTCCCATGTTGGGCAACAGGTTATCAGCGATCTATGGCGGAAGCGGTGGGATTCGAACCCACGAAAGGTTGCCCTTTGGCGGTTTTCAAGACCGCTGCCTTCAACCACTCGGCCACGCTTCCCTGCCGTAGCGACGCGCTTACGGCGCTGGCGCCCAGGATGCAACCGGGCTCAGAGGTCGAAGCTGGACGGGGCGATGGCGGGGCGGGCGGTGCGCCAGCTGGGGCGGGTGCGGAGGGCGTGCAGGCCGGACAGCCGCACCGGCTCCTCCAGGATGCAGCCGGCGACCGCGTCCAGCGCGTCGTCGCGGCTGTCCCGGTCAGGCAGCCATTCGCGCATCTCCTGGACGAATCCGCCCTGCCACACCTCCTCGTGGACATGGAGGCGGCCCGACGCCAGCAGGGGGTCGAAGGCGTCCAGGATCCGCTGGACCTTGCTGCGGCTGGAAACCCGCTCGATCACCGCGCAGCCGGTCCGGGCACGGGCGACCGCCTGGCGCAAGAGGGAGGGCAGGAAGCGGCCGATCCCGTTGGTCTCGATCCGGATCGCGGGTTGGGCCATGGCGTCGGCGAACGCCACGACCTGCTGGCAGAGCTGTGCCGCCTCGTCCTGCTCGGCAATGCGGGCCGGGTCGTGGGTCAGATAGCGCAGGCCGTGCAGCCAGTAGTCGCCGGCCTCGCAGACGAACACGCAGGCGACCACGGAGGCGTCACCCTTCTTCGGCGCGCCGAATGCCGGGTCCCACCAGCAGGTCGCCGACACCATGCGCCGCCCGCCGATCGTGAGCACGGTCTCGCCGTTGCTGCTGGCCAGCTCGATCTCGCCCCGGTAGCGGCGCATCCGCTCGGGCTCGAGCCGCACCTCGTGGACATGGGTCGGCTCCAGCAGCATCTGCGAGCGGAACTTGGCAGGGCCGGTCTGCTCGCGGATCCGCCGGACCACGTCCGGCGGGAAGCGCTCTGGCCACACGCAGCTGCCGTCCTGCGGGTCGAGGAGCGGGATGGCCAGGCGCCGGTGGCCGGCGAGGAACGGGGCCGCCTCCTTCAGCTCGGCCCGGGCCTCTTCGGCATAGAGCGAGTAATAGCTGTGCGGCGTGCCGACATAGAGGATCGTGCCCTCGGGCATCAGGATGTAGTCGAGTTCGCGCAGGCATTCGCGCAGCTCCTCGCGCTTGCCCGGTGTATCCGAGGTGTTGGGCACCTCGACATCGTCGCAGATCACGACATCCGCGCGCAGCCCGGTCAGGTTCCCGGTGATGCCGCGCGAGCACAAGGAAGGATCGCGGAAGTCGTGGGGGCGGGCGACGGTGAACCGGTCGGCGGCCCACTGCTCCTTGCGGTCGGGCAGGAGATGCTCGCAGAACGGATGGCGCTCGATGACGCGGCGGACATTGCGCGCCATCTTGTCGGCCAGGTTCTGTTCGGCCGACAGCACCAGGATCCGCAGGTCCGGATCCTCGGCGAGGATCCAGGCGCAGAACTGGCCGACCAGGGTCGACTTGCCGGCATTGCGGAACACCATCAGCAAGAGGCGCCGGTCGCCGCCGCGCCAGCATGCCTCCAGCCAGTCGGTCACCCGGACATGCAGGGCCGGGGTGATGCGGCCTTGCAGCCGGTTATAGACCCAGACGAACTGGCGGAAGCTGCGACGCGGCGGGGCAGGCATGGCGGGCGATCCGGAAGGCGGAGAACGGGCTGCCGGTGCGACCGGGCGGCTCAGTCCAGCAGGGAACCGCCGGCAAGGCCGCCCAGTACGCGCGCGCCTTGCCCCAGCACGCTGCCCTGCTGGTCCAGCAGGTTGTTGCGCTGGCGCAGGGCGGCCTTCGTGTCGTTGCCCTGCAGCGCCAGCCTAGCCTCGGCATCGGCTTCGGCCTGCTCGGTACGGGCCTGGCGCTTCAGGCCGCTGACGATCGCATCCGCGGCACCCCGGTAGGAGCCCACGCCCGCCGAGCCGGCCCGGGCGCGGGCAGCGGCCAGCGCCCGGGCCAGCTGCTGCTCGCGCTGGCGGCGCTCGATGCTCTGCCGGAGCTTGATCTCCTGGGCGTTCTGGACCCGGTCGGCTTCGATCAGGTCGTTGGCCCGGCTCTTCTTCTGCTGGCCCAGCAGGGCGGAGAGGCCGAGCGTGGCGAGGCTGGTTGCGGCACCCATCAGTCGATCACCTGCAGTTGGTGGGACACGGAAAGAAGCGTGAAGGCGGAAGGGTCGTCCTGCGCGATCCGCCAGGGCGAGGTTTCGATGCCGCGCCGCCAGCCGAGCACGCGAACCGCATGGTCCCCGGTGAAGCCGCCGGGCACAGCCGGCAGGGCCTGGGCGACCGGGCCGCTGCCGAGATCCAGCCGCAGCGCCGACGTGGCGAGCAGGCGGAACGAGAGGCGGACCACCCGGTAGCGGGCGTCCTGGACCCGGTTCGGCAAAGGCAGGGCGCGCACCGGCTCGATCACGTGGATGAAGGCCAGGCCCGCAACGAGCGTGCTGACCGGCTGGGGCAGGACCACGCTGCCGTTGGTGACGACGGTGCGGCCCACGGGCCGGCCATCGCCGATCAGCCAGACCTGGCGGTCGTTGAACCGCTCCAGCCCGGACCACACGCTGCGCGGCGTGGTCGCGCTGAACGTCAGGGCGCCGTCGACGCCCAAGCCGTCGTCCAGGTATTCCAGCGTCACCATGCCGTTGCGCGACACCAGCAGCCAGGTGCGGCCATCCAGGTGGGCGACCGCCCGGATCAGGCCGTTGGTGGTGAGCCTGGACCAGGCGACGATGCCGTTCTCCCGGTCGATCGTGGCAGCGGCCATGCTGCCATCGGCGCGCACGACCAGGACCAGGCGACGGATCGGGTCGAAGCTCATGTCGACCGGATCGACCAGCAGATGGCGCGCCAGCACCGCCAGGTCGGCGGCCTGGAAGGCCTGCTGGTCGCTGGTGAACAGGAACTCGCGCAGCTCCTTGCCGCTGCGGCTGACGAACAGGGTGGCGCCATCGACCTCGACCGGCGGCAGGCTGCGGGCGACCGGCGAGCCGATGCCGGTCTGCTGGTCCGCGCGGATGGTGGCGGGCGTCAGCGGGTCGCCGGACAGCGCCCATTCGCCGGCACTGGTGAACACCTGGAGCTGCCGGCCGGAGATCAGGGCGCGGATCGCGTGGTTGCGCTCCGTGCCGAGCCGGAAGCGAATCGCCTCGTCGTCGAGGCCGGTCCCCTCGTCGAAGTCGAAATAGCGCCCGGTCCTGGACATCCAGATGGCATCGGGCAGATCGCGCGAGCCGCCCACCACCAGCCGGTCCTGCCAGAAGCCGACGGTGATCGGGTAGCCACGCGCCTGGCTGAATGCCTGCTCATCCCAGTCGCGGGTGGTCTGGCCGTCGTTCAGTGCTTCCAGCACCAGGCCGATCGCCTGGGTGGTGCTCTGCACGCTCTGGACCGTCACCTGGCGGCCCTTGATCCGCAGACGCGTCCCGGCATGCAGCGCGGTGAACACCGGCGCCGACGCCGACAGGGTCACCAGCGAATCGCGCGGGATCGGCTGGTCCGCCGCCAGGCCGGTCTTCACCGGCTGGAGCGCCACCTCGTCGGCGGCGAAGCGGGCGAACGGCTCGCGATAGGCAAACGGCGCCGGCGCACCCTGCGGGATGGCGAACGACCATTTGCGCAGCTGCCAGCCGCCCGAGGCCAGCGGGACGAGCTGGCGCGGCTCCAGCTCGGGATGGCAGATCAGCAGGCTCTCGCCCAGCCGGGCGAACGACAGCTGCGGCACCTGGAGGTTGCTCCAGTTGGCTGCGGCCGGTGTCGAGGGAGTGGCGGCGATCGCATCGCCGA
>NZ_DATMFZ010000277.1:0-15732 GCF_035556675.1 Geminicoccus sp. | reverse complement strand
GCCCGCCGTGACCTGTTCGCTTACATCGAGGGCTACTACAATCGAAAGCGTATCCACTCGGCTCTCGGCTATATCACACCCGAGCAGGCCGAACGGAACACTAGCTAACCCCCTGTCCGCCAAATCGGGGGAAGATCAGTCAACCACCGCTTCTGCCGGGCGGAACTCGGCGTCGACAGCCTGATCCCAGCCAAGAAGCGCCGCTCTGCTACGGTGCGCCACCACGCCTTACCGACAGGAGATGGTCCACAGGCTGGGCAAGGCAGGCAATCCAGACGATCGGGCCGCCTATCGGCAGCGTTGGAACGCCCTGACGGTCATGTCGGTGATCGAGCGTTGCTGCGGCGAGAAGCTCACCGCACGGCTGGAGCCTACTCAGCAGGCTCAGGCGCTCCTCAGAGGCATCGTCTTCAACGTCCAACGCCTTGTGATCCTGGGATCTTCCCCATGAGGCTTTCGACAGAGCAAGAGTGCTTAACAAAACGATCTCGTCACGAACTTGAGGCAGATCAGGCTGGTGGCGAGCAGGTGCGCCTATCGACGTCAGCAGACGGTCGATCCGATTCGCAAAGCGGGTGCGGCCAGGAGGCCGCAAAGGGCCAATGCCGGTGCGCAGCACGGACACGATCCCAGCCAAGCAGGTGCGGTCCGGCCTGCGAGGTCGGCCGCCTTCGGGCTTGGCAGGCTCAGGTGGCAGAAGGGGCGCCATCTCCTGCCAAAGCTCATCGGAAACCAGGGGTGCAACCATGTCCGGCCAACAACGGCCGGACCATCGGGTTCCGTTTCTGTTAGGCGCTTGCTCTGTTGAACTCCTGATCCTGCCTCGACGAGCAGCACCCCGTTGTGAGTGCGGACACGCAGGATCGGTGCGTGCGGCTGCGCTGCGGCTCGGCGTACGGTCAGGGTCGACCCGAAGCGGCGCCGGTGCTGGCTGAAGGCGCTCTCGACGTGCCATCGCTGACGGATGGAGGCTGACCGGGCAATCGTGGTGCGGGGCACGACGACTAGGCGGTTTGGGCGGACGCTCGCTCGCATCGCGCGGGTTGAGCGCGATGACGCTCCGGCGCAGGCCCGCCTCTTCGCGGCAGAGGCGATGGTCGTGCTGGGGCGATGGTCGTGCTGGGCGTCGCAGCTCGCGCCGGCCAGGACCGTGTCGACGTCGACGAGCGCCACCGCTCGGCGCAGGCCGACGTGCGCGCTCACCGGACGCATCGCCAGCCCCGTGGCGTCGACCGCCGCCACGGGCCAAGCCTCGACGGGGCCGCCGGCCTGGGGCTCGCCCAATCAGCGCGGCCTGGACATCCTGGCATGGGGCCCCTTGTCCGTGCCCGCCGGCAGGCGAGGTGCGGCGTGGGCCGGCGTGGCGTGGTAGGGCACCCGGCCAAGCCCCAAGGCCCGGCGCAACTCCCGCCCCTCGCCGACCAGCGCCACGATCCCTCGGCAGGCGGTGCGCAGGAACTGGCGCAGCACACGCACGGCGAAGAGGGGCGGCTGCGCATCGCCGCGCCGGGAGAACCGGCCGGCGTGGCTCGGCAGCGCCATCTCCCCGCAGCGGGTGCGCCAGCGGGCTAGCTGCAAGACCGACTTCGTCGTGCTCCGCACCACCGCCTCCCGTCGGAGACTCCTCCCAGGCGCGGCCGACCTCCCGGGCAGCCAGAGGTTTCGACAGAGCAACGGGCGCTCTTAGATTCGTGCGGATCCTTCGCGTTTGCGCCTATGGTCGCAGTTCATCGACCAGTTGCTCGATCGCCGCGCGGTCCGGATGATCGGCAGGCAGGCGGTCCAGAAGGTCGGTCCAATGGGCGAGGGCTTCGGCGCGGTCGCCGGCCTGGACGGCGGCCAAGCCCAGGAACCAGGCTGGCTGTGGATCGTCCGGCACCAGCTTCTCCAGCCGCTCGAACACGTCCTTGGCGGCATCGTTCACCAGCGGCAGCCCGGTCGGGGCGTGCAACTCGCTGATCAGGGCATTGCCCCAGGCCGAGAGGATCGCCGGATCGTCCGGACGCAGTGCTGCCGCCCGCTCATAGGCTGCCGCCGCCTGCCCCTTCTCGCCCAGGACCTCGCGCGCCCGGCCCAGCCGGGCCCAGCCTTCCGCATCGCCGGGCTCGGCCTGGAGGCGCACCTCCAGGCCGTCGACCATGGACCGGATTCGCTGGTCGCGTTCCTCCGGCGTCAGCTCGGCCATCTCCGCCATGGCCTGCGCGTCGGGCATGCCCGATGCCGCAGGTGCCCCCAGCTCGCCGGCATCCAGCCCGGCCTGGCCTGCCGCCACGCGGATCGATTCGACCAGCTGGGCGCGCCATGGCGCATCCGCCGGTGCCCGTGCCAGGAGCCGCCGCCACCGCTCGATCGCCCCGGGGACATCACCCGCCTGGGCCTCGGCGACGCCGACGAAATAGGCGGCGCGTGGATCTGCGGCCGCCTCGCCGCCCGGTGCCTCGAGCGCTGCGCGGAACAGTTCCTGGGCCTCCGGCGTCACCACGCCCCCGGCCGCCCGGGTCAGCAGATCGGCCAGTTCCACCGGCAGGCGCGGATCGTCCGGTGCCTGCTCCCTGGCGCGACGCAGCGAACCGATCGCCTCGTCGATCCGGCCGAGCTCGGCCTGGAGCCGGCCGAGCTCCAGCCAGCCGTCGGGATCGTCCGACGTCTGGCCGAGCCGGTCCGACAGCTCGGCCGCGGCCTTCTCGAGCAGCGCACGATGCTCGCCCGACGCGAACGGGCCCGCGGCGCCGCCCGCCGGCCGGGAGGGCAGGTCCGGGCGCCCGAGCGCCAGATAGGCGGCGAATGCCAGCATCGGCAGCAGGGCCGCGAGTGCCGCGATCGCGGCAGCCGGCGTCCGCCGCCCGTCCGCCGGATCCTGCGCGCCTGCCTCCCCGGCGGCACTGGCGCGCAGGATCCGGCGGCGGATCTCGACACGCGCGGCCTCGGCCTGGTCCGGCGGGATCAGGCCGCGCGCCTGATCGCGATCCACCTCGGCCAGCTGGTCGCGATAAACGGCCAGGTCGTGCCGGCCGCGCGGGGCGACACCCCGTCGCGCCAGCAGCGGCCAGAGCAGGCAGAGGGCGGCCACGGCCAGGACCGGCACGGCCGCGAGCAGGAACAAAGTGTCGATCATCCGGCGGACGGCCGCCCACCGGGGCCAGACAGCGGCGCATCAGGGCCGGATTCCGCCAGCATCCGGTCGAGCCGGCGCTCCTCCTCCGGGCTCAGGCCGGGCTCCTGTTCCACCACCGAGCGGCGCCGCCACAGGAACGCGGTGGCCCCCGCTGCCAGCAGCAGCAGCGGGGGACCGAACCACAGCAGCCAGGTGGCGGCGGTGACCGGCGGTCGCAGCAGAACGAATTCCCCGTAGCGGTCGGTCAGATAGGCCAGGATCGCCTGGTCGTCGTCACCGGCGGCGATCCGCTCGCGCACGATCCGGCGCAGGTCCCGGGCCAGGTCGGCATCGCTGTCGTCGATCGACTGGTTCTGGCAGACGAGGCAGCGCAGCTCCCGGCCGAGCTCGCGCGCCCGCGCCTCCTGCGCCGGGTCGGCCATCTGCTCGTCCGGGGTCACCGCCAGGAGCGGTGTTCCGCCGCCCGGTGCCAAGGCCAGCAGGCAGACCAGGAGTGCCGTCGCGATCCACCGGGTCATCCCCCGGCTCCCGCGAGTGCCGGCAGGATGCGGTCCCGAACGATCTCCGGCGACAGCGGCCCCGGGAAGCGCAGCACGATCTTGCCCTCCCGGTCGATCACGAAGGTCTCGGGAACCCCGTATACCCCCCAGTCGATCGCGACGCGCCCATCCCGGTCCGCGCCGATCCGGCTGTAGGGATCGCCCAGCTGGCCGATGAAGGCCAGTGCCTTGGCCGGCTCGTCCTTGTAGTTGATCCCGACCACCGGGATGCCCTGGCGCTGCAGCTCCATCAGAACCGGATGCTCGATCCGGCACGGCACGCACCAGGAGGCGAACACGTTCACGAGCTTCGGCTGGCCGTCGCGCAGGTCGGCGGCGGCCAGCCCGTCGGCGCGCCCGGGCAAGGGCGGCAGGTCGAAGTCCGGCACCGGCTTGCCGACCAGGGCAGACGGCAGCTCGGCCGGGTCCTTGCCCATGTTCAGCCAGAACACGCTGCCCAGCACCAGCATCAGGACGAGCGGCAGGAAGGCCAGCCAGCGCCACCTACGGCGCGCTCCCATGCGCGTCGCCGACGCTTGCGCCATGGCCGGTTTATCGGCGGACGGCGTGGACGATGGCGTACCAATGGCCCCCGGCTGTTCGCTGGCGTTCACGCCGCCACCCCCTCACCAGCCGGCAGCCGCCGCCTCGCCGGGCTGGGTGCTCCCACCCGCAGGCGACGGTCGGACAGGCTGACCAGGCCGCCCAGGCCGGTGACCGCCGCACCCCACCAGATCCACACCACCAGGGGCTCGCGATACAGCCGCACGGCCCAGCGCCCATCCGCAGCCTGGTCACCCAGCACATAGTAGTGGTCGGCCCAGGGCGAGGTCAGGATGCCGGGCTTGGTGGTCGGCATGCCTTCCACCGGGAAGAACCGCTTCTCCGAGCGGATCCGGTGCAGGGATTCCCCATCCCGCTCGGCCTGGAACTCCCCGACCGTGGCAACATAGTTCGGCCCCTGCTCCTGGTGCACCTCGACCAGCCGGACCTGCAGGGAACCCAGCGCCGTCGCCTCGCCCACGGCGAGTGCTGCGATCCGCTCCTCGCGCAGGGCGGTGGCACCGGTGACGCCCAGCACCAGCAGGCCCACCCCGGCATGGGCCAGGGCGGCCCCCAGCGCCGAGCGCGGCAGGCCGCGCAGCCGGCGCAGCGACTGCGCCGGAGCGAGGCGGAACAGGCCGATGCGCTCCGACAGATCGACCAGCGCCCCCAGCACCAGCCACAGCGCCAGGCCGAAGCCCAGGGCAGCACCCAGACGCTGCCAGCCCAGCAGGAGCAGCGCCAGGCCGACAGCCAGGAGCGACGCCAGGAACGCCAGGCGCAGGCGCTGGAGCACGCCCGGCAGATCGCCCCGCTTCCAGGCCAGCAGGCTGCCGACCGGCATGGCCAGCAGCAGCGGCACCATCAGGGGCACGAAGGTCGCATCGAAATAGGGCGGGCCCACCGAGATCTTCGGCCCGCCGACCGTGTCGAGGAACAATGGATAGAGCGTGCCGAGCAGCACGGTGCCGACCGCCGTGGCCAGCAGCACGTTGTTCAGGAGCAGCCCGCTTTCCCGGCTGATCGGGGCGAAGCTGCCGCCCGGGCGCAGCATCGGGGCCCGCCAGGCGAACATGGCGAAGGCGCCACCGATCGCCAGCACCAGCAGGGCCAGGATGAAGACACCGCGGGTCGGATCGGACGCGAAGGCATGCACCGAGGTCAGCACGCCCGAGCGCACCAGGAAGGTGCCCAGCAGCGACAGGGCGAAGGACAGGATCGCCAGCAGGATGGTCCAGGCCTTCAGCGTGTCGCGCTTTTCCACCACCACCGCAGAGTGCAGCAAAGCGGTGGCGGCCAGCCACGGCATGAACGAGGCGTTCTCCACCGGGTCCCAGAACCACCAGCCGCCCCAGCCCAGCGTGTAGTAGGCCCACCATGAGCCCAGGGCGATGCCGAAGGTCAGCGCCGCCCAGGCGACCAGTACCCAGGGCCGCAGCCAGCGGGCCCAGGCGGCATCCACCCGCCCCTCGATCAGGGCGGCCATGGCGAAGCTGAAGGCCGTCGATAGGCCGACATAGCCCAGGTAGAGCATGGGCGGGTGCATGGCGAGGCCGGGATCCTGCAGGATCGGGTTCAGGCCGTTGCCGTCCAAAGGCGCCGGGTCCAGGCGCAGGAACGGGTTGGAGGTGAACAGGACGAAGGCGAGGAAGCCCGCCCCGATCAGGCCCTGCACCGCCAGCACGCGCGCCTTGAACGGCAGCGGCAGGTTCGCACCCAGCGCTGCCACGGCCGCACCGAAGATCGCCAGGATCCAGACCCAGAGCAGCAGGGACCCCTCGTGATTCCCCCAGACCCCGCTGATCTTGTAGATGAGCGGCTTGGCGGAATGGCTGTTGGTGGCGACGTTGGCCACGGAGAAGTCGGAGGCCACATAGGCCCAGGTCAGCGCGCCGAACGCCAGGCTCACCATCACGAACTGGCCCACCGCCCCGCTCACCGCCAGACGCATGCCGACCGGGTCGCCGCGGGCAGCCGACCAGAGCGGCAGCGTGCCCTGCAGCAGGGCCAGGACCAGCGCCAGGACCAGCGCCAGATGGCCGAGCTCGGGGATCATTGGGTGGGCACCCCGCTGCCGTCATGCTGCCAGACGCCTGCGTCTTTCAGCGAGTCCACCACCTCCTTGGGCATGTAGCTCTCGTCGTGCTTGGCCAGCACCTCGATGGCGCGGAAGGTCCCGTCCGGCTCCAGCTCGCCCTGGGCCACGATCCCCTGCCCTTCCCGGAACAGGTCGGGCAGCACCCCCGCATACTGGACCGGCACCTCCTCCTTGGTGTCGGTGAGCCGGAAGCGGACCATGCCGTCACCGGCATGCTCGATGCTGCCGGCGACCACCAGGCCGCCGATCCGGAAGTTGCGGGCTTCGGGCACCTCGCGGGCCGCCACCTGGCTGGGGGTCACGAAGAACGCGACGTTCTGCTCGAGTGCGGTCAGCACCAGGGCGGCGGCACCGCCCAGGAGCACGAGGCTGCCCAGGACCAGATAGAGACGCTGCTTCTTTCTAAGGCGCATAAGACTGGTTCGAGAATCCGATGGTGCCCCGGCCCGGTCGGGATCGTCGTGGAGGTAGCCAGGGAAACCGTCGATGGAATGCCCTGTCCGCCCCGCTGCGACACCCAGCCGCGCCAGCAATTCGAGTATGCTGCCAGGGTCGGCGCAGACGGAGCCTGCGTCAAGACGCATGCTCGCTCCTGCTCCGGAAGTCTTATCGCACCTATTCCTGAAGACTTGGTGAAGAGGTCAGCCCGGCTCCGCCACCCTGGCCAGCGCCCGGGCGTTGCAGGCGGGGATCCCGATCGGCTGATGCGGCAGGCGCCAGGGCAGGCCGCCCAGGTCCAGCAAGGTCGCTGCGACCTCGTCCACGCCTAGTCCGTTCTTGATCTGGGCGAACACGAATGGCCGCTTGCCGCGCATCCGGGCCGCATCCCGGTCCATCACCTCGAGCGAGGCGCCGACCAGCGGCGCCAGATCAGTCTTGTTGATGACCAGCAGATCCGCCCGGGTGATCCCCGGGCCGCCCTTGCGCGGGATCTTCTCGCCGGCGGCCACGTCGATCACGTAGATCGTGACGTCGGCCAGCTCGGGGCTGAAGGTGGCGGCCAGGTTGTCGCCGCCGCTCTCGATGAACAGCACCTCCAGGTCGGGGAAGCGCTGGGACATCTCGTCGATGGCGCGGAGGTTGATCGAGGCATCCTCGCGGATCGCGGTATGCGGGCAGCCGCCCGTTTCCACGCCCATGATCCGTTCAGGTTCCAGCGCCCCGGAACGGGTCAGGATCTCGGCATCCTCCTTGGTGTAGATGTCGTTGGTGATCGCGGCGATCGCGTAATGGTCGCGCAGCAGCTTGCAGAGCTGCTCGGTGAGCGCGGTCTTGCCCGAGCCTACCGGCCCGCCGATGCCGACGCGCAATGGGCCATGGCCACTCATGAACGGAACAACCTCGTGTACTGGGTTTCATGGGCGATCGACAGGAGGTCGATCATGGGCGCTGCAGGGTAGAGGTCGCTCAGCGCGGTGCCTGGCGCGCTTGCGGCGAGCTCGGCCAGCAATGGCTCCAGTGCGGCCGTGACGCGCTGGCCATCGGTCTGCCCCAGCGGCACGAGGCGCACCCCTGCGGACACCAGGCAGGCGGCGAAGGCGGCGAGCTGGCCGAGGCAGGCCTGTTCGACCGGGATGCCATGAGCGGCAGCGGCGACGCCCAGGACCACCGGAAGGGGCGGCAAGATTCCGGACGTGGCGGCGAGGCCCGCCAGGCGGTCGAGCTGCGGGGCCGGCCAGGCCGCGCGCAGGGTACGCAGCGCGGCATCGCCCTGCATACCGGTCTCGAGCGCCAGCTCGGCCGTGCCGCGCAGGGCATGGGCCTGGTCGAGGAGCTCGGCCAAGCCATCAGGGTCATCCGTCAGCGCGTGAGCGCGTACCAGGATCACCGCGTCGGCATATCCCGCGCCATGGCGGCAGGCCTGGCGCACATAGGCCAGCAGCGAGCCCATGTCCCGCACCAGCCCTTCCTCGACCGCGGTCTCCAGGCCGTGGCTGAAGGCGAAGCCGCCGATCGGGAAGGCCGGCGAGGTCCAGGCGAGCAGGCGCAGCAGGGACAGCGCCGAGCGGTCCTCAGCCATGGTCGTGGCGGTGATAGGCGCCGCGTTCCGGGGAGAACGGCACCACCAGCCGGCGGGTGCTGCCGCCCAGGCCGTTCAGCATCGCCTCCAGCACGTGGTCCTGGCGGACTCGCAGCGCATCGGCACGGATCTCGGTCGGCGTGTGGCGGTTGCCCAGATGCCAGGCGAGCCGCGCCAGATGGGCGCTGTCGCGGCCGGCCACCTCCAGCACCGGCTCGGCCGCGGCGACCACCCGGTACCAGCCGCCGAGCTCGCAGCGCAGCCCGTCGTCCTCCTCCAGCGCCACCGCGCGCGGCAGGTCGAGCAGCAGTTCGGCGCCCTGGTCCGAGGTCAGCCGGACCCGGCGCCGGTGACGGTCGTCATAGGCCAGCGTCAGCGTCCCGACCTCGTCGTTCCGCGGCCATTCACCCAGGGGAGCATGCTCTACCAGACGCCGTGCCAAACCGACCTCGCGACAATGGACGAAGATGGGGGATGAAGATGGGAGGGCGAGCCACCCCAAGGTGGCTCAGTACAGGAAGTAGCGCTGCGCCATCGGCAGCACCGCCAGGGGCCGGCAGGTCAGGAGCTCGCCGTCGGCGCGGACCTCGTAGGTTTCGGGATCGATCTCGATGGCCGGGGTCGCATCGTTCAGCTTCATGGCCGCCTTGCCGATCCCGCTGCGGGTGTCCTCGACCGGCAGGCAGGTCTTGGCCAGACCCAGCCGGTCCGGCAGGCCGGCCTCGATGGCCGCCCTGGACAGGAAGGTGACCGCACTCTCGGTGCGGGCGCGGCCGAACGAACCGAACATCGGCCGGGTGTGCGTCGGCTGCGGAGTCGGGATGGAGGCGTTGGGATCGCCCATCATCGCGGCCGCGATCGTGCCGGATTTCAGCACCATGTCCGGCTTCACGCCGAAGAAGGCCGGCTTCCAGATCACCAGGTCGGCGAGCTTGCCGACCTCGACCGAGCCCACATGCTTGCCGATGCCCTGCGCGATCGCCGGGTTGATCGTGTATTTCGCGACGTAGCGCTTCACCCGCAGATTGTCGTTGTCGCCGGTCTCGCCGGGCAGGCGGCCGCGCTGGACCTTCATCTTGTGCGCGGTCTGCCAGGTGCGGGTGATCACCTCGCCGACCCGGCCCATGGCCTGGCTGTCCGAGGAGATGATCGAGAGCGCGCCCAGGTCGTGGAGGATGTCCTCCGCGGCGATGGTCTCCTTGCGGATCCGGCTCTCGGCGAACGCCACGTCCTCCGGGATGCGCTTGTCCAGGTGATGGCAGACCATGAGCATGTCGAGATGCTCGTCCAGCGTGTTCACCGTGTAGGGGCGGGTCGGGTTGGTCGAGCTCGGGATGACGTTGGCAAAGCTCGCCACCTTCATGATGTCTGGCGCATGGCCGCCGCCGGCACCCTCGGTGTGGAAGGTGTGGATCGTGCGGCCCTTGAACGCCGCGATCGTGTCCTCGACGAAGCCGCTCTCGTTCAGCGTGTCGGTGTGGATCAGGACCTGGACGTCCAGCTCGTCTGCCACGGAGAGGCAGCAGTCGATCGCGGCCGGCGTGGTGCCCCAGTCCTCGTGCAGCTTGAGCCCGCACGCACCGGCCAGCACCTGCTCGCGCAGGGCGTCCGGCCGGGACGCGTTACCCTTGCCGAACAGGCCCACGTTCATCGGGAAGGCATCCATCGCCTGGAGCATCCGCCCCAGATGCCAGGGACCGGGCGTGCAGGTGGTGGCATTGGTGCCGGCCGCCGGGCCGGTGCCGCCGCCCAGCATGGTGGTCAGGCCGGAATGGAGCGCGTCGTCGATCTGCTGCGGGCAGATCCAGTGAATGTGGACGTCGATCCCGCCCGCGGTGACGATCTTGTTCTCGCCGGCGATCACCTCGGTGCCGGGACCGACCACGATGTCCACGCCCGGCTGGGTGTCGGGGTTGCCGGCCTTGCCGATCGCGTGGATCCGGCCGTCGCGCAGGCCGATGTCCGCCTTGATGATCCCGGTCCAGTCGACGATCAGCGCGTTGGTGATCACCGTGTCGACGGCACCCTCGGCCCGGGTCGCCTGGGACTGGCCCATGCCATCGCGGATCACCTTGCCGCCGCCGAACTTCACCTCCTCGCCAGGAATGGTGAAATCCTTCTCGACCTCGATGAACAGTTCGGTGTCGGCGAGGCGCACCTTATCGCCCACGGTCGGACCATACATGCCGGCATAGGCCTGGCGGTCGATGCGGTAGGCCATCAGTCGATCCCGCCCATGATCTCGCCCCGGAAGCCCTGCACCACCCGCCGGCCGCGCAGCGGCACCAGCGTCACGCTGCGGGTCTGGCCGGGCTCGAAGCGCACCGCGGTGCCGGCCGGGATGTCCAGGCGCATGCCCCTGGCCGCCTCCCGGTCGAACCGCAGGCCCGGGTTCGTTTCGTAGAAATGGTAGTGCGAGCCGACCTGCACCGGCCGGTCGCCGGTGTTGGCCACCTCGACCGTGACCACCGGCTGGCCGGCATTCAGCTCGATCTCGCCAGGGGCAACGATGTATTCGCCGGGAATCATGGGGCCTCCGCGCCGGCCATCGTCCTGGAACCCGGATCCTGCCGGCCGGCTGCCGGATCCGATGGCGCCCAACGCATCAGCGGATCGGCTGATGCACGGTGACGAGCTTGGTGCCGTCGGGGAAGGTCGCCTCGACCTGGACCTCGTGGATCATTTCCGGAATGCCTTCCATGACCTGCTCCCGGGTCAGGACGCTGGCGCCGTCCGCCATCAGGTCCGCGACCGAGCGGCCATCACGTGCCCCTTCCAGGACATGATCGGTGATGAGCGCCACCGCTTCCGGGTAGTTCAGCTTCACGCCACGCTCCAGGCGGCGCCTGGCGACCATCGCGGCCACCGCCACCAGGAGCTTGTCCTTCTCGCGCGGAGACAGTTCCAAGTTAAGCCGCCCTCCCGAGCCTCGCTGCCGATGCCACCCGGCCCAGCAGCGGGGAAGCAACGCGTGTGCCAGCCATGCTCCGGCGATTACCGGAAATGGCGTGGCCGGATCATATCGCCCAGAGCCGCGGGAGGCTCGCGGATTCGCCGAGCAGCACGTCGCGCCAGGCGCAGAGCGTGGCGGCCAGCGAGCGGCGCACGGCGAGCGGATCCGGGCCCAGGAGCCGGCCGACCAGCAGCCCGTTGACCGCCGTCACCCCGCCGCGCGCCGTGCCCTGGACCACCATGGCGGCGCGCGCGGCGTCCAGGGCTGCCGCAGCACCGGGGCCGGCATGGACGACCGTGGCGAGCGCCCTGGCGCCGCCGCCAAGGGTTGGGGCGTCGAGGATCTCCAGGCAGGGCGGGGTGATGCCGAAGCGCTCCATCCAGGTCAGCCGGCCGCCGATCCGCACCTCCCAGGCCTCGCGCAGACGGGCGTTCTGCAGGAGCTCGCCGCGCGCGACCCGCCCGAACACCAGCATCTCCGCAGCGAGCAGGCGCCCGCCGGGATCGAGATCCACCTCCAGGAGGCGGTGGAGACGCGCGCCCTCGAACAGGATGGTTTCCTGCGGCACCCAGGTCAGGCAGGCGCCGGCACCGACCCGGAGCGTCGTGCGCAGCTCTGCGACCGGCCCGGCGGAGCGATAGACCTTCTCGGCTGCCTGACTCGTGACCAGAGCGCGCGTGTCGCGGCCGAGCGTGATCTCGACCGTCAGCCGGTCACCGCCGAGCACACCTCCGCCAGTGTTGACCACGACGGCGTCGGCCCCATCCGTTTCCCGCGGAAACAAGGCCCGCAGGGGAGCTTCCTGCCGCAGCTCGGCCAGCCGATGGCTCCTGCCGCCGTCCCAGCCGATGCGCAGCAGGCCGCTGCGCAAGTTTTCACCGCCTGCCTCATCAATAGGCAGGGGCGCGGCTTCGGCCTGGGGCAGCCCAGCTGATTCGGCGCCACATCCCGTTTCGTCACCGTTTCGCAAACGTGGCACCCATCTTGCTGCAGAGATCCCCGGACGGCCGAGGCGGCCGGTCGAGCACATTTTTCGGGGGATCAACCAGATGAATTGGAGCTGCAGCAAGCGGCATCTTCTCGGCCTGTTCGCCGGTACCGCCATCGGCCTGGCCGCGGGCCTGCCGGCCCTGGCCCAGGAAGAGACGATCAAGGTCGGCGTCCTGCACTCCCTGTCCGGCACCATGGCGATCAGCGAGACCACGCTGAAGGACGTCATGCTGATGCTGATCGAGGAGCAGAACGCCAAGGGCGGCCTGCTCGGCAAGAAGCTGGAAGCCGTGGTGGTCGACCCCGCCTCCGACTGGCCGCTGTTCGCCGAGAAGGCCCGCCAGCTGATCGCTTCCGACAAGGTCGCCGCCACGTTCGGCTGCTGGACCTCGGTCAGCCGCAAGTCGGTGCTGCCGGTGTTCGAGGAGCTGAACGGCCTGCTGTTCTACCCGGTGCAGTACGAGGGCGAGGAGAGCTCGCGCAACGTCTTCTATACCGGTGCCGCACCGAACCAACAGGCGATCCCGGCGGTCGAGTACCTGATGAGCGAGGATGGCGGGGGTGCCACCCGCTTCGTGCTGCTCGGCACCGACTACGTGTATCCGCGCACCACCAACAAGATCCTGCGCGCGTTCCTCCACTCCAAGGGTGTGGCCGATGCCGACATCATGGAGGAGTACACGCCGTTCGGGCACAGCGACTGGCAGACCATCGTCACCCAGGTGAAGGCGTTCGCCAACGAGGGCAAGAAGACCGCGGTGGTCTCCACCATCAACGGCGATGCCAACGTGCCGTTCTACAAGGAGCTGGCCAACCAGGGCATCAAGGCCGAGGACGTGCCGGTGGTGGCCTTCTCGGTGGGCGAGGAGGAACTGTCCGGCATCGACACCAGCAACCTGGTCGGTCACCTGGCCGCCTGGAACTACTTCATGTCGGTGGATACGCCCGAGAACACCGCGTTCATCGAGAAGTGGCAGGCCTTCACCAAGAACCCGGAGCGGGTCTCCAACGACCCGATGGAGGCCCACTATATCGGCTTCCAGATGTGGGTGCAGGCGGTCGAGCAGGCCGGCACCACCGACGTGGACGCGGTGCGCCAGGCGATCATCGGCCAGAAGGCGCCGAACCTGACCGGCGGCATCTCGGAGATGCTGCCGAACCACCACATCACCAAGCCCGTGCTGATCGGCGAGATCCAGCCGGACGCCCAGTTCGAGGTGGTCTGGGAGACCGACGATCTCGTGCCGGGCGACGCCTGGTCGGACTACATCCCCGAGAGCGCCAAGCTGACGGCGGACTGGACCTATCCCTGGGTCTGCGGCGGCTGCGAGAAGCCGTCCTTCTGATCCTCTGACCGGACGCCTGCGCGGGCTTGCGAATGCCTTCCCCGCAAGAACGCGCGGGCCGTCCCGCCGACGCCCGGACGAATGTGAGATGCGGCTTTTCCTGCGTGTGTGGCTGGTCTGCCTGACCCTTGCGGCCTTGGGCTCGGGCAGCGCCTTCTCCGCCTCTCTGTCCGAAGCGTCGGCGGGACTCTCGCCCCGCAATTTCGGCGCCACGGGCAACGCCATCGACGCGATCGCGGCCACCGGCGACCCGGCCGCCCTACCTTTGCTCCAGGCACTGGCCGACGGCACGCTGGAGAAGGCCGAGGACGGCCGGCTGGTGATCGTGACCGATGCCGGCGTCACCGACGCGCTCACCGGCGCGGCGCTGGCCGAGCCGCCGGCGGACAGCGTCAAGATCCGGCTGAACAACCGCCTGCGCACCCAGCTGCGCGGCGCCATCGGCCAGTTCGGCCTGATCTCCCCCGATCCCGCCCGGCGCCTCGCCGCCGTGGACGCGCTGCTCAACGACCGCTCGCCCGAGGGGCTTGGCCGGCTGGAAGCGGCGCTGGCCAAGGAGCAGGACGAGGCAGTGGCGGCACAGATGCGCTTCGGCGTGTCGATGCTCTCGCTCTATGCCGACGACCCGGCCAAGCGCCTGGCCGGCATCGAAGCCCTGTCCGGCCTGCTGGACCCGCGGGTCCAGGGCGTGCTGGCCGGCTATCAGGCCAGCGAGACCGATCCCGAGCTGAAGCAGGCCGCCGCCGACGCGTTGGCGGCGATCGAGCAGAAGCGCTTCTGGATGGATATCGGCGTCAACCTCTACCAGGGCATCTCGCTGGGCTCGATCCTGCTGCTGGCGGCGGTGGGCCTGGCGGTCACCTTCGGCGTGGCCGGGGTGATCAACATGGCCCATGGCGAGATGCTGATGCTGGGCGCCTACACGACCTTCGTGGTCCAGCAGCTGTTCCGCGCCTGGCTGCCCCCTGCCCTCATCGACTGGTACCTGATCGCCGCGATCCCGGCGGCCGCCCTGGTCGCCGGTCTGTTCGGCATCCTGATCGAGCGGGGCGTGATCCGCTTCCTCTATGGCCGCCCGCTGGAAACCCTGCTCGCCACCTGGGGCCTGTCCCTGATCCTGCAGCAGGTGGTGCGCAGCGTGTTCGGCCCGACCAACCAGGAGGTCGCCAACCCGTCCTGGATGAGCGGCGCCTTCCAGTTCGCCGGCGTGACGCTCACCTACAACCGGCTGGTCATCATCCTGTTCAGCCTGATCGTGCTGGCGATCGTCTGGTTTGTCCTGCAGCGCTCCCGCTTCGGCCTGGAGATGCGCGCGGTGACCCAGAACCGGCGGATGGCCGCGGCGGTCGGCATCGACACGGCCCGGGTGGATGCGCTGACCTTCGCCCTGGGCTCGGCAGTGGCCGGCATGGGCGGCGTGGCGCTCTCCCAGGTCGGCAATGTCAGCCCGAACCTCGGCACGCTCTACATCGTCGACAGCTTCATGGTCGTGGTGTTCGGCGGGGTCGGCCAGCTCGCCGGCACGGTGGTGGGTGCCCTCACCCTGGGCGTGCTCAACAAGCTGATGGAGCCGTTCGCCGGCGCCGTGCTGGCCAAGGTGCTCCTGCTGGTGGCCGTGATCCTGTTCATCCAGAAGCGGCCGAAGGGACTGTTCGTCCTCAAGGGCCGCAGTGCGGAGGCCTGAAGCCAGATGAACGACCGCACCACCCTGCTGGGGCCCCGTGGCCGCATCGCGATGTTCCTGGTCCTGGCCGTGCTGCTGGTGAGCGTGCCGGCGCTGAACCAGTGGGTGCCGATGGGCTCGCCCTTCCACCTGCCGGACTACGCGGTGCCGCTGGTCGGCAAATATGTCTGCTACGCGCTCCTGGCGCTCTCGCTCGACCTGGTCTGGGGTCTGGCCGGGGTGCTCTCGCTCGGCCACGGCGCGTTCTTCGCGCTGGGTGGCTATGCCATGGGCATGTACCTGATGCGCCAGATCGGCGACCGCGGCGTCTACGGCAATCCGGACCTGCCGGACTTCATGGTGTTCCTGAACTGGCCGGAGCTGCCCTGGTACTGGCAGGGCTTCGACCAGTTCCCGTTCGCCCTGCTCATGGTAGCGCTGGTGCCGGGCATCCTCGCCTTCGTG
>NZ_DATMFZ010000276.1:0-2747 GCF_035556675.1 Geminicoccus sp. | reverse complement strand
CCGATGAAGGCCAAGCATCTGCAAAAGGCGCTGGGTGATCTCGCCGAGGAGGGCGTCACCCAGGTGTTCAAGCCGATGCTGGGGGCGGGCTTCGTCGTGGGCGTGGTCGGCCAGCTCCAGCTCGACGTGCTGCGCTCGCGGCTGGATGCCGAGTACGGCCTGCCGGTGCGCTTCGACGAGGCGCCGTTCATCACCGCGCGCTGGGTCGACGGCGACCAGGCCCTGCTCGACCAGTTCGTGCGCACCAAGTCGGCGAGCCTGGCCGAGGACCGCGACGGCAACCCAGTCTACATGGCGCGCAACAACTGGGACCTGAACCGGGTGAAGGACGACTACCCCAAGCTGAAGTTCACCGCGACGCGCGAACGGAGCTGACGGTCGCCGGCTCGGAGGCCCCCCTGCCGGCCCCGCCCTACCGGGTGGGCAGGGCGGCCTCACCTTCGGTCAGCGCCCGCCACGCCCAGGCGATCAGCCCGCTGGTGAGCGCGATGAACAGGAGGGTCAGGAGATGGCCGACGATCCGCAGCGAGGGGTGGTCGGCCAGCGCCGCGTCCGGATCGACCGCCATGATCATGGTGCCGATCGGGATCACCAGCAGCAGGGTGACCACGTAGCCGGACACCGCCGTGAGCACGAAGGCGGCGAGCAGGCGCCACCAGCTGCCGTCCCCGGCCTGCCAGCCCGCCTGCAGCTTCGAGCCCGGCAGCTCGATCGCCGCTGGTGCGAACACCAGGGCCAGCCTCGCCACGAACGGGAGGGCGATCAGCAGGGCGGCGATCTTGGCCAGGCCGACATAGGTCGGGACCTGGCCGAACACGGCATAGGCGATCGCCGGGGTGGCCGGGACCGCCGCCAGCAGGATCAGCACGAAGTTCCAGACGAGGTAGCGTAGCGCCCCGCCGTTCAGGGGTGCGGGACCGGCCCGGCGCTCGTCCAGCAGGACGTGGCGGATCCAGGCGCGTGCCAGGATCAGGCCGGCCAGATAGGCGATGCCCGCCTCGACGCGGCCGTACCAGGGCTCCAGTCCGCCGGCGAGGAAGGGCGAGGCCGCGGCCATCGCGACCGGGATCAGGAACCAGGGCAGGCCCAGCTTCAGCAGGTCGAGCTTGTGGCGGATCACGTGGAGCCAGGCGAGGCCGACCACCCGGTAGACCGGCAATCTGTGCAAGGGACCCTCGTCGTCAAACGGAAGTGTTGATCGCCGGCTGCTGCTGGGCCAGCCGCCGCCAGGTGAGCGAGAAATAGATGGCGAGCAGGCAGGCCTCGAGCAGATCGGTCAGCAGCGCCAGGGCCTGCGGCAGGTTCTGCAGGATCGGCACGCCGGCAAAGCCGTTGCCCAGCACCAGGAGCAGGAGCGTGCTGGCGATCATCACCGGCGCCAGCAGGATGATCGCGCCCAGCAGCAGGCGGAAGCCCTGGCTGCGGGTCTGCTCCCATGCCTGCGAGAAGCTGCATCTCAGGTCCAGCGCCGCCGCCGGCAGCACCGGATGGAGCCGGCAGATCACCAGCAGCATGGCGAACATGCTGGGCAGGATCGCCAGCTGGATCGAGGCCAAGCCGCCGCCGCCCAGCACGATCGCGAGCAGCACGATCACCATGACCGGCAGCATCGACGCCAGCAGCACGCCCAGCATGCGCAGGGCGTAGCGCACGCTGCGCCCGTCGATCGGCAGGAGCGGCGGCAGGGGCTCGGACAGCAGCACCGAGCGGTGCAGCGCCACCGAGGCCGCGGCCAGCACCAGTGCCTCGACCATCTTCAGGACGATCAGGCTGCCCATGCCGGGCGGCAGGAGCATGGCGTCGCCGGGAGCCTCGGGATCGGGCAGTTCCACCGGGCCCACCATTCCGCGCACCAGCACGGCCACCAGCAGGAGCAGCACGAACCACAGGCCGGCGCTATCCACCAGCGCCCGCCGGCGGTCCAGGAAGAAGGTCCAGCATTCACGAACGATGTCTTGCACGGCAAGAGGTTGCATCAACATGCTGCTCCGGGTTCACCAGCCGTGCCGGACGAAGGGTTCGGGTCCCCGCGATGCGGGAGCGCTGTCTCTGGCGGGATGGGCCATTCCGACGTGGCACCAGTCGCCAGGACGAGGCAAGCTGGATATAGGGAGCGCGTCGTCCAGGAGGAACCGTCGTGCGCGTCCGATCGTCCGCAAGATCCGGGGCGACCTCGCTCCTTTGCCTGCTGCTGCTGCCCCTGCACCAGGGATTCGCCGCGGAGCCGCCGGTACTCGACCAGGTGGTGATGTCCACCGCCGGCATGGGCTGGCTGGGCTTTCGTGCCACGACCGAGGCCGATGGCAGCGTGGCGCTCGACCTGCCGGCCGGGCAGCTCGACGATGCGCTCAAGAGCCTCACCGTGATCCCACAAGGCGACCGCGACGGCTTCCGCCTGGAGCAGGTCGTGATCGGCGGCAGCGGCGTGCTGGCCGACCCCTACCAGGATACGCCGCTGAACCCGGGCGACCTCGTCGGGCTCACCGCGCTGCTGGAGCGGCTGCGCGGCAGCGAGATCGCGGTCGACACCCACTATGGCGAGGAACCCCTGGTCGGGCGGATCGTCGCCGTCGACCGGCGCGCCGAGGGCCAGGACGGCACGGTGGTCGAGCGTCCCTGGCTGGTCCTGTCCAGCCCGGACGGGCTGGTCTCGGTGGAGCTCGGCGACGTGGAGGCGATCCGCCTGGAGGACGAGGCCGCCCAGCGGGCCCTCGACCGGGTGCTGGAGCGCAGCGTCCAGGCGCGCA
>NZ_DATMFZ010000275.1:0-2174 GCF_035556675.1 Geminicoccus sp. | reverse complement strand
ATGGCATCGGCGGCGATCTGCGCCAGGATGGTGTAGGTGCCGGTGCCGATGTCGGCCGTGGCCGTCGCCACCTCCAGGCGGCCATCGGCCGAGAGGACCGCGCGGGCACTGGTCTGCTGCATGGAGGCCTCCCAGAACCCGGTCGCCAGGCCCCAGCCGATCAGCTCCCGCCCTTCCCGCATCGAGCGGGGCGCCGGGTTGCGCCCGGACCAGCCGAACCGCTCCGCACCCTGGCGGTAGCAGTCCCGGAGCTGCTTGCTGGTGAACGGGTTGCCGGTGTTGGCGTCCTCCTCGGCATAGTTCTTCAGGCGCAGCTCCAGCGGGTCGATGCCGGCTGCATGGGCGAGCTCGTCCATCGCGCATTCCAGCCCGTACACGCCGGTGGTCGCACCGGGTGCGCGCATGTCGGACGGCGTATAGGTGTGGAGCTTCGCCAGCTTGTAGTCGAACGCCACGTTCGGGCAGCGATAGCCCAGGCCCGACCAGTTGACGACGACCTCCTGGTAGTCCTCGAAGGTCGAGGTGGCGGCCACCGCCTCATGGCGGATGGCGGTGAGCCGCCCGTCCCGGTCCGCCCCCAGCGCCAGGTGCTGGATAGTGTGCGGCCGGTAGGTGAGCGTGAACATCTGGTCCCGGGTGAGCGTCACCCGCACCGAGCGCCGGAGGTCGAGCGCCGCCATGGTCGCCAGGAACAGCTGGTACTGCGGCCGCAGGCCCACCCCGAACGCACCACCCACGAACGGCGAGACGACCTGGACGTCGTCCGGGGCGAGGCCGAACACCTCGGTGAGATATTCCTTGGAGGCCAGCACGCCCTGGATCTTGTCGTAGACCGTCAGCTTGCCGTCCTTCCACACCACCGTGCTGGCGTGGGTTTCCATCGGGTTGTGGTGCTCGGCGGCGATGAAATAGGACGCCGCCACCTTGACCGGCGCTTCGGCCAGCGCCCGCTCGACATCGCCCCTGGCCGGCGGCGGCGGCTCGATCCCGGAACGCTTCTCGGGCGGCTCGTAGGCGTTCTGCTGCTCGGCGGCGAGGTCGGTCCGGAAGGGCTCTTCCCGGTAGGTGATCTCGAGCAGCGAGGCGGCATAGGCCGCCACCTCCAGGCTCCGCGCCACCACGAGCGCTACCGGCTGGCCGCTATAGACGATCTTCGCGCCCTTGAGCGGCCGGAACGGGATGCCGGGCGGGGCCACCTGGTCCTGGTAGGTCGATTCGAACCAGGGCTGCCTCGGCCGGTTCTCGTGGGTGTACACCCTCACCACGCCTTCGACCGCCTCGGCGGCACGTGTGTCGATCCGCTCGATCATGCCGTTGGCGAGTGCGCCGCCGGACACGACATGGCCATACAGGAGGCCATCGGCCGGGAACTCGGCGGCATAGCGCGCCTGGCCCGTGACCTTCCTGGCGCCGTCGACCCGGCGCTGGCCGGTGCCGACATAGCCCCTCACCGGGGACTGTCCAGGAGCGGTGGAAACTTGCGCCATGGTCCTGCCCCTCACTGGATGCGCTTGTCGGACTGGGACTGCGGCGTGCCCGCCGCCGCCTGCTCCAGCGCACGCACCACCGCGCGGCGCGCCAGCTCGATCTTGAAGTCGTTCTCGCCAAAGCCCCTGGCGCCGCTCAGGATCCGGTCGGCCGCCTGCGCGAAGCTCGCCCGCTCCGCCGGCCGGCCCTTCAGCGCCTCCTCGGCCGCCTCGTCCCGCCATGGCTTGTGCGCGACGCCGCCCAGCGCCAGCCGCGCCTCGGCGATCCTGCCGTCCTCCAGCCGCAGCGCTGCCGCCACCGACACCAGGGCGAAGGCATAGGAGAGCCGCTCGCGCAGCTTCAGATAGGTGTAGTTGGTGTCAAAACGCTCGGCCGGCAGGTCGACCGAGAGGATCAGCTCGTCGGGCCTGAGATTGTTGTCACGCTGCGGCTCGTCGCCCGGCAGCCTGTGAAACTCGCCGAACGGGATGGTCCGCTCTCCGTCCGGGCCTGCCACCCGCACGCTCGCACGCAGCGCGGCCAGCGCCACGCCCATGTCGGAGGGGTTGGTGGCGATGCAGTGCTCGCTCGTCCCCAGGATCGCATGCTGCCGGTTGATCCCGCCGATGGCCGAGCAGCCCGAGCCGGGGGTGCGCTTGTTGCAGGGGGTGGCGGTGTCGTAGAAATAGACGCAGCGCGTGCGCTGC
>NZ_DATMFZ010000274.1:0-10957 GCF_035556675.1 Geminicoccus sp. | reverse complement strand
TTTCATGATGGCGCCCAACCACCATCCGGCCATGCGCCATGTCGGTCCGGTCCGCGCCGAGCTGGGCGTGCGCAACATCTTCAACTTCCTGGGCCCGCTGGCCAACCCGGCCGGGGTGAAGCGCCAGGTGGTGGGCGTGGCCGCGGCCGCCTGGGTCGAGCCGATCGCCCAGGCCTTCCTGCAGCTCGGCGCCGAACGCGCCTGGGTGGTGCATGGCCGCGACGGGCTGGACGAACTGACCACCACCGCCCCCTCGCTGGTCGCCGAGGTCAGGGACGGCAAGGTCAACGTATTCGAGGTCGGCCCGGAGGATGCCGGGATCGAGCGGGCGCGCTCAGGGGACCTGAAGGGCGGCGACGCGGCGTACAACGCCGCTGCCCTGCGCGCGGTCCTGGCCGGCCAGCGCGGGCCGCTGCGCGATGCGATCGTCTTCGGCGCGGCCGCGGTGCTGCTGGTGGCCGATAGGGTCGGCGACCTGCGGGAAGGTGCACGGGTGGCCGCGGCGGCGATCGACGAGGGCCGGGCGGCACGGGCGCTCGAGCGGATGATCGAGATCACGCGGAGCTGCGCATGAGCGACGTCCTGGCCGAGATCTGCGCGGTCAAGCGCGAGCATGTCGCCGCCGGCAAGCGGGCGCGCAGCATGGCATCGCTCCTGGCCGAGCTGCCGGACGAGCGACCGCGCGGCTTTGCCGCCGCCCTGCGCCGGACCTGCGACGGCGGCGGCCACGCCTTGATCGCCGAAGTGAAGAAGGCCTCGCCCAGCAAGGGCCTGATCCGCGCCGACTTCGACCCGGCCAGGCTGGCGCAGGCCTACCGCGACGGCGGAGCTAGCTGCCTGTCGGTGCTGACCGACGCACCCTACTTCCAGGGCGCCGACGCCTTCCTCGATCAGGCCCGCCAGGCCTCCGGTCTGCCGGCCCTGCGCAAGGACTTCATGCTCGATCCCTGGCAGATCGCGGAGAGCCGCCAGCTCGGGGCCGACTGCATCCTCTTGATCCTTGCCTGCCTGGACGACGGCCAGGTGGCCGAGCTCGCCGCCCAGGCGCTGGAGCTCGGCATGGACGTGCTGGCCGAGGTGCATGACGCCCAGGAGATGGAGCGGGCGCTGCGCCTGCCCGACACCTGCCTGCTGGGCGTCAACAACCGCAACCTCAAGAGCCTGAGGGTTGACCTGGCCACCTTCGAGCTGCTGGCGCCCATGGTGCCGCCGGACCGCTTCCTGGTGGCCGAGAGCGGCCTCTATGCCCATGCCGACCTCCTGCGGATGCGCGATGCGGGCGCCAGGGCCTATCTGGTCGGCGAATCGCTGATGCGCGAAGCGGACGTCACCGCCGCCACCTGCCGTCTCCTGGGCCGGTCATGAGCGGCGATCTCACCCATTTCGATGCCGCCGGCAACGCGGTGATGGTCGACGTGACCGACAAGGACGTCACCGAGCGGCGGGCGGTGGCGGCGGGCCGGGTGGTCATGGACCCTGCGACCCTCCAGCGGATCGCGGCGCGGGGCTTCAAGAAGGGCGACGTGCTGGCGATCGCCCAGCTGGCCGGGATCATGGGTGCCAAGCGTACCGCCGATCTGATCCCGCTCTGCCATCCTCTGCCGCTCTCCTCGGTCAAGGTCGAGCTGCGTCTGGACGAGGCCGCGTCCGCCGTGGACATCCAGGCGGTCTGCAAGGTCACCGGCCGGACCGGTGTGGAGATGGAGGCGCTGACCGCGGTCAGCGTGGCGGCGCTCACCGTCTACGACATGTGCAAGGCGATCGACCGCGCCATGCGGATCGAGGCCATCCGCCTGCTGGAAAAGGACGGCGGCCGCTCGGGCAGCTGGCGGGCCGGGCCATGATCCCGGTCGAGGAGGCGCGCGCCCGGCTCCTGGCAGGCCTCGGCCGGACCGGCACCGAATGGGTGGCACTGGACCGGGCCCGCGGGCGGGTACTGGCCCAGGATCTCTCCGCCCGCCGCGACCAGCCGCCCTGCCCCGTTTCCGCGATGGACGGCTACGCGGTCCGTGCCGCCGATCTGGCCCTGCCTGGCCAGAGCCTGCGCCTGATCGGGCGCTCGGTGGCCGGTCACGGCTTTGCCGGTACGCTCGGTGCCGGCGAGACCGTGCGGATCTTCACCGGCGCTCCGATCCCGGCCGGTGCGGATGCGGTGGCGCTCCAGGAGGACGCCACCGCCGACGGTGAACGGATCACGTTCGCCGAAGCCGTGGCACCGGGCAGCTTCGTGCGCCGCCAGGGCCTGGACTTCACCACCGGCTCGTTGGCGCTGGCCGCCGGTACGCAGTTGGGGCCGCTGCAACTGGGGCTGGCAGCCACGGCGGGTCATGCATGGCTGCCAGTGCGCCGCCGGCCGCGTGCCGCGATCCTGTCCACTGGCGACGAGCTGGTCCGGCCCGGCGAGACGCCCGGCCCCGCCCAGATCGTCAGCAGCAACGCCAACACGCTGGCGGCCATGGTCGAGGCCTGGGGCGGCGAGGCGGTGGACCTCGGCATCGTGCCGGACGAGCGCGCGGCCCTGGCCGCGGCGTTCGGGAACCTGGACGACATCGACATCCTGCTCACCAGCGGCGGCGCCTCGGTGGGCGAGCACGACCTGGTCCAGGAGGTCGCGACATCCTGCGGCATGCGCCTCGACTTCTGGAAGATCGCGATGCGCCCGGGCAAGCCGCTGATGGTGGGCAGGCTCGGCCGGACCACCATGATCGGCTTTCCCGGCAATCCGGTCAGCTCCGCGGTCTGCGCCATCCTGTTCCTGCGCGGTGCCCTGCGCACGATGCTGGGCCAGGACCCGGCCCTGCCGGTCCGCAAGCTGCCGCTTTCCCGCCCGCTGCCGGCCAACGACCGGCGCCAGGACTATCTGCGCGGCATGCTGGAGGAGCTGCCGGAAGGACGGCTGGCGGTGCATGCCGCCCAGCGCCAGGACAGCTCGATGTTCGCGACCCTGGCGCGGTCCGACGCGCTGATCGTCCGCCCGCCCCATGCCGGGCCGGCCGAAGTGGGCGCCAAGGTCGAGGTGGTGCTGCTGGCCGAGGTACTGAGCGAGCTGCCGCGGTTTCCGGTCTGACCCCGGCCTTCCTGGCCCCGCTTCACTCAGCCCCGCTTGGTTCAGCCTCCAGTTCGTCCGGCCGCAATTCGATCAGGATCGCGACGACTCCCATCAACGCGTTGAATGCGTTCTGGAAATGTCTGGCAATCATTGACGCGACACGGGAACGTCCATAGAACATTCGTGCCTGTTCCGTTCTTTTGACGGAGCTCTGAATTGGGGTCGCCCTCCGTGCTCACCGGCCGTCAGCGACAGCTCGTACTGTTCATCCAGGATTACCACGAGAAGCACGGCATCTATCCGTCATTCGACGAGATGCGCGAGGCGCTGGAGTTGAAGTCCAAGTCCGGCATCCACCGTCTGGTCTCCGGCCTGGAGGAGCGCGGCTATTTGCGCCGGCTGGCCTATCGGGCCCGCGCGATCGAGCTGGTGCGCGACCGGGCCGGCGAGCCGGCAGCGGAGTCGCCGGTCAACGTGGTGCGTGGCCGGTTCCGCCGTGAGTTGCCGACTGAGCCCGGCCGCGCGCCTGCCACCCCGCCGTCAGCCCTGCGCCATGCCGGGCTCGACCTGCCGCTCTACGGCAAGATCGCCGCCGGCACACCGATCGAGGCCCTGGCCGACACCACCACCACCATCGACGTGCCGCAGTTCATGCTGGGCGAGGGCGAGCACTACGTCCTCCAGGTCAAGGGCGATTCGATGGTCGATGCCGGGATCGCCGATGGCGACCTCGTGGTCATCCAGCGCAGCGACACCGCCGAGAACGGCGCGATCGTGGTGGCGCTGATCGAGGACCGCGAGGTCACGCTCAAGCGCCTGCGCAAGCGCGGCGCCTCCATCGCGCTGGAGGCCGCCAACCCGACCTACGAGACCCGGATCTTCGGCCCGCACCAGGTCAAGGTGCAGGGCCGGCTGGTCGGGCTGATGCGCCGCTACTGAGGCGGCATGGCGCCGCCTCGCAGGTCGGTGCGGCGGTCACGCCGTCTGGAGCGCCGCCAGCAGCCGGTCGGGTGCGTCGGTGAACACCGCCGCCGCACCTGCCCGGCGCAGCCTGGCCGCCTGGTCCGGATCGTTCACCGTATAGACCAGCACCGGCACGCCGTCCGCGCCGAGCTCGGCGATGCGCGCCGGGTCGGCGTATTTCTGGCTCATGTGCAGGGTGGAGCAGCCCAGGCGCTCCATCGCCTGGCGCCAGTCGCGCGGCAGCCGCTCGACCAGGAGCCCGCGCGGACAGTAAGGTGCCACCCGCTTGGCCGCCTCCAGGGAGGCGCGGGAGAACGAGGACAGGAGCGGCGGCGCCTTGCTGTCCGGCCAGTGCAGCTTCAGCTCGCCACACACCACCTCGGCGGTTTCCAGATCCCGTCCCGGGCAGGGCTTGATCTCAATGTTCGCCTGCAGGTCCAGCTCGACCAGCAGTTCCACCACCTCCTCGAGCGAGGGCGGATGCTCGCCCGCGGCCTCGGGCGAGAACCACGATCCGGCATCCAGCGCCCGGATCTCCTCCCAATCACGGCGGGCCGCCCAGCCCCTTCCGTTGGTGGTCCTGGAAAGGGCGGAATCATGCATGAGGAAGGCCACGCGGTCGCGGCTGAGCTTGACGTCGAACTCGACCATGCGGCAGCCCTGCGCGGCGGCCTTGCGAATGGACGACAAGGTGTTTTCCGGCGCGTGAGCAGAGGAACCGCGGTGGCCTACGACGAACGGCATCGGCAGGGTCGGCACGGCCGTCAGCCCGGACTTCCATACCGGCCATTGTTCTACCGTCATCCAGAAGATCTCCAGGCGCGCAAATCTAAGCCTCTCACTAGCGGCGGGGTGCGGCCACACGCAACCGACAACCACGCGCAGTCCGGCGGCTGACCGTGGCGCTGCCGGGGTCGGAATCGCCCGCCCAGGAACTGGCCGGCACGGTCGAGCGGGTGGTGTTCCGCAACGCGGAGACCGGCTGGACCGTGCTCCGGATCCGCTCGGAGACAGGCGACAGCGTGACGCTGGTCGGCACCGGCCTGGAACTCCAGGAAGGCGATGCGGTCAAGGCTCTGGGCGGCTTCGAGGATGATCCGAGCTGGGGTCGCCGCTTCCGCGCCAGCATGGTCCATGCCGCGGCCCCCACCACCCGCGAGGGCCTGATCGCCTTTCTCGGGTCCGGCCGGATCAAGGGGCTGGGCCCGGTCCTGGCGCACCGGCTGGTGCGGGTGTTCGGCGACCGCCTGCCCGAGATCATCGAGACGCGGCCGGACGAGCTGGCCGCGGTCGAGGGCGTGGGGCCGCGCCTGGCCGAGCGGATCGCGGAGACCTGGCAGGGTCTGGCCGGCGAGCGCGAGGCCCTCCTGTTCCTGAACAGCCACGGCCTGGGTGGTGCCAAGGCCGCACGGATCCTGAAAGCCTTCGGCCCGCGCACCGTGGCCCATCTGGCCGCCGACCCCTGGGCGCTGGCCCGCGAGATCCACGGCATCGGCTTTGCCACCGCCGACCGCTTCGCCCTGGCGCTGGGCCGCGCCCAGGAGGATCCGGACCGGGTCGCCGCGGCACTGCGCCACGTCCTGGAGGAGCTGGCGCAAGGCCAGGGCGACACCCAGGCTCCGCGTGGATACCTGCGCGGCCGCCTCCTGGACCTGCTGGGCGTGGACGAGGCCCTGGCCGATGCCGGGATCGAGCGGGCGCTGGATGCCGGCCACGTCGTCGCGAGCGAGGGCGACCTGCTGGGCCTGGCCGAGCTGGACCGGGCCGAGCGCCGGATCGCGGCCCGTCTCGCGGTGCTCTCGGCAGGCGGCCCCCCCTGGCGCAGCGGCGACGAGGCCAGTGCCGTGACAGCCGCCGCCAAATATCTCCGCCTGGAGCTGGCACCCTCCCAGGAGGAGGCGGTGCGCCGCGCCTTCACCAGCCGCCTCCTGGTGGTGACCGGCGGTCCCGGCACCGGCAAGACCACGATCGTGCGCGCGATCCTGGCCGCGGTGGAGCGGGCCGGCGGCCGGGTGGTGCTGGCAGCGCCAACCGGCCGGGCGGCAAGGCGGATGCACGAGAGCACCGGCCACGAGGCCTCGACCCTGCACCGCCTGCTGGAGGCCGAGCCCGGCCACGGCTTTCGTCGCGACGCCGACCGTCCGTTGGAAGGCGACCTGTTCGTGGTCGACGAGGCGTCCATGGTCGACACCGAGCTGATGGCGGCCCTGACCGATGCCCTGCCCGACCATGCCGCCCTGCTGATGGTGGGCGACATCGACCAGCTGCCCTCGGTCGGCCCCGGCCGGGTGCTGGGCGACCTGATCGACTGCGGCCACCTGCCGGTGGTGCGCCTGGTCGAGATCTTCCGCCAGGCGGCGGAGTCCCGGATCGTCGCCAACGCGCATCGGATCGTCACCGGCCAGCCGCCCGAGACCAGCCGCGGCGAGACGCTGGGCGACTTCTACGCGATCCGCGCCGCCAATCCCGAAGAAGCGCGCGAGAAGCTGAAGCAGCTTTTGACCGACCGGATGCCCAAGGCCTTCCACCTGGACCCGGTCGAGGACGTCCAGGTCCTGGTGCCGACCAACCGGGGGGCGCTGGGCACGATCGAGCTGAACCGCTTCCTCCAGGCCCTGCTCAACCCCGACCCGGTGGGCGTGGTCACCCGCGGCGAGCTGCGCTTCGCAGTGGGCGACCGGGTCATGCAGATCGAGAACGACTACGAGCGCGAGCTGTCCAACGGCGATGTCGGCCGGGTGGTCGCGGTCGATCCGTCGCGCAACGCGCTGCAGGCGGCGTTCGACGACCGGCTGCTCAGCTACGAGGGCGGCGAGCTGGACGCGCTCACGCCCGCCTATGCGGTCACCGTCCACAAGGCGCAGGGCTCGGAATACCCGGCGGTGATCGTGCTCCTGTCGCGCGAGCATGGTCGCATGTTGCGGCGTGATCTGCTTTACACCGCCGTGACGCGGGCACGGCGCCTGGTGGTCCTGCTGGGCGAGCCCGACGCTATCGGCCGCGCGGTGGAGAGCGGTGCCGGCCGCCATCGCCAGACCGGCCTGATCGCCCGCCTCGACCAGGTATTCGCCAAGGAGCATGTCCCGTCATGAGTTCGAACGAGCGCCGCATGCAGGCCGGCATCGAGGCCGTGCGCAAGGGTGGAGCCCACGCTCTCGACCTGTTCCGGCGCCGCGGCGATCTCGTGATCGAGAAGAAGGGCCGCCAGGACCTGGTCTCGCGCGCTGACCGCGAGACCGAGACCATCATCCGCGAGCATATCGCGGCCCTGTTCCCCGAGGATGGCTTCCTCGGCGAGGAGTTCGGCGCGTCCGGTGCCAAGGACCGGATGTGGATCATCGATCCCATCGACGGCACCGCCAACTACCTGGCCGGCCTCGACTACTGGGGCGTGCTCCTGGCCTATGTCGAGGACGGCAAGCCCACCCTCGCCTTCACCTACGACCCGAACCGCGACGAGCTCTGGACCGCCGAGGCCGGCAAGGGCGCGTACCTGAACGGCCAGCGCATCCGCTGCGCCAGCACGAGCCGGGCTGACGAGGCCACCATGGCCCTGTCGTTCAACTTCAAGCTCGACCCGCCGGTCTACACCAACATGCTGGAAGCGGCGATCCGCAAGGGCATGGACCACCGCCGCCTGGGCTCCTCCGCGCTGAAACTGGGCTATGTCGCCGACGGCCGCTTCGACGCCTGCGTCTCCATGCTCACCAACGCCTGGGACGTGGTGCCCGGCCTGCTGCTGGTGAAGGAAGCCGGCGGCTGCGTGGTCGACTTCACCAAGGACGGCCACCCCTACGATAAGCCCCGCCCCGCCGCCGCCTGCGCACCCGGCATCCGCGACGTGATCGAGGAAGTGACCGGGCTCACGCTGGACGGCTGAGTCCGTCTGCCGCCCGGACCGTGTGACTCCAAGGGACGGCGGTGCCGGGCTGGCCGGCGCCGCCTAGACTTGGGCGCTGCCCGGCATTCTGCACATGCAGGAGCCGGGCATTTCCCTAGTACACTCCAGCAAGTCTGCGCGGACGTTAACCCACTACGAAATCGTTCGCGGTGAGGCTGGTTACGCCGAACAGGGTGATGGTGCCGTTGCCCCAGCTCTCTCCAGTGGGTGGCGGCGGATCGACAGGAGCATCAGAACCCCGGTACTCGAGTTGCACGGATCCAAAGAACTTGCCTATGTCGATGACTAGGCTCTGTTCAACATCGCCCATGAACGATGCCCATTCCGTCGTCACCGCATCATCGGCATCCGTGATTGAGCCATCTGAGTTCGTGTCAAGATCATCAAAATTGAAATTGTAATGTTCGCTTGCATCGTCCGCAGCAGAATACTGCCCCCATGAAATCGAGAGCTTATCACCTTCGCTGAAATCGGAAATCAAATCATTGATGTAGAAGAAACTATTGTTGGGGCTATCGACCGAGTCGAGGCTTCCATACATATCGTAGATGAACGTATCGTTTCCGTCTCCTCCCGACAGAATCGACGTCCCCCACTCGGACTGAGTTTCGCCACTCTTGAGCGTGTCGTCCCCATTTCCTCCAATCAGCCGATCCGCGCCGGTATGCCCATTCAGGAAGTCGTTGCCGTCGCCACCATCCAGCCGATCGTCACCATAGCCACCAAGTAGCGTGTCATTGCCGCCCTGGCCGCGCAAATTGTCGTCCTGCCAGCCGCCCAGGGCACGATCATTGCCGTCGCCGGCGAACAGAATCATCGAGCCGCTGCCAATCTGCTCATCAAACCAGCCTTCATGCGGCATGGCGATCTCGTCGTCGCCGGCACCGGCATAGACGATGTTCAGACCGGCACCCGGCTCGATATAGTCGTTGCCGTCGCCGCCCTGGATCAGATCGTCGCCCAGCCCGGCAAAGATCCGGTCATCACCGGCACCGCCTTCCAGCCGGTCATTGCCGTCCTGGATGAGCTCCCCTTGTTCGTTCTGGCTGACGCCGCCGTCATGCTCACCCCATACGCTGCCGCCGTCGCCGCCATAGAGCGTGTCGTTGCCATCCCCGCCCATCACCAGGTCGTCGCCGACGCCACCATACAGGTCGTCCGGCCCGTGCTGCCCATAGAGCTGGTCATTGCCGGCATCACCCCAGATCCGGTCGCGGTTGTCGCCGCCCAGGATGGTGTCGTCGCCAGCACCACCGCTCAGCGAATCGAAGCCGGCATCGCCCCAGATCTTGTCGTTGCCGCCCTCGCCACGCAGCACGTCGTTGCCGGCCCCACCATACAGGTCGTCATTGCCCTGGCCGGCCCAGACCTTGTCGTTGCCCGCATCCCCCCAGAGCCGGTCCCGGCCATTGCCGCCATAAAGCTCGTCGTCGCCGTCGCCACCGCTCAGCATGTTGAAGCCGTCCTGGCCCCACAGCTTGTCGTTGCCGGCCTCGCCGCGCAGCACGTCGTCGCCCGACCCGCCATACAGGTCGTCGCTGCCGGCACCGCCCCAGATCTTGTCATGGCCGTCATCGCCCCACAGGCGGTCGCGGCCGTCGCCACCGTAGATGAAGTCGTCCCCAGGGCCACCGCTCACCAGATCATTGCCGGCTTCGCCGTAGATCTGGTCATTATCGAGACGGCCGTAGAGCGTGTCGTTTCCGCCACGACCATAAAGCACGTCGTGGCCGCGCAGGCCGTCTATTGTATCGTTGCCTGCAGTGCCGACGATCCGATCGTTTCCGTTGGTGCCGGTCAGCTGCGCCACGGCCTATCCCCTGCTGATGAAGGTTACTGCCAGGGATGTGCGAGGAGAGCCATCAGGTCAATCGTATTCATGTACGATCGGCAATGTTTTTGTGATGCTGCAGCAATATTCGGCAAGCCTGTCCGCTGTACCTCATCCCTGGACGAAATCCTCCGGCCGCAGCGCATCCACCCCGACCAGCCGCAGCGCCGATGGCCCGTTCATCGTGAACGCGCCATGGGTCTGCTCGGCCACCTGATGCAGATTGATCATCAGGCCGCCCTGGCTGAAGCCGACTCCCTGATCGCGCTGGTCGACCACGCCGTCGCCATTGCCGTCCAGCTCGGCAAAGCCGATCGTCCGGCCCTCACCGAAGCCGAGCTCGCCCAGCAGGTCCTCGCCTGGGCGGAAGTCGAGCAGCGTATGGAAGCCCCGGCCGTAGCGCTCATCGGCCTTGCCGGTCATCTCGAACCGGTCCTGCCCGCTGCCGAGCGTGATCTCCGAGCGGCGGACATACTCATGGTCCCGGCGGCTCGCCACCTGCACCACGTCGTCGCCGATCCCGGCATGGATCCGATCGTCCATGCCGATCTCGATCAGGTCGTCGCCGGCCCCGCCCCACACCTGGTTGCTGCCGCGCCGGCCGGCCAGCGCATCGTCGCCATCACCGCCCTGGATCACGTCATTGCCGCGGCCACCCTGGATCCGGTCGTTGCCGGCCCCGCCGGCCATGAAGTCGCCCGAGGCACCCGGCTGCCCGCTGCCCTCCAGGAAGTCGCTGCCCTCACCGCCCATGAGGCGGTTGGCGCCGCTGCCGCCGGACAGGAGGTCGTCGCCGGCACCGCCAGCCAGCACGTCGTTGCCGGCCTCGCCTAACAGCCGGTCGTTGCCGGCCTCACCCATCAGCACGTCGTCGCCCTCGGCGCCGCGGGCCACGTCGTCGCCGCCGCCCAGGCGGAGCGTGTCGGCCGCCGAGGTCGCCACGATCTCGTCGGCGCCCTCGGTCGGGCGGCGCATGAAGTCGTCGACGGTCAGTTCCTGGATGCCGTCCAGCAGCAGGGTGGAGGGACCGAGCGGATCGAACCGGTCGGCATGGTGGAACCGCGCCAGCGCCGCGATGTCGATCAGCAGGCCGTCCTCCTGCAGCACCACGCCCCGGTCACCCCCGTCGATCACCCCGTCGCCATTGTTGTCCAGCTCGGCCAGGCCCAGCGTCGTGCCATTCGAGAGCGAGATCCGGCCGAACAGATCCTCG